>JBAZVV010000056.1:0-8723 GCA_041660685.1 Candidatus Altimarinota bacterium | reverse complement strand
CCATTGTTCGTGTGGGAGGAAAGTAGTCCAATTATTCTCCATCTTAGCTTGAAGTTCTGTATAATCATCGGTAATCTCGCCGATATTTGTGTGTACAAATCGCACCACATTCCAAAGTTTATTGAGAAAAGTGCTATTATTTTCCACATTTTTCAGAGAAAAACTGAGGTTATTTCCTGGAGTATTCCCGATAGAGCAAGTCAGGCGAAGTGCATCGGTCGAGTATTGTTCGATAACATCGAGTGGATCGATGACATTCCCTACGGATTTACTCATCTTTTTTCCATCTTCTGTCAGGATGAGCCCATGAAGATAGATAGTTTTGAATGGTGTCTGCCCAGTATATTCGTACCCCATCAGGAGCATACGAATCACCCAAAAGAAGAGGATATCATATCCAGTCTCGAGAACCTGTGCTGGGTAAAATTTCTTGAAAAGTTCCCCTGCATTTTCTGGAGTCCAGTCGAGGATAGAAAATGGCCAAAGTGCTGCAGAAAACCAAGTATCGAGAACATCGGCATCTCGGTAGACATTCTCTTTCCCGTATTTCATATAAACACTTTCTTCATCAAGCGTCACCGCGAGGAGTTCCTGAGTTTTAACATCGTAGTATGCAGGAATCTGATGTCCCCACCAGAGCTGACGAGATATACACCAATCTCGGAGATTATAAATCCAATCCTCAAACGTTTTCTCGAACCGTTGTGGTACGATTTCAAAATCTCCTTTCTTATATCCGACAATTACCTTCTTGGCAAGTTCGCTAGATTTTATAAACCACTGGGTTGAGACAATACTCTCCACACGACAACCTCCACGAGAACAATACCCTACTTTATGAGTATATGGTTCTATCTTCACGAGATTTCCTTTCGATCGAAGAAGTTCTACGATATTTTCTCGAGCCGTGAGTACATCCTGCCCCGCGAAAATTCCCGCTTCTTTGGTCATAATTCCATTCTTGTCGATAACTCCGTAATCGAGACGGAGATTATGTCGTTTACCAGTTTCGAAATCTGCAGGATCGTGTGCTGGAGTAATCTTCACAACTCCTGTACCAAAAGTCATATCTACCATCTCATCACCGATGATCTCGATTTCTGTATTTACAATCGGAAGGATAACTTTTCGTCCGATAAGTTTCTTGAATCGTTTGTCTTTCGGATGTACTGCCACTGCCTGATCTGCTAGAAGCGTTTCTGGACGAGTTGTCGCAAGGATAAGTTCATTGTCAGAACCCGATACAAAATAAGTGATATAATAGAGTTTTGCTTCCTCTTCTTTGTAATCTACCTCGATATCAGAAATTACTGAACCAAGAGCGGGAGAATAATTTACCATATATTCCCCACGATAGAGCAATCCTTTGTTATAAAGATCGACGAAACTATATTCGACATTTTTATTAAGTCCTTCATCGAGAGTAAATCGTTCGTGTGACCAATCACATGAAGCACCCATCTGACGAACCTGATTGTTGATATTGGAAGCATATTTATCTTTCCATTTCCATACCTCTGCAAGGAATGTTTCCCTCCCCATCTCCTCTCGTTTCTGTCAAGATTCTGCGAGCATCCTCTCTACTCGAGCCTGAGTTGCAATACCTGCGTGATCCGTTCCTGGAACCCAAAGAGTGGAATCTCCTTTCATACGATGATATCGCACCATCATATCCTCGAGAGTCAACGTCATAGCGTGTCCGAGATGGAGATCTCCTGTGACATTCGGAGGTGGCATCGGGAGGTAAAAACTTTTACCAGTAGTGCTTTTCTTGGGCTGAAACTGACCATTTTTTTCCCACTTTCCTGCAAGTGTTTTCTCAAAATTTTTCGGAGTATATTGTTTTGGAAATTCCATAAATAGGAAGTTAAGCAGTATGATGGGTCAAAATATACGGAAAAGAGAATAAAAAGCAAGACAGAAGCACAAAAAACTCTATAAAATTCACAGGAAAATTATACGATTGTAATTGTAATTATCCATACTCCTCATATAAAAATTTGACAAAAATTGTAAATCAAGTAGAAATATATACATACTATCATTTACATTAGAAATATGTCTCCAGAAATACTCTCCGCCCCAGATCTAGAAATCCTCCAAAAGAACCTTGGAAATCCGGATGTTATCCAGTTACGTGCTCGCTACCCCCTCGTAGCCATGAGATTTCTAAATATCCCATTAGATGAGGCTGTATTAATTCAAAAAATACAAAATTTTATTCATCAAGAATGAAATAGAATACTGACCGAAAATCAAAAAGAAAGCATTACTATAAGTTCTATAACTCCCCAAGAAAGAAACTATATCCCTACCCCTGAAGAGATGCAAAAAATGATTAATACGCTTCAGGATAAAAAAGCTGTCGAACCCATAATATCTTTTGTTGCACAATCTATGAAAGATTGGAATATTCCTGTCAATACTACCACTATTAAAACATTCATTGAAGACATAGCTAATTCTTTGATAAGAGAATTCAGGGAGGCTGGTGGGGGAAATTTACAAGAATCAACAGAAGTTACACGCAATGATTTAGAAGAGGAAAACTTCCGAGTAGATTCTACTCATTGGGAAATAAAAAAATTACGAAATGGTATGCAAATAAAGATCAATCCAGAACGAGATATCACAGAAATATGCGAAGGAAAATACGCATTAGAACAACACTTTTCTCATAAAGCAGCTATCCGAGAAACGACTAAAGCTGGGAAAAGAATGCCATCCAATGGAGAATGGAGGAGTATCTGTACACCAATTCAAGCTGAAATTCGTGAGAAAAAAGACGAATATAATAATACTGTTATTGAAGCAACTTTCTGACTCCCCTTCTGAGGAAATCAATCTGATCTAGAAAGCAACTTCAAAGAACTAGGAAGTAAAGGATATTATTGGTCTGGATCTTCTATAAATAAAGATTGATTTAAGTCCTATATGACTATTGATAATTGGGAATTTGGGAGTATTACCAATACTATTTCACCATTGATGTGTTCGGTTCGTTGTATGAAAAACTAAAATAATGCCACAAGAAAATTTCTTGTGGCATTATTTATATTATCCGATAGTTTTAACAGGAACTCCTTCTATTCCTTCGAAGAATACATTGAACTCATCTTGAGTGAGTTCCTCGACCTCGAGAAGATGTCGAGTAATTTTCTCGTGGAGATCTTTATTTGCAAGGATAATTTCTCGTGCTCGTTCATAACTCGACTTCAATATATCACGCACTTTCTCGTCTATTTTTTCCTGCGTTTTCTCAATAAATATCTTTCCTCCTCCTTCTGCTCCAAGATGATTCCCCTCGATTGTATCAGAAGCGAAATTCTCAGCTCCAAGTTCTTCGTCGAATCCGTATTTCATAACCATTGCTCGTGCAATCTCTGTAGCATTTTCTATATCACTGGAAGCTCCTGTGGTAATATAATCTTTCCCGAAGAATATCTCTTCTGCGACTCGCCCACCATACCCCATCGCAATCTGATCGAGAAATTTTGCTTTGCTTGTATAGGTTGTATCTTTCTCTGGAAGAAACCAAGTGACTCCACCAGTCGATCCGCGTGGAATCATAGAAATCTTGTAAACTGGATCGGTATTCGGAAGCATCTTCCCAACGAGTGCATGCCCAACTTCATGATACGCTGTTGTTTCTCGCTCTCTCTGAGTCAAGATATGAGATTTCTTGGTACTTCCAATCGCGATCTTCTCAAATGCTTTTTGGAGAATCGCATGGGTAATGAGTTTTACATTTTCTCGCCCCGCAAGAATCGCAGCTTCATTGAGAAGATTCCCTATATCTGCTCCGGAGAAACCAACTGTTGCGGAAGCAATCTTTCGAAGATCTACATCTTTATCGAGTGGTTTATTCTTCGCATGTACTTCAAATATCTTCACTCGGTCTTCCATATGTGGAAGTCGAATTGTGACCTTTCGATCAAATCGTCCTGGTCGGAGAAGTGCTTTATCGAGAACATCGGCACGATTCGTTGCAGCGAGAATAATAACATTGGTTTCATTATCAAAACCATCCATTTCTGTAAGTATTTGATTGAGAGTTTGTTCTCGTTCATCGTGTCCCCCACCGATTCCAGGAGAACGTTTTTTTCCAATTGCATCCACTTCATCGATAAATATGATGGACGGTGCATGTTCTTTTGCTTCTTTGAAAAGATCACGAACACGAGCTGCTCCAACTCCGACGAACATCTCTACAAACTCTGAACCAGAGATAGAAAAGAATGGAACATTGGATTCTCCCGCTACTGCTCGAGCAAGAAGCGTTTTACCCGTTCCGGGAGGTCCTACCATGAGAATCCCACGAGGAATCTTTGCTCCAAGATCCTTATATTTTTTTGGATTTTTGAGAAAATCCACGACTTCTTCGAGATCTTCTTTTTCTTCCTCTGCTCCAGCAACATCTTTGAAAGTCACTTTTTCGTCTTTCTCTGGATCGTACATACGAGCCCGAGACTTTATAAAAGCCATTGGACCGTTACCTCCTCCAGACATTTTCCCGAAGAGAAATACAAGAAGGACGACAAAAATGATAGTTCCAATAATACTCGGGATAGCATCTGCTAAGAGTTTTCCCCAATATTCATCCTTGATCGAAACTTTCGTTGGATTCTTCTGATCATTGAAACCAAGTGCGGTGATTCCATCATTTGGAGGGAGAATAATTTTATCAATTTCTGTAACTTTCACGGGTTTATTTCCGATTCCTTTCTCTATTTTTTGTTCTTTCTTTTTCGCAGAAAGAGAATTCCCCTGGATAATAAGTTCAGAATATACCCCCGATGCGTAATTCGCTTGAATGTCATTCAAACCTATATCCGTATTGATAACTTCCTTGGTAGGTGAAACGAGAAATGTATATATCCCAGAAAATGCGATAGCGATAATGAAGAGAATGATAAAAGGATTTACGCCCTTTTTATTCTTTGGGTCTTTCATATCTTTTTTATCGGTATTTTCTAATTTTTTAAGAGTTTTGAGTAAATCAATTTGCTGCTTTTTCTGTTTTTTCATGTTGGATAGATAGTAAGTAGAAATCTTCTCTGTCCTCATAATGAGGAGTCAAGATAATATGAAAAAATGGACGAAAAGCAAATTTGTGTTTGGTTTTTTTCCTCGGAAAATTTGACAATAAAAAATAAGTCGCGTGAGCGACTTATTTTTCTTTTCATTACAATAATATCCTATACCATCTCAGTTTCTCAAATTCTTAGGGCAAAGATATCAGCATTCATATCAATGGAAGCATGTTTTCCTATTTTCTGTTTTTTCTTTTTATCAAGATCTTCTAATTTTTTTTGAATGAGGTTGAGAATTTCTTGGTAATCTAAGGATCGAAATTCACGTTTATCTAACCATGCTTCTCCTATTGAATTTTTCCATAAATTACTCACTGGGTCAAATTTATAATCTTTTGATGGATTTGTAGTTATAAGTTCTTCCTTTTTGATGATAATTTTATAATGATTCGTTAGTTCAGAATTAACAAGCATATCTCAATTTTCATTCTTATAACCTATAAGATTATGATGAATGCTCGTCATAACAGGAATTGAATAAGGAGCATCTTTTACTACAATAGAACGATCATCTGGTTCTTCATTAAAATCATGATCATCTAACTTCTTTGGGATTCTTCTTGCTGCAGATTTTGAAACTTTTTTCTTCACTACTTCATGAGGAAGAATTATAATCTCTTCTCCTCGAGCATTAGTATAATCCTGGATTTCTGCCATATTATAAAAAAGTTATGAAATTAAATCTTTCCTTTAGAATAACAGAAAAATGTAATTTTTGCAAAAAATGGAGGGGATTTTTCTGTCTTTTCTTTTCAATCAGAGATTTTACCCTTCCACTTTCTCCAGCCATTTCGTATAAATACTCATATCCACCATCTTCAATGATGACTGCGTATCGACAATCGCCTTTTCTACATCTTTCATAGTGATTACTTGTTTCGCAAGGCTTTTCTCGATTTTGGCAGCATCGAAAGAATCGCCGTCCATACTGGCTGCGAGCGAGAGAATTGATTGACTCGCATCTCGTGCCACTTCATCACAGATCGTCTCGATATCAGAAGAAACATACCCTTCCGTGAGAGTCGCAAGTTTCTCATAATCCAGTTTACTATGTGGACGTCCAAGTTTCTCGATATAGAGACGAAACATTTCTTTTCGAGCAGTGAAATCTGGCGGAGCAATATAGATTTTCTTATCGAATCGACCAGAACGGAGGATGGCGGAATCGAGATGATCGGGACGATTGGTTGCGGCGATAACGATCAGATTCTGTGAACTCGCAAGTTCATTAAATTCCTGCAAAAATTGAGAAACTTCCTCTGCTTTATTGGCATCGATATTATTCGTACGAGAGGAGAGAAGTGAATCAATCTCATCGAGAAAAAGAACGATTGGTCCATTTTCTGCCGCTTTCTTGGCTCCGGTGAAAAATGCCTTGATATTCTTGGTCGTTTCGTGCATATACGACGATCCAAATTCTCCTAGACTCTTCTTGATAAATCCTGCCCCGAGTTCTTCGGTCAACTTCTTGGTTATGAAAGTTTTCCCCGTTCCTGGAGGACCGTAGAAGAGGAGTCCCGTTGGGATAGAAACCTGGAATTTGTCGTAGGCTTCGGAAAGTTTCTTGTAGAGGGCGGTTTTTGGATCTTCAAAGCCCTCATTGCCAACTATTCATGTCTCACTCGAAGAGCCCTCACCCCCAACCCCTCTCCCAGAGGAGAGAGGGGAGATTTTGTACTCAAGGATTTTATTCAAAACAGATTCCGTATTATCAAAGATATCCTCATTTGTTACTCTCATAATCTGATATCCTCCAGCTTTCATAAATTCGTCTCGTATTTGATCATATTCTTTTTGATTTTCATGAATCTTTCCATCCAATTCTACTACCAATCAAAGTTCGTCACAGAAAAAATCAGCGATATACCGACGAATTGGATGTTGTCTACGAAATTTCAAATCTTCAAATTTTCTATCTCTGAGTAGTTCCCATAGAAATTCTTCTGCACTCGTTTGATTTGTCCGACCTTTTCGAGCTAAATCAATAATATATTTCGGATAATTATCTTTTTTAACCCCCTCTCCCTCTGGGAGAGGGTTGGTGTGAGGGCTATCTTTCTTCAGCTTTTCCACGAGAAACTTAAACCGAAGTGGAGCAATGAAACTCTCTGATAATTCTTTCTTGAGGTCGTCCATTCCAGCGATTCCTTTGAATCCCCAGGTTTCTGGATTCTTCATAGTAAAGTATTCCACTTCCAAAGCGTCTTTGTCTTTTGATTCCTGAGTTTTCATCTCTGCCTGTGAGTATCCACCGCCGTCTGTATGGAGAGATTCTCCCGCTTGTACTGCCTCTGGAGTTTTAAAAGTCGCCTCGAGAGCACTCACGAGTTCACTTGCCTTTTTCGCTCACTTCTCCATTTCAAGAAGGGAAGCTTCCATAGTTTTGTTCGCATCACCTTTCCAATCCTTCGTAACGGCAGTCTTAAATTCTGGCGATTGAGTCACTGCTTGAAAAAATGCATCGAATCATGTGTTTTGTGGGGTCATAGTATGAAATTATGAATAAATAAGACAATGACAATATAATCTATTTCGCTAATTTCTCCAAATATTCCATAAGAACTGGTCTATTTGTTTCGAATCCAGTTATCTGCTCCTCAATCCGCAGGAGTTGAATCTCAAGCGATGCTCTCAGATTCTGATCAACGGTTTCAGATATTTGTTCAGTGAGTTCTTGTTTTGTTCGAATGAGTATCTGAATATTATCTTCGACGAGCTTCAGAATCTGTTCCAATGGTTCGCGAAATTGTTTACGAATCCATAAATAATAGATATTAAAATTGAAAATATCATGAAATTTCGAATTTTTAAGAAGTCTCTCAAGTTTTTGGGAATTTTGTATACTTGCATCCGCTGATTTAGAAAGAAGCGAGAATACTTTCTGAAAATCATGAAACCCTTTTCCGGTCTCCAGAGAATCGAGAAGTTTTTGTTTCTGAGATTGAAGGATGGTGGAAGATTTTTCGATGGAGGAAAAAAGAGAATTGATACGGTTTTCAGTATAATGAGTGAAGAAAATGACAGGTTTTAGAAAAAACATGAAAATGATACTAATTAAAAAAATACAAGAAATACCAATTGGATAAAAAATTAAAGTTATAATAAATAATCAAATCTCACCTATCATTATAATTAAGCTATTGAAAATCTCAGGAATATCCCACCATTTCAAATATTGATAATGACTTTGTAACATTTGTTTTTTCTCTAAAAACAGTATTTTAAAAAGATTTTTATTCTTTTTAATCAAACTTGATTCTGAAAAAAGTGGTTTTTCAAAAATCTTTTCCCACATAGCAATTCTTACATAAATATTAGACAGATTCATTCATGAATTATGATATGAAATAATCTCTCAGAAACTAATGATATGATCATTGAGTAAAACTAAGTTTGACGCTTTAAGAAAAAAATATGAACGACGTATAATAAAAAAGAGAAAACTTACTATAAACAAAATACCAACCCCACCCATGAGAATATACCAAATTTTCAAGAATTCTTGTAAAAATAAAAAACTAGTAAATACAAATATCAGAACAATCCAAGCATATTCTATGTTATAGAAGAAATCTCTTTTTATAGAGAGTCAATATTCTCTTAAACTAATCCATTCATACAAATAAAATC
>JBAZVV010000055.1:0-8763 GCA_041660685.1 Candidatus Altimarinota bacterium | reverse complement strand
TATCCGATACTCTTCTACTATCTCTGGCGTTAGATTGAAATCATCAGAGATTGAGGAAAGCTATGGTTCAAAGAATAACAAGGATGGTTATTACTACTATGAGTTCTACGAGGGTGAATCAGGAGTAGGTTTTTTTGGTGGGGAGAGGTTGAGGAGTTTTTTGTGTGGTTTGCATGAGGAAGGGTTGTTGGGAATAGTAAGACTATTGTAGTGAATTCTCAAAGAGATACAAAAGATTTTCTCCTCTCAAGCGATAGATATTGAAGTATTTGAAAAAATTCATATACTCCGATTTATGTAATTTCTCATATATCCTATGATAAATCCTTTTTCGCGTATTCGCTTGTTTTTCTTGCATATCTTTCTCCTTCCAGAAGAAGAGATTATTTTTCAAGAACTTTTCATCGATAAAAATCCTTATTATCAAGAGATTATGGGAGAATATTGGCATCTCGATGGAGCCTTTATAACCTTCGAATACACGGATGAACTCAAAAAAGAACTTGAAGCCTATAAATATTATTCCAAGCAGGAAAAGAAAGATATTTTCCTCCCACAACTCCTGCAATGTTTCGAACTTTTTTGTCTGGAAAGTACCGAAAAAGATGCCATCATAACAACCGTGCCACTTCATTTTCTTTCCTTTCTCAAACGGGGATATAACCATTCGGAAGTGCTTGCAAAAGATATAGCGAAACAGGAGGGGAATGTCTTTAAAAACCTCCTGAGGAAATCTCGTATGACACAACATCAGGCGAAGCTCAGTAAGTCCGAACGCCTCAAAAATGTACGAAATAGTTTTACTTTTCGCAAAAAATATCTTGCAAGTATTGTCTGAAAAGATATTATCCTCGTCGACGATGTCATATCTACTGGCTCCACAGTCAATGAATGTGCGAAAATCCTCAAGCAAAATGGTGCAAGAAAGGTATTTTGACTCTTCCTAGCAACTTCTATCAATACTTAATAATAATCTTATCATCCCCCTTATGCAAACAAAGATCACCGAACTTATCAAACGATTTGAGGCTCTCAGAAAAGACCTAGAAAAAGAATATAGTCGTTTAATGACTAACTATGGATATTCTGTAGAAAAAAGAAAAATCATATTCTTAGAGGAATTTGCTCGAAAAAATAAACTTTTTCGCGAAGGATTTTTTCGTATGTTTTCTCATGCACTTATTAGAAATATCCTGTCTGCTCCATTTATCTATATGATGATATTCCCCGCGATTATTTTAGATATATTTCTCAGCATATATCAGTATATCGCATTTTCTCTGTGGTATATTCCTTATGTAAAAAGGAGTGATCATTTTATCTATGAACGTCGTTTCCTTGATTATCTCAACTGGTTTCAGAAACTCAATTGTCTCTATTGTAGTTATGTAAATGGATTATTTTCCTATGCCGTGGAGATTGGTGCATGTACCGAACGATATTGGTGTCCGCTCAAAGCCACACAACATCCCAAACTCCCACACAACTGGTATAATGATTTTGCAGATTATGGAAATCCAGAAGAGTGGGTAGTAAAATATCACGAAAATAATCAGGCATTTTGTAAGATACGAGAAGAATAATGGCAAATAAGGCCGATTTCTTTTGACTAATATCGACTTTTTCATATAATCCCCCGCATACGCGAGTCGTATCCTATATTGTAACGTGTCTCTTATGTCTTTTATAAAAGAGTCTATGAAGGAATTTGACCATATTGTTTGGCCAACTCCTGCAGAAACTAAGAAATATTTCATCACAGTAGTAAGCATGATTACCATACTTACGATACTTCTTTTCGTTGTCGGAACTGCTTTTTCTGTAGGACTTTTTGCAGCAAAGAAACAATTTATTCCTGTTCGAGCAATACCAGCCGCTACATCAAACCTTCCAGCTGGAGATTTGAAACTGGGTGATATAAAAACGACAACAACTCCTGCTACTCCAACTAAATAATTTTATCTTCTGTCATAATTATTACGTGTATGTTTGATAGTCTTAATGTTGCTCAAAAGGGCGAATGGTATGTTATACGTGTGATTTCAGGAACAGAAGAGAATGTTCGTTCATCACTTATGCAACGCCGAGAAGCATTCAATCTAGAGAATCATATTCTCGAGGTTTTTATCCCAACTCACGATACGATTACCGTTCGTGCAAATGGAGATAAAGTAAAGAAGCCAAAGAATATTTTTCCAGGTTATATCCTCGTAAAAATGGTTGTTACCAATGAAAGTTGGTACATTGTTCGAAATACTCCAAATGTTACAGGTTTTCTCGGAGCTGGAACTATCCCTGTTCCCGTAAGTGGTGCCGAACTTGATCAACTTAAAGGTTCATTGCTCGAAAAAAATACTGCTTTCAGTATCAAGTTTCAGATTGGAGAATTTGTTATCATAAAGAGTGGAGCTTTTGAGGGAAGTGAAGGGAAAGTAACAGAGATTAATGAAGAAAAAGGTCTTGTAAAAGTGGAAGTAAATATCCTCGGTCGCGATACTCCTGTTGAGATTGATTTCACGAACGTAAAACCAAAAAAATAAAATATTAAATTTTGGTATATATTTCATATTCGTTATCGATAATTTGTTCCTTATAATATGCGTATTTTTTCGTATACTCTTGCTGCTCTCGTTACGATCTTTATAATCAATATCGTTCTTTCCTTTTCGATTCCCTCATATAGAAATACTCTTGTAAATATACGCTCTACTTTCTCTCCTTCTCCCGATACTCTCTCTCATACAGAAACAGTGAAAATTGGTGAAAAAGAAAATGCCCGTCTCGTGGAATCCCTCGATCGTATCGATAAACATATCGAATCTCTGAGTGAGATAAAGAAAATAAATGGGACGATAACTAATGGAAGTGGAATTATAAAAAATAATACAGGAGTACTCAATAATGGCTCAGGAGAAATCATAGGAGAAACAGAAGGTATCATTCCTACAAAACCAGACATTATTCTTTCTGGCATATTTCTCTCAAAAATTATGCCAGAAGTCACTCTCAAAAAAGTAGAAAACGACGGATTTTTCGGTATAAAAGTTATGGGTGATATACAGTATAGTACTTATTGGGATGAGAAAAGGAAGATAAAAATCTATGCTTTTCAAGAAACATATAATACTTTTCTCCTGAATATGAAACTCACGAGTAGTGTATATAAAATCAATGAGACAGACCAATTTTTCTGATATACCTTCTTCCTTAATCCTCTCAAAAAAGATCCAAAGAATACCACTACTCGATTTGTCACTTCTCTCGAAGGACGTGCTATTGGGATAGAACTTCCAACGGATTATTATCTGACATTTAAGAAGATGCTTCTTAAAAATAAATAAATTTTTCTATCTTTTTACCTTTATTCCTATGTCAAAAGTAACACTCCTTACCGCAGAAGGACTTCTCGAACTTAAAGAAGAACTAAAACAACTGAAAGAAGTTCGTCGTATAGAAATTGCAGAAAAACTCAAAGAAGCCATCTCTTATGGGGATCTTTCTGAGAACTCTGAGTACGAAGATGCTCGTAGTGAACAAGCACAACTCGAGAGTCGTATCACGGAACTCGAAGAAATCATGAAGAATCATGAAATCGTAGACAACAAAAAAGCAAGCAAGAAACTTACAGGAGTGAATGTAGGAAATCTTGTGACTATCACAAATGTGAATGATAATAAAAAAGAGACTTTCCGTATTGTTGGTTCGACTGAATCAGATATTTTTGATGACAAACTTTCCAATGAATCTCCTATAGGAAAAGCTCTTATCGGGAAAGGAGTAGGAGATATCATAAAAGGGCAGGCAGGTTCTGGTACTTTTGAATTTAAAATCGTAGAGATTAAATAATCCTTCTTACTATGCATTTTTTTGCCCAATATATCATACTTATTCCAGTTATCTCTTGGGTTACTGCAGTAATTTTCAAAGGATTCTATGGTATCCATACGAAAAACTTTTCGATGTCTCAAACGCTCGGATCTGGAGGTATGCCGAGCGTTCATTCAGCTCTTGTGACGAGTATCACGACAGCACTCTGAATCAAATATGGTATATTTTCTGATATTTTCAGTATCGCTCTCGTATTTTCGATGATTATCATCTATGATGCTATCAATGTCCGATTTGAGGCAGGTCTCCATGCGAAAGCCTTGAATCAACTCAAATGCAATAAAGAAACAGCAAAAGATTACAATTTCAATGAATCCATTGGTCATCTCCCAGGAGAGGCTTTTGCTGGAAGCGTTATAGGAATTATCGTGGCGATGATACTCATGAATATTTAGTTTTTAACCAGCAGTAGTATGTCAGAGTTTTTGTCTCAAGATGAAGTGGATTCTTTGCTTCGAGGAGTGAATGGAGGTGAGGGTTTTATTATAGAATCTCCTCATTCATTTATTCTGAAACAAGAAGTTTTTATTATAGTTGAAGAGCATGGAGATTTATATATTTCACCCATGCTTTCTATTCAGAAAACTCAGATAGAATATATTTCTGACAATTTTATCACATGCACCTATACTGGAAGAAGCACAATACGTGGAATATATCATACTTCTGAGGATGCAAACAAAGAGCTTGTGAATAAGGTAGAAAAAATTATTAAACAAGTAAAACAAACTCTTGAATATCTTCTCGAAGTTCAAGCAATTGCCATTCAGACTTCATGAGAAAATCCAAATTCCGAAAAACTCATCAATTAGTTACACCAACCAAATATGATGTAAATTAAAAAAATAAAAGAAAAGTCGGCCTCCTCCGACTTTTCTTTTCTCGGAAAAATAACCAATAAAATTCTTTTTATGTTCTCCATCTACGACGAAGTTAAACTTAAATCATTCCTTCTAGAACACGGACACAAGAATTTCCGTTATACTCAGATAGAACACGCGATTTATAAAGATCTCGTGACGGATTTTGATGCTATGACGACCGTTCCAAAAGAACTTCGCGAACTCCTGAAAACCACTTGTTATTTCACTTCTTTGAAAATAAAATCCTCGGTCACTTCCGATGATGGACAGACGACGAAATTCCTCATCGAAACGCACGATGGGAAATTCCTCGAGGCAGTTATTATGCGACATCTCTCGGGACGAAATACACTCTGTGTTTCCTCACAAGTGGGTTGTCCGATGGCATGTAGTTTCTGTGCAACCGGGAAACTCGGACTTATTCGAAATCTCGATTTCACCGAAATTGTTGAGCAGATTATGATTGCCGTTCATCATCTTGCTCGGGAAGAAAAAAAGCTTAGAAATATGGTCTATATGGGAATGGGTGAACCATTTCTCAACTATGACAATGTGAAACAATCCATAGAAATCGCTTGCGGTCAGAAAAAGTTGGATTTATCGAGCCGCCGTATCACCGTTTCTACCTGTGGAATCATCCCCGGAATTGTAAAAATCGCTAAAGATTTCCCTCAGGTTTCACTTGCTATCTCCCTCCATGCTCCAACGGATGAAGCTCGAAAAGGTATTATGCCCGTGGAACAAACATATCCACTCGATAAGCTCATGGAAGCACTCGATGTGTATGTAGTAGAAACAAACAAACGGATTTTTTATGAGTACATTATGATCAATGGTCTCACAGATCGTCCAGAGTACGCAAGATCACTGGCAAATCTTCTCAAAGGACGACTCGCACATGTGAATTTCATCCCTTATAATCCTGGAGAAGGAAGCTCTGATTCTAAGATGTTACCAACTTCCAAGGTTATGATTAAAAAATTCCAAGATGCCCTCGAAGATGCCGGAGTCCCCTCTACCATTCGTCATACTATGGGAGATGATATCGATGCTGCTTGTGGGCAACTCGCTCTCAAAGAAGATGGAAAAAGTATCGCAACCGAGGTGGGGAAAAGTCTCGGAACGATACAAAAGAAAATATAAGTTATATACTTTTTTATCTTTTTCCACATATGGAAATTCTTATTTCAAAAATAGAAAATACCTCTAACGAATGAAATGTAGTAGTCAGGAAAACAAGACGAGAATTACAAGATGAAATCCGAAAACAAAAATCTCTTGCAAAATCGGAGAGAAAAGCAGCCTTTCGTCGAAAAACTGAGAAAAAACTTGCTGAAAAATCGGAGAGAAAAATACTGCACAAAGTAAATAATACGAAACGAAAATTGGAGAAGAAGATTCAAGAAAGGAATACGAAAGGAGAAATGTAAAGGAAATAATCTGCCGTGGCAGATTATTTTTTGATCAAAAATTGTAATAATTTCAAACTTACAAGCGTCTTTTTTAAATTCTTTTTCGGGTTAGAAAGTGCTCTATAGAGCCATTCTATTTTGCACTTTCGCATCCACTCCGGGGCACGCTTCTCTGTTCCAGACCAGAAATCAAGGAGTCCGCCAACAGTGAAAACGAGACATTCATTTGCTTTAATTTTTTCTTTATTATTTTCTCCCCAGATTTCCTGCAAAGGTGAACCTCGTCCGACCAATAATATTCGAATAATCCCCTTTTCTTTTGAAGACATTTTACTCCAATCAAATTCTTGGAAACCATGTTGTGCTGAAATAACAGGAAAGTTAAAACTTTCTTTGATGTATTCGACAGTTTTTCCAATCACTTCAGGAGATGCTCCATAGAGAAATATCTCCACTTTCTTGTCTTTTGGTATATGAGAGAAAAAATAGGGAAGAAAATCTGTTCCATTCAGATTTGGAAGCTCTTTTTTAAAATATTTTTCATAAAGAAGTTTGAGCGCTATGCCATCAGGGAGGAGGAAATCTCCATCCAAAAGTGCTTGAATAAAAGCTTTTTTTTGAGAAGAATGAGTATTTTCTTCATCAAGTTTATTCAAGATGATATTTGCAAAATAGAGAAAATGTACAATACAAATGTTTTTTTCTGCATAAATACGGAGAATATCCTGCATCGTATTTTCCGCATCAGAAAGAGATAATTTTTCGAGAATTTGTGTGAGGTTTTTGTTCATTTTTATGAAAATTCCAAGTAATCTTTCTTAAGTATAGGATAATTCAAAAAAAATCAACCGCTTCTTTTTGAATTTTTTCACTTTTCTGATACAATAAAGGAAATTATCATCATTCTCTATGACCGTCACTCAAATCCTCATTATTCTTGCGATTATTATAACTCTCCTTTTTGGAGTATTTCTCTATGCAAAAAGGCGAATAGATTTTCGGCGTTCTATCGATATGGTATTTCTCCGAATTTTAATCCCAAAGAAAGAAAGTGAACAAGATGATCGCAAAGAAACATCTCGTGATTTTAAGGAAGCAATAAGTCTCATGGAACAACTCCTTGCTTCCCTCAAGTCACTTCACTCTGGCGGACTGAAGTCAAAACTCTTCGGACAAGATTATATATCTCTCGAATATGTTGCCCACAAGCAAGAGATATATTTCTATGTCGTAGTTCCAAAGAAGGCAAAAAACCTGATTGAAAAACAAATTAGTGCCTTTTATAGCGATGCTGTTATCGACGAAACAGACGAGGTTGATATCTTCGGGGATAAAAAAGTAGTAAAATGAGTAGAACTTGTTCTCTCTAAATCTTTTCATTATCCGATAAAAAGTTATCAGAAACTCGAAAGTGACCCGATGAATACTATTCTCTCAACACTGGGGAAACTTGGAGAAACGGGGGCAGCATCTATTCAAATTCTCCTCTCTCCTGTATCAGATTCTTGGCAGAAATCCGTCAAGAAAACAGAGAAACATAAAGAGAAGAAACTATCACTCAATCCGCTTTCTTGGATTATGGGTTTTTTCAACCTCCTTTTTTCAAACCCAGAGGAAGGAAAAAAAGATGATTCTCATGAAGGAGAAGATGAGGATGGTGTTATGAAAGAAAAACGTAAAAAAACAGGATATGAAGTAGTTATTCGAATTATCACAACAGGAAATGATACTTATATGGTGGAGAGTGAGATCAAGAATATCACTTCTTCTTTTTCCCAATATAGTATCGCTCAAGGAAATCGTTTTAAAACAGAGAAAAAAACAAATCTCGATGGATTTATGCGAGAATATATCTTTCGACATTTTCCTTTTTCTTTTCAAAAAAAATCAGTTCTCAATATCGAAGAAATCGCTTCTATATTTCATTTCCCACATTCCAAATATAATAAAACTCCCGAAATTCGTTGGCAAAATTTCAAGATTGTAAAAGCACCCGTGAATCTCCCAAATGAGGGACTTCTCCTTGGATACAATACTTACAAAGGTGTAACTCGAGAAGTCCGTGTTACTAATGAGGATCGTTTTCGTCATTTTTATATCATCGGACAAACGGGTACCGGTAAATCTACCGAGCTCCAGGTAATGGCACGACAGGATTTTAAACTCGGAAATGGTGCATGTATTATGGATCCCCATGGAGAACTCGCACTTGATCTCCTTCCATTTGTTCCGAGAGAACGAGCAGATGATGTTATCTACTTTGATCCGGCTGATATGTCTCGTCCGATGGGGATTAATATCCTCGAAGCGACGACCGATGATGAGAAACAAATGGTGACACAAGATTCTATGAATATTATGATTAAGCTCTTTGGTGCGGAGATATTTGGACCTCGTATCCAAGATTATTTCCGAAATGGAGTTCTAACACTCATGGATTATCCAGGAGGATGTGCTTTGACCGATATTATGCGACTTTTTACCGACGAAGATTTTCAAAAAGAACGTCGTCGCACTCTCAAAAATCCGATTGTAAAAGCTTGGTGGGACTTTACCTATGCCAAGATGTGAGATCGTGAAAAAGGCGAGATTATCCCCTA
>JBAZVV010000054.1:373-8799 GCA_041660685.1 Candidatus Altimarinota bacterium | reverse complement strand
CGATTTTCTTCTGGCATTTTCACCACAAGTATTACTTCTATTATTTCTGCCAACAAAACGACTGATAATTTTTTTATATGTATTGCTCCAAATGGTACTGATGGTTGAAATGGATATACTTATACTCCTGCATTTTCCAAAATAGAAGCATATTTTCGATAAGAATTCTTTATGAGGTTGAGCGGATATATTTTTATCAAATTTGCTTCATAAAATATATTTGCAAAAAAAGACTTTGGGACTATACTCCAGAGTAATTAATTACTCCATTGTCTAGATTCTAACCAATTTTCTATGGCTCTTCAAAAAGAGATAAAAGATTTTACCAAAAAAGTACTTCTCCTTGGTATCGTTCTCTCATTTCTCATCAATCTGATATTTACCTATGTTTCCTCTTTGAGCGGTGGTAGTAGTACTTATGCGGCAGGAAATGACGGGAAATTTCAGCGAGCAAATGTTCCCTATCTTGGGAATACGGGAGTGGCAATCGCTATGAATATCGGTCTGCATGAGAAAGAAAAGCAAAATACTCCTATTAACCTTTATACAGAAGTTATGCCAGTAGGGGAGATGCTTGCAGATACTGGTGTCGGTCGCAAGAAACTCATATCGAGCAATATGGTAGCTGCCAATGAATATTTGAATGTTCTCCGAACAGATGTTAATAAACTTCTTGATTCCTCGACCGATAGGGAAGCGATGCTCGAAAGTTTTCTCGATCAGTTGAAATATCGGTATACTTCGACCAATTCCTATCTTTCCATTCTATCTGCTCAAGTAACGGAACTCCAAGGAACCGTAACTACTTCGGATCTCGCGATTGAGAATATTAAGACGAGTATGACTACTGCCTATAAGAATCTTGATTATGATAAAACCGAGGAACTCATTAATCAGTATCTTGCAGAAAAACAGAAAAACACCTATGCTCGTACCTATCTCGTATTTATAGGGAAATTCATTTCTACATATCAGATTCTCAATAACTACAATAAAGTATTTCTCGATACACTTATCAATAACAAACAGGCACTGATTAAGAATGTAACAGTGGTGCTTCCAGATTCTGGAACGAATCTTATGAAACAACTGAATCTCGTAAAAACAGAAGCAGAATGGAAGGCGGTGCAGTAAAATATTCTTAAGAAAAAATACTCATTCATAACGAATGAGTATTTTTTTTTTAGAAAGGTTACATTATTCTTGACCGCTTCCTGTTTTGACTTTACTTCCCGTTTGTATAACTGGTTTTGAAAGATTGTTCCTTACTTTTTCTTGAATCTCTCCTATATCAAACTGACGCATCTTGAGTTGATTCTGTACAAATTGATTCAAAATCACCGAGTCTTTGAAGAAATTGAAAGTCAACCAAGAAAGAAGGAGAAAACCACATACAGTTCCTATAGCAAAGAGCATTCCAAGAAATATATTATATCCGATGAGCTTCCATTTACTTTTATGAAGTGTCAAAAATTCATGTTTCTCCAGAACTTTGAGTGTTTTAGTGAGTTCTTTAATGGTTTTATTGAGATCTTTAGTGGTTTTAAGAAGCTCTTGTTGTGTGAGAGAATTCAAGAGAAGCTCTTTCTCTACAAAAGAAACTTCCTTTATAATGTTTTCTTCTGTATTCTTTTTATCCTGTGGCGATTTACTCATATTAAGGTATTTTAAAAAGTAATTCTTGGTTTACATAAGAAATTTAAGTATTTGTCATTTCGAACGAATGTGAGAAATCTTCCTTAGTTTAAAGAATAAAATGAATTCTTCTTAAAAAATCATAAAGCCAAGGAATATTTCTCAGTCATTAACACTTCTTCGAAATGACAAATTGCTCTATTTTATCCATCCTTCGACAAAATCAGCGATGACTTTTGAAAGTTTCCCGGGATCATGACGGATATAATCTTGTTCATTTACCACATCTCGTTCTATAATTTTATATGGTACATCTGAGAACAAAGAGGCATTGGTGATGCGAACTGGTTGTTTGTTTTCTTCTCTTTGGTATTTCAATACCAATTCTTCTCAGATAGGAGCATTATTTACTAACACATAGTCGATCTCATTTTTCCCGATATATTTCTCGATCACATCTACGAAATCTTCTACTCAGAAATTATTTGTTTCTCCATATTTGGTCATAATATTACAAATATAGATCATCTTTGCTTTGGATTTCTGAATCGCTTCTCGCATCCCTGTTGCGAGAAGATTCGGTACGATACTCGTATAGAGATCTCCCGGTCCGACGATTATATAGTCAGAATTTATAAGAGCCTCTCTTGCGTGAGGATTGAGTTTCCCACCACCCACTAGAAATGCTTCTCGGATTTCGAGATTCGCATCGTGCTTTGGTACATCTATATTGGTTTCTCCAATGATTTCTGTTCCATCTTCCAGAATAATTCCGACCTGTGTATCGTCGAGTGTAACGGGGATTACCTTCCCACGAACACCGAACATATCGGAGAGTTCTTGTATACCTTTTTCAAAATCCCCCGTGATATCAGTAAGAGCAGTCAGGAGGAGGTTTCCTATCGTATGACCAGCGATTCTATTTCCTGCTTTGAAGCGGTACTCAAAAAGCTTTCGTACAATTCCAGTATCTTCGGAAAGTGCGACAATGGCTCGACGAATATCCCCAGGTGGTAAGATTCCAAATTGATCACGAATCTCTCCGGTACTTCCGCCAGAATCTGAAACCGATACAATAGCAGCGAGATTAAAATTTGCATTTTCCTTGAGTCCATAGAGAACATTGAAAGTTCCTGTTCCTCATCCGATAGTAGTGATATTTACTTTCATTTATTTTTTGACTTTGGAAGTATATTGTATACGATTATACCGTTTTTATATTTTAATCAATCTTTTTTATGGATGGAACTACACTTGTTATACTGCTTGTTGTTCTTGCAGTCGTTATACCGATGTTTGTGAAGAAGATTTCTCAGGGAGAAGTAGGACTTCGTGAATTTCTTGGTCGTTATACCGATACTGTCGGTCCTGGTATCGTATTTCTTATCCCAGGAGTTCAGACACTTCGCAAGATTGATGTTCGTGAACAGGTAATTACTGTTCCAGAACAACAGATTATTACTCGTGACAATGTTGGAGTAGCCGTTGATGGAATTGTTTATATTCAGATCAATGATCCTGCAAAAGCTCAGTATGAGATTTCTAATGTATTTCTCGCGGTCGTAAGTCTCGCACAAACGAATCTTCGTAGTGTTCTTGGAACTATGGCACTTGATGAAACTCTTTCCAATCGAGATAATATCAATGCTCGACTTTTGGAATCTCTCGATCGTGAAACAGGAAAATGGGGAGTAAAAGTTATGCGAGTTGAGATCAAGAAATTGGAACCACCAAAAGATATCCAGGATTCTATGAGTAAGCAGATGAAGGCAGAACGAGAGAAGCGAGCACTTATTCTCGAAGCAGAAGGATACAAACAATCTCAAATTACGAAGAATGAGGGAGATAAGCAATCCAAGATTCTTCAAGCAGAAGGAGATTGTCAATCTCAGATTCTCCAAGCAGAAGGGAAAGCTCAAGCAACTATCGCTATTGCCGAGGCAGATGCAAAAGCTATGGAACTTCAATCTATGGCAGCACAAGAATATTTCAAAGGACAAGCAGTAACTAAAGAACAATTGAAAGTTATCGAGAATGCTCTCGGTGGAGGAAATACGAAATATATTCTTGATAGTGATATATTGACGAGTATTAGTAAAACCTTTGGGATAAAATAAAAATCATCCCTCAGAAAAACTAGATCTTTCTGAGGGATTTTGTAATTTTATTTTTTTACTTTTCTCGTTTATGTTCGAATTTATCTGAAATCTTTTGAAGAAAACTACTATTTGGACAGTGATAATTATCGTTGGACTTATTATACTCAATAGTACTTTCGGTACTATTGGTGCGGGACAACGAGGGATTTTACTCCGTTTCGGTGCGGTTACCAGTACCGTGTACGATGAAGGACTTTATTTTAAAATGCCTTTTATAGAAGAGGTAAAAACAATCGATGTAAAGGTACAAAAAGAACAGACAGAAGCTTCTGCAGCATCTAAGGATTTACAATCAGTTCAAGCAGTTGTAGCTCTTAATTTCCATATTCTTCCAAAAGAAGTTGGAAAGATTTATCAAGATATCGGTGTTGATTATAAGGAGAAGCTCATCGATCCATCGATTCAGGAATCTGTAAAGGCAGCAACAGCAAAATTTACCGCAGAAGAACTTATCAGTAAACGAGAAGTGATCCGTGCAGAGATGAAGAAACTAATGACAGAAAAACTTAGCATATGGGGGATTAACGTGGATGATGTAAATATCGTGAACTTTAATTTTTCTGCATCATTTAATACTGCTATCGAGTCAAAGGTGACTGCCGAACAAGATGCACTCGCATCGAAAAATAAACTGGAACAAATTAAGTTTGAGGCAGAACAAAAAATCGTGGAAGCAAAAGGAAAAGCAGAAGCTATGCGTGTAGAGTCAGAGGCTCTTAAATCCAATCCAGAAGTTCTGCAGCTTCGAGCCCTTGAAAAGTGGAATGGAGTTCTCCCTCAGGTAACAGGTACGAGTATTCCTTTTGTAAATATCAATGGCCTCGGAAAATAAAAAAGAAATTTATAAATAATTCTCAAAATAATGCAAACAATACTTTTATATATATTTTTATTTTTCAAATATTTATTCTTTTCTGTAATGGTTATTTATAATATATTTGTTCTCTATGTATTAAGTTCATCTCATCCATCAGGTTGGGCTGGTATGGGAGATGTTATGATTATTTATTTCACCATGCTGCCAATGTTCCTATTAAGTATAGGATATCTTTCTTGCTTTTTATGGAAGAATGAGTATATGAATGCAATCATTCCATGAAGTACTGTTGCGATAATTGTTTTGGGAATTACATATATAATGTGTAAGTCATAGTCGGATTTTATAGAAAAGAATTACAATGATTACCTTTTGAATTATTTCTTAATTTTTCTTTATGTCCAACCTCTTCTATATTTACCTCGCTTCTGGAATTTTCTTTCTTCTTATCGAGATGTTAACGGCAACATTCTATGGTCTCTCTATAAGTATCGCTTGTTTTACATTAGCAGCTTATGTATATATTACGAGTGATATTACCGTGACTGTAGTGCAAGGAATTATTCTTGTAATTATCTCTGCAATTCTTGCATACTTTTTACCAAAATGGCTTCAATCAAATAGTCCAGAGTTCAAAACTGGTCTCGATGTTCATATCGGAAAAACTTTCCATCTCGAAAAAGTTGGATGAGATTGGAAATTGAAAATCGACGGAGTGGATTATCTGATCGACGAAGAATCAGAAACTCCTGATTTTAAAATCGGAAAAAAAGTACGACTGGAGAGTCAAAGTTCTGGAATTCTCAAGGTTTCTGTTATGAAATAATCTCAATAATATCATTCTGAAGATAAGTTCAGAATGATATTTGTTTTAAATTAACCTATTGCCCCTAATGTCTTATTTTTCTCTTTTTTCTCAATATAATATCGAACTCGAAACTTCTGAAGAAGCTATTTTTCGGAAGTTTCTAGGCTTATTTATAGAATATAATAGTCATACAAATCTCTCGGCTATACGAACCCCCGAAGGGATTGTAGAAAAACATTTTATCGATTCTTTGATGCTTGGAAATTTCGTAGAACTTTCTGGAAAAGTCCTTGATATCGGGAGTGGTGGTGGTTTTCCCGGGATTCCTTTGAAAATTCTTTTTCCGGAAGTAGATTTTACTTTGATGGATAGTACAGGAAAAAAAGTTCGTGCTATGAACCATTTCATTGAATGACTCGGACTTACAGGAATTCGAGCGATTCAAGCTCGTGCGGAAGAAGTGGCAAAACTTCCAGAATATCATAGACAGTTTGATTTTGTAGTGTCAAGAGCAACTGCCTATCTGCCACAGATTCTCGAATGGGCAGAACCTTTTTTAGCGAAAGATGGACAGATTGTCCTCTATAAGCTCGCAAGTCCTGATGAACTTTCCGAAGGAAAACAGATGTTGAAGAAGTTAGGATTAAAACTCGTTGGAATAGAAGAATATAAAATAGCCGAACAGGAGCGAGTTTTTTTGATATTTGAGAGGATATAAATCAATATCATTCCTTCAAGCAAGGAATGATATTTTTAATTATAAAGTAATATTGTCAATACTCATTTCTTGCCACAGAAAAATTTATATGGTACACTTTTTGTGTTCTATATAAAAACCGTCCGCAATCGTTATGCAAAAACAAAAAATACAAAAATTCCTCACATTTTTTCTCCTCTCATTTTTCCTTATTGGACAATATAATCCATCCTTTGTATCTGCAGCAGAATGAGATCAAACAACGATTGTAGGGATAAAAAAATCTCACACAACTCAGATTTTGGATAATTTTAAAAATCAGGAACAAACGCTCCTTTTTGAGAATGTACCATTTTCCTCGGATGATGAATTGGGGCTTTTTAATGCAGAACGTCAGATGAATAGCTTGACAGATATTCTCAAACGTATTGATTCCACAAAGGAGCAATACAAGGATCAGAAACGAGTAATAACACGAGAGAAATTTACACTTAAAAATACTATTCAAGGATTGGACGAAAGTATTGCTGAAACCGAAAAATCTATCTCAGATACGGAAGATTTGATAGCTGAAAAAAACCGAGAGATAGAGAAATACTCTGCACATATTGAGGAATTGAATGCAAAAATTCAAGAGAATAAAGTCTCTATTCTTCGATACTTGACATATATTTACACAAAAGGAGATTTCGTATATGATGATACACAAAACATCGATGTACTCAGAAGTATCATCCTCAATGACGGTAATATCGGAGATATTTTTAATGATATTCATTATAAAACCGTATTAGAAATGGCTGGACAGAATTTTATAGAAGTTCATCGTAGTCTCATAAAAGAATATTACTATAATAAAGAAGCTCTGAAAAAAGAGAAAATTACCAATGTTCGACTCAAAACAAAACTTCTTTCTCGGAAGCAAGATATTTCTGCACAAAAACAATACAAAGAAGAACTTCTGGAAGTAACCAAAGGACAGGAAGCTCTTTTTAATAAATATATTGCGTATAAACAAGAAAGTGAAACAAGAATACAAGAACGTCTTGCAAATATCTCCGAAGAATATACCAGTGTATTTGCTCGTCTTGGTGATAAGTATAAATGTGATGTAGTAGGTAATGGAAGTGGAACAACTGTCGCAGTGTCCGCATCGGGATATACTTTTGCCGATTCAGGGACACTTCTGGATTCTTGCAGTGATCTACAGAAATTTTACGCAGCTGAGAAGCAACTCATCGATTATCCAATCGATGATACTGCTCAAAATCCTTTGATTTGGCCAGTTGATGCAACTAGAGTTTCTACTTATTTTCACGATGAAGAATATTTTAAGTCTCTTGGAAGTGAACATGAAGCAATTGACCTTCCTATGCCACAGGGGTCTGATATTGTAGCACCAGCTGCCGGATATGTGTATTTCATCCAAGAACCAACTCCGACTGGATATGGATATATCGCACTCAAACATGCAAATGGTTTTGTAACAGTCTATGGACATATATCAGAAGTACTCGTAAAGAGATTTGATTTTATAGATACAGGAAAACTTTTTGCAAAAACTGGAGGGGCTCCTGGAACTTCTGGTGCTGGACCGATGACAACCGGAGCACATCTTCATTTCGAGCTATATAAGAATCGTGATTCTATTGATCCACTTCGCTTTCTGGATTTAACAAAGTTGAGTTATGATAGCATAGAAGGGAAATATCAGTATAAATTTGTTGAAGATTTGAAAGCGCGTTATGGAAATAAAACAAATATTACTAAGTATTCAAAGTTTCTTATTGCTGGTTCTGATGAGATAGAACGTCAAAAATATCTTCTCGCAAATTATGCCGATCCTCGATTTGCAAATCATGATATATGGACAGAAGAGGCTGTGAACGCGAAGATTGATCCAAGTTTTCTGATGTGTGTAGGACTGGCAGAAACAGGTCTCGGGAATCATCTCAAAACCGCTTATAATGTAGGTAATATAGGAAATACTGATTCCTGAGGAACGTATGATTTCTTGAGTGCACGAGAAGGGATTTACTGGATGACCAAAACACTCAATAATAAATTTCTCGGTCAATATGCTACTATTGATCAACTCTCTCGATATGGAAATAAAAATGGTTCGATTTATGCATCTTCTTCATCAAATTGGCACAATAATGTTGTGCGATGTCTTTCTGCATTGAAATGAAAATTTGTCGAGGACAATTTCCAATTTCGACTTGCAGAAGGGAAGGACATTGAATAGAATCTTGTAGAGAATAAATAAAAATTTTTAAATCTTATTATATTTCACTAATCACTTCTTTG
>JBAZVV010000054.1:0-363 GCA_041660685.1 Candidatus Altimarinota bacterium | reverse complement strand
ATGATGAAGTATACTCCAGGAAATCTTGCAAATACGACCAGTATTTATACGACTGTTTATCTTGGGAATTATGTTTTTGGGGATTTTTCAGAAGGACATGGGAGTCATCCTGGGGTAGATATTATGCCCATTACTCCGAATGATACTGTATTTTCCTGTTTGGATGGAGTAGTACAAATTGCACAAAGCAAAGCGACAGAGGGGAATTATGTAGTAATCAAACACGACAATGTGCCAGATCCGAGTAATTTGAGTGCAAAAACCACTCTCTATTCTTGCTATCTTCATCTTTCGGAATATTGCGTGACTCCTGGTCAGTTGGTGAGTGAAGGTGATATCATTGGAAAAACAGGAAATACAGGG
>JBAZVV010000053.1:0-8847 GCA_041660685.1 Candidatus Altimarinota bacterium | reverse complement strand
AATAGCGATAACCACCATAAGTTCTATGAGTGTGAAGCCTTTTTTCGCCATAATAGAAATTTTATTAAAAATAATTTGCAAAAAAATACAGAATCTGTTACAATCAAGTATGTAAGGTATTTCCTTAGATTATATCTAAGTTCATACAATATACAATAATTTTTATTTTCTTTTTCTCTTTTTCTATGCGTTATACAAAATACCTTGCTCTAGTAGCAACACTTTCTATTTTGAGTGTTTCTACTCTCGCTTCTGCAGCCACTGGTGCTATAGTACCCCTTGCTAATACTACTCTTAGTTCTACTGGAATGATGGCTCCTGCTTCTCTCGAAGTCAAATGAGCACCTCGTCTTGTAAAAAAGACTTCTAACTCTATTACACTTGAGTGGGATGCGGTTTCTACTGCAACTGCTTATATTGTGAAATATTCTAAAACATCTGTTGCTAATTCTAAGGATCCAACAGCACAATATGACAATGAAACAGATCAACTTACTACAACGGGCGTAGTAATTACAAAGCTTTCTTCGAATAACGAGGCTTTAGCTCCCGCAACAACATATTATTTCTCTTTTGTTGCTATCGATAAAGATATGAAAGAGTCAGATACTTTTTCTGATGAACTGATGGTAGTTACTGATGCTGCTGGAATGGTTGCAACAGGATCTACCACAGCACTTGCTATTCAAGACCTTACGGTGATAGATACGAATACTATCTCACTTGCTTTTAATGCAGCACTTTCTACTGAGCCAGTGAATGTAAAGATCACGAAAACAAGTGATAATTCTGATGTACTTGTTGGTACAGTAACTCAGGATCTAGTAAATCCAAATACAGTTAAGATTACTACACTTGCTGCACTAAGTCCTATTTCTTCCTATACACTTACGGTACTTTCTGCAAAAGATGCTGCCGGAAATACTATCAAAGAAGGAGTAAGTGGTCTTAAAGAATTTACTACGCCTGAGACTCTCAAATCAACTACAGGTACTGAAGTTCCTGTACTCAATGCAGCTGGTACTGAGTCTGGTACAACTCTCTCAGGAGCAATGGTTGATGTAACTGCTGCTACAAAAGTAGCAACAGGAGCACAAGCAAATATTATGATTCTTGCTGCACTTCTTCTTTCTCTTGGTATTGTTTATATCTACCGAAGAAAACTCGTGTAATCATATTATATACTTAGTAAAATCCCATTTCACAACGAGATGGGATTTTTTAAAATTCATTTGGTATTTCTCGTGCTTTTCATATGATATGCACGGATTTTTATATATGTAAATTATTTCATTTTATGAAGAAAACAAAAATTATTGCAACAGTTTGACCAGTGACAGAATCAGAGGAACAACTTATTGCTATGTATAAAGCAGGGATAAACATTATCCGATTCAATTTTTCGCATGCGAATTATGAAGTAGCGAGTGCTATTATGACTCGTATTCGCAAACTGAATAACGAAGGGAAAACACAACTTTCTACTCTTCTCGATACAAAAGGACCAGAAATCCGAACAGGAGATTTGAAAACAAAGATTCAATTCGAAAAAGATGATATGGTGAAAATATATATTGATAGTGCAAAATTTCAAGATGATGGGAAATCTCTTTTTTGTGATTATCCATATCTCCTAGAAGATGTAAATATAGGTCAGATTATCAGAATAGATTCTGGACTCTTTGATGTAGAAGTAGTAGAGAAAAAGGAAGATCATGTTCTTGTGGTAGCAAAAAATAGCTGTCTCATAGGATCACGACGACATGTGAATCTCCCAGGAGTAAAACTTCGTCTTCCAGGTATCACTGGACAAGACAAACAAGACGTACTCTTTTCTATCGAACAAGGATACGATTTCATTGCGATGAGTTTTGTACGAAATCGTTCTAATATTGAAGAGCTACGAAGCCTCCTTGCTCTTCATAATGCGAATCATATCAAGATTATTTCTAAAGTAGAAAATCAAGAAGGTATAGAAAATATCGATGAGATTATCACTGCTTCCGATGGAGTTATGGTGGCTCGAGGTGACCTCGGAATTGAGGTTGCGATCGAGAAGCTCCCTGTCTATCAATTAGACATTGTGAAAAAATCGATGGCACAATGAAAATTTGTTATTGTTGCGACACATCTATTGGAAACCATGATCGAAAACCCATTTCCAACGCGCGCGGAGGTTTCAGATATCTTCAATTGTGTACGACAAAAAGCAGATTGTACTATGCTTTCAGGAGAAACAACGATTGGTAAATATCCGATTCAGTCAGTAGAAATGATGACAGCTGTTATTAAAGAAGCTGAAACAAATACCCATTATTCACATGAGGATTTTTCTGATGAAGGACTTTGTGCACGTGATATAGAAAAGAAACATCTTATTAAAAATGCACTCTTTATGAGTGAATCTCTCAATGTTCGAGCAGTGCTTATATTCACAAAATCTGGACGACTTGCACGATTGGCAGCAGCATTCCGACCGAATCGTGATGTATATGCATTTACGATGAAAGAAGGTTCTGTTCGTTATATGAATGCACTTTTTGGAATCCGTCCAGTACTTCTCTCGAATTGGAGTGAAAATCTCGGATCTAATCTCGATAATGCTATTGCATTTCTGAAGGTCGAAAAGATTCTTGCCCCAGGAGATCGAATCATTGCGGTAAATGATATTCAAAGAGAAGGAAAAGAAATCCCAGTAGTAGAAATTATTACTATAGAATAAATAAAGGCATATATATAAAAAGAGCTTTCCTATTTGGAAAGCTCTTTTTATTAATGATGACCGCTACGTCATCCATGTGGATCAAATTCTTCATGTCATCCATGATCTTCCTCGAATTCCTCATATCATCCCATATCATGACTCGGAGCTTCTTCATGTCCACCACCTCCAGCATTTCTCTGTTTTTTAAGTTGTTCTATCAGAGAAGCAATCAGAGAATTGACGATATCAGCGAAAAGTATCTTATAGACAATAAAACCGATAGATACGATGATAATCGTCGGGAGATGGGCCGAAACAAAAGTAAAGAGTAGAGAGCTTTGGAGCTCTGAATAGGAAGTGAGTTTTTTTATAAGCACAAAAGCACTATTTGTATGAACAAAAATATAACTCTTTTCTATAAGTCCAAGAAATACGGCTGTTAAGAAAAGTATGAGAAGAAAAGTAAGAGTAATGGTTTGAAATATTTTCCCGAGAATGGTTTTTGGGAGAGTAACAGAAATTCCTCCACTCATAGGAACGAGAACTGTGAGGATAAATATCAAATATACTGACGACCCAATAAGAGCTTTTGCAAAAGTATCACTTATAAGACTGAGCGTTTCGGGAGTTTGATATTCTGGTGAGAGAACAGTGGAAAAGAGTACGAATATCCCAATCCCGAGTACTGTTCCAAATAATACGCTATATATCCGTGCAAGTCCTAAGATAGCGATGATAACAATTAGAACAAGGAGACCAAAAAAAACATATACATCGAGTGATGTAATCGAGAGCATTGCAGCAATTTGTGCGATAATGGATTCGAGTTGGGCCATAAAGGAGGCTGTAGTTTAGTATTTTAGAGAAGTGTATTGGTTTTTTTGATTTTGTCGATTTTTTTATTCCCCCTCCACCAATCCCTCAAATTCCATGACCATTTTTTCTACCTCTTCCATAGCATCTCGGTAAAATTTCGGCGAAGTGATATCGAATCCGTGCTCGGCGAGAAGGTCTTTTGGTCGTTTGGAACCTCCAGATCGGAGGATATTCTTGTAGCTTTCTACAAAGCTCTGTCCTTCTTTTTGGTAGCGATTATAGAGTGCGAATACGAGGATATTTCCGAAAGCATACGCATAGCAATAGAAAGGGCTCGCAAAGATATGGGGAATCATAGACCAACTGGATTCATTTTCTGCGGTGACATCATAAGCAATACTTTCTCCCGTCATACGAATCTGCTCTTCTCGCCACATCCGATTGAAATCGTGATAGGTAAGTTCTTGCCCTGCAAAAATAGCTTCATGGACTCGCTTCTCAAATACTATATACTGGATCTGTCGAAAAATGGTAGCAAATGTATCACTGAGTTTTTCATTGAGGAATTCCTTATATTCTTCGGTTGAGAGTTCTTTTCGAATCTTCTCAGACAAGAGCATCTCAGAGAAGATAGAAGCCGTTTCTGCGAGAGAAAGTGGACTACCATACACTGCTGATTTTTGTCCTTGTGAAAGGTGTCCATGAGTTGCATGTCCGAGTTCGTGTGAGAGAGTGGAAACATCTCGAAGTTTCCCTGTATGATTCAAAAGTACGAAACTTGGTTCTCCAGGACCATAACTAGCAAAAGCTCCGGAGCGTTTTCCATATTTTGGAAATGCATCGATACGTCCAGATTCGAGCATATCAACCGAGTAATCATAGAATTCTTGGTCGAAATCTTTCATAGTTTCGAGATGGAGTCTCGTACCATCCTCAAAGGAAAATTCCTTCTCGATCTGACCAAGAGGAGCAGAAACATCATATATATGAAATTCATCGAGTTTCATAAGTTTTTGTTTCGCTTCTATGAAGCGAGCAAAAAGTGGATAAGCGGTTTGCACTTCTTGCATGAGCATATCTACGACTTCATTTTCGAGTTCCTCGGAAGTATTTCGTGGTTCCATAATGGTTTGATATCCACGGAGTTTCACATCGGAAGTCCAATCTTTGACGATCCCAGCGTAGATATTTCCGAGAGTTATTTGAGCTTGTTTACTGTTATATACCTGACGGAGTGATTCATAAGATTTTCGTCGAGTTTCTCTATCGGTGCTGGTTCGAAGACTTCGGATTTCTTCTTCGGTCATAGTTTTCTTTTCTCCATCGAGCTCTATCTGGAATTCATAGGAATTTGTAAGTTCTTCTCTGAGTCATTCTACCACTCCGAGTGCTCGAGATTTTTCATTGAGTACAAATTCTTCACGCTCTCCAAGGATATATTTCAAATTAGCAGCACTGGAAACGAGTGAATTTTTATAATCATGAAGTAGGGGATTATTGGCAAATGACATAATTTTCTCATAGCCAAGTTCTTTCCATTCTTGAGAGATAAATAGGAGCTTGGAGGAAGCTTCTACGAAAATACATTCTAATTCTCCGAGTTTTTTAATAACCGTATCATTTTGTGTGTCGAGAGCCTGGAGATAAGAAAGGTAGTTTCCTCCCGTTCCCATTTCATGTGACATTTTCTCGTAATCTGCGTAATATTCGAGCACTTGTTCGGGTGTTGAAAAAGTTTTGATTACTCCTAGATATTTCTTTGCGAAAGCGTCCGAAAGTGGGAGGATGGAATCTATATTTGCTTGTAATCTTGGATCATCGAGTCCAGTAAAAAAGTATTTTGTCAGATTCCAATTGGTTTGAAGAGTCATAATAATTTATAAATGAAATAGAGTGCTTGTATCTTCACGGATATATATATATATATTCTTTCTCATTCATACGAAGCCAGTGCAAGTACTCTGAAATTTCCAAGGCCGTATAAATTTCGAAATGAAATATATCCATTTCGATGAGATATATTGGGTTTTAGTTCACAAGATGGAACGTTTGACATTGTACCCGAGACCCCGGAAAACGCAAAAGTTTTCATTCATTGTATTGTTTCCTTTCGTTTTTTTTATGGCTTTTAGAAAAGGTCTTGATTTCTGTGAGAAAATTATGATAATGCTAATAAATATTGTTCTCAATAAATCTTTTTATGAAATTCTCTCAGAAATTTCTTATCTATATATTTCTCATTCTTGGCATAACTATCGGGGTAAATATTTTTTCGCTCAAATACTTTGCTACCGAGTATTTTCATGAGTATCTTTCGAGTATTAAACAAGAAGTTCCCGATATCAATTTCGATCTCCTTACTGCTTTTACCAATACGAAAAATCTCGATGATGCAACGATAGAAGAATATAAAAAAATCCTCTCTGACCTTTCGGGGATTTCCACTTCTCTCGAGCACTTCTCTGCGAGTCCTGGGACCTATGCCCCATCAGTCATAGATTCTCTGCAGAAAATCGGAGTACCAGAAAATTCTATTGAACAAGTACTTTTCATCAATGCACTTGATTCTTTTGTTGCTGGGATTTTTAACTTTTCTTTTCTTCATAATACCACTCCTGAAGGTATTTTTATCTTGAAAATCATTCGCTCGATGTTTCTCGTGAATATTGTTATGATCGTCTTGATTTTGATTATTTCATGAATCTGGGTACGTTTTTCTTTTCGTCCTATTCAGTCTATTCTCGGAAATCTTTCTGATCTTATTTCGCGAAAAGGATATGGACAGATTGAATATAAGAAAAAAGATGAATTTGGTACACTTATCGATGCGATTAATACACTTAATAAAAATCTTTCTCAACAGCAAAAAATACGATCCGATCTCCTTTCTGATTTGAGTCATGAAATCAAAACTCCTATCACTGCTATCAAATGCTACCTAGAAGGGATGGATGACGGAGTTATAGAAAATAGTCCGAAGAATTATGTACTTCTTCATAAGGAAATCAATCGGTTGATTGATATAACGAGTTCTATTATGGAATATGAGAAACTGGAACAAACAGAAGGGGAGGCATTGGAAAAGTACCCAATAGATTTTATAAAAGTGATACAATATATACAGGAAGAATATGGTCCACTTCTTGCAAAACAACATCAAGAAATCATCGTTAAGCAAAATAAAATACCACTTATTTGCTCATTGGATGAGGGGAAATTTATTCAACTCCTCCATAATATATTCTCCAATTTTATCAAATATGCAGGTATAGAAAAAGTTTTGCGTATTTCCAGCATAGAGAGACAAGGGAAGGTATATGTAACTTTTCAAGATAATGGAAATGGTGTTGCCAAGAAAGAAATCGAATTTATTCGAGAAAAGTTTTATCAAGTTGATAAATCGAGAACAGCATCGATAGATCGCGGAATTTGAATCGGCCTTTCTATTATCGAAAAAATTGTTTCGCTCCACAAAGGAACGCTTTTTATCGAGAGTGATGTAGGAAAGGGGTTTTGTATAAAAGTACATTTTCCAAAATAAATCCTCTTCACTAATTATTCACTTTGACAGTTTGGTTTTCAGATAAAAAAGAGTATATTGCAAGTCAATTTTAATCTATTTCTTCTTTTTCTCGTGAATATCTTTCTTAAAACAATCTTTTCATTTTTTATTTTTGGCTTGATATCGAGTACTTTTGCTGCGACCGATACTGATACAATCTCATCTGGAAGCCTTTCTAGCGAAAGTATTATCATCGCACTTGCGACAGATTCTGAAACAACTGATTTAAAGACACCAATTGATGAAAAAACCTCTACAATCAAAGAAGATCAGAAAACTGAACCAAAAGTAGAAATAAAACCAGTAGTAAAACAAGAAACCGAGGCAGAGAAAAAAGATAAAGAAAAAACGATTAATGATATCAATACTTTCCTCATAGAATCATACAAAATCAAGATTGATAAAATACTTGCTAATCTCAATTTGAGTATAGAACGCATAACTCACAATGATCCTGTAGCACAAGCCCAACTTCTTGGAAAGATACGCGGTGATATCAGTATCAAGATCCAAACAATCAATTCTCGCAATATTTCTGAGAACAGAAGAAAAATCCTATCCTCTATATTTACCTATATCCAAGCGAATCTCGATGCGAAGATTTCGCAACTTGTCGGACAGAAATAGATTCTACATTGCTTTTCTCTGTATTTTCACTATACTCCCCACTATATTTCAAAAATGCTCTATTTGTAGCATTTTTTATATTTTTTCTTAGCCTCAATTTTCACTTACTATGATTGCACGAATCACTATTGTCTGACGCCCAAATGTTGGGAAATCCAGTCTTTTTAACGTCCTTTCTGGACATAAAATCGCTATCGTTTCCGATGTTGAAAACACTACGCGAGATATTGTCGAATATCAGATGCACGATGCTGAAAATCACATCTCTTATATACTTGCCGATTCTGGAGGTATCACTATCGGAACCGATGATGCTATTCTTTCTGATATCCGAAATCGTGTTCAGGAATCTATTACTCGTTCGGATTTAATCCTCTTTGTTCTCGAGTATGATAAGCTTACTGCTCTTGATGAAGAGATTGCTAAGCTCCTGCGAAAGTCTGGGAAGAAAGTTATCATCGTAGCCAATAAAGCCGATAATATCGAACGAATGAACGAAGCATACGCACTTGCTGCTCTTGGATTCGATGATTTCGTTATTACGAGTACCGCTCACGATCGAGGACTTGATATTTTGAAACTGGCTATGGTACATAATTTGAAAGAAAATGGACTCGATTATGAAGAAGCAGAATACGATGATGGTGTTCTGAAACTTGCCATCATTGGGCGACCAAATGTGGGGAAATCGAGCTTAATTAATGCACTTACTGGAACGAATCGTGCCATGGTTCGAGATATGCCAGGAACCACTCGTGATAGTATCGATTCTATCATAGAATGGAATGGTGAAAAAATCGTCCTCATCGATACTGCTGGTATTCGTCGATCTGGAAAGATCGGAAGTGCCAATTTGGAACAATGGAGTGTTATGCGTTCTGAGCGATCTATTACTCGTGCAGATCTTGTTGCTATCGTGATCGATGCCGATGAAGGAATTACTTCTCAGGATAAACATGTCGTAGAGCGAGCTCTTGAGGAAAAGAAAGGAATTATCCTCGTATGTAATAAATGGGATAAAATTCTCGCTCGTCCAACCGTTCAAACTCTCGAGGAACGAGAAGCTCAGCGAGCTCTCGATAAAGCAAAATCTGAAGCAGAGAAACTCGCAAAGACGAAAGGACGAGGAAATAAACTT
>JBAZVV010000052.1:3086-8847 GCA_041660685.1 Candidatus Altimarinota bacterium | reverse complement strand
TTGAAAGACCCCAGGAATTCGTCCGAAGTGGAAAAAATTAATATCACTGGTAAGACAAGGCAGGATTAAAGGATTACTGAGTTACTCTCCCGATAGACAGGCACGTAATATGCTTGAAGGTGGAGAAATCATTAATCTTGTGGATGATGGACTCATAGATTTAAGATACACGAACTTTAATTTTTCAAATTCTGCTGATTGAAAGATGATGTTATGAATTTACTTTGTCTTTAGTAAGAATTACTCAGATAAATTATCTCAAGATAGTAAACGTGGAAGCCATTCAAAAGCAAAGATGTGAAAAGCTCTCGGTTATCATAGATACTGATATCGTATAAATGAGGAAGGCTTCCACGAGCCAGATCCTGAGATGTTTAAACCAATGCAAGAAGCATTTAAGATGAAAATATATGAATGAAAATCAGATAAATATATTACTGATTGGCTAACAAAAAAATGAGTAAAACGAATATTACGAAGTAATAAAAAAGATAATCCAGAGGAGTTCAATGAAACTAGTCTGAATGAAAAAACTATTTATAAGGAATGGATAGATCCTTTTTATTATGGTATGCTCGCATACGGTGAAACTACAACGGATTTACGTGAGCATAGTAAATATTATGAACCGATGATTATGGAAGAAGAATGGAGAATATTAAGAAGTCGATACGAGCAAAATCAGCCAAAACTTGTAAAAAAAGAACGAAAACAAGAAAATCTTTGATTTTATCCTTTGGAAGATGAGATGGTAAAATCTGAAGATGGTAAATATACATTTACTCCAACTCTTCCAAATAAATATCGTTTCAGGGCTAAATTAGAAAAACTTCAAAAAACAAAACCTGATGCGGTTTTGGGCGATGTTATTGAGCCAAAAAATATTATTTTTCGTATCACATCACCAGACAGTGAGGATTATAATCTATCAATGCGTTTTGATGAAATTGAGAAAGTAATTGCCAAAAAACTAAGAAGCTTCGTTGTTACTGATAAAATTTATGAAGAATTTAAAACAAAAGAAATTCAAAAATCCAAAATAAAAGATAGCGAACTAGTAAGAGAAAGAAGTTGACACCAATTGTATTTAAATAAACTTAATAGTGATCTTAATAAACATATTGAAAAATTTGGTGGAGGTATTGGATTAGGCGAAAGAGAAAAGAAAGTTTATTTAGATTGAAAATCAGCATTTGAACTTTCTATTGAGAATATGGAAAAGAAAATTAAGGAATTACGACAATCAGAAAGAAATACAATTTTAGAAGCTCATAGCTTTGCGTATGCTCTCCGTAATGCGGATAAATACTATAAAGCAGGAAATTTTGTTCAAAAGAAAAAAATTGCCTGATTACTATTCTCGAACATCAAAATAAACCGCGAGAAACGCGTTCATATAACGGTTCGTCGCGGTTTAGAGAGTGTATTTTCCGAGAATGGTGGCGAGGGGCAGAATTGAACTGCCGACACACGGCTTTTCAGGCCGCTGCTCTACCACTGAGCTACCCCGCCGGGCGACAAACATTATATGGAAAATCAGGAGAAAGCAAAAGATTTTTTATTTTCCTTTCGTAGAGTGTTGAAAGTAAGATTTCCCTCATTAGGAAGGATGGACAGAAATAAATTCTACCATCCTTTCATTTTCACCCATTTTTTGATCACGTCAGTAGACTTCACAGCTATTTTCGTATCCTTTTTTTGTCATTGTATGTCAATGTATATTTGGATAGAGCCTTTCTCGATTTCTTCTAGATAAGTTTTGAGATCCACGAGGTCTTGTCTGCAAGCAAAAGAAGGAATCTGAATAGTATATTCTGTAGCTGTAATAAATGAGATATCATTACCTGTTTCGTTTTCTTCACTTTCTTCTGATTCATCATTTTCTATTTCTGGTTCGATTGACAGTTCTTTTGATATTTCTTGATTTTCACTCTCGTCTTTTTTCTTTCAACTCTCCTTTTTATTTTCGACTATCTCCTCGGTAAATCCTGAGAGATTTACGAGTGCTTTTACGTCGAAGAGATTCATATCATTTGCCTGTTGTCGAGTAGAAGTGATAGTGGAAGGACGGATGGTTTGTGCCGTGACTGCCATTTCTCCATTTTCCTCATTTCCTCGGAAAATACCCTCGACGAGGAGTATTTTATCTTCTTCAAGAAGGGGAGAAAGTGCTTCATATTCTTTGGAAAATACCAGTACGGTGAATTTGAAATCAAAACTATCACAAGTAGCAATAGCCATCATTTTACCTGTTTTTGTTTGTACGTGGCGTACGGATGTGACGAGACCGATCAATCGAACTCGTTTCATTACTTCTTTCTTAGTTTTTGTTGGTGTTTCTATTTTCTTGTCATTATTATTTTCAGGGGAAATAATAATTTCAGAATGAATATTTGGTTGGTCATTAGTTTGAACACTGAGATTTGCTCCTATGTCTTCTTCTCATTCATTACTTTGTGAATTTTCATTCTTGATACTTAATTCACTATGTTCCGCTTTTTTAGTCATCTTCTTTCGCCACTCGATGATATGTTCCATGCCGATAGTTCGTTTATCGATATAGGGCTTAAGTCCATCGAGTCCATGTCCAGAAACTCCATATCCGATGGATTGTTTTTCTCCACGAATACGTTCCTCGAAAGTCATAGGTTTCGCTTTTTCCAGAGAAAACCTCAAATGTTCGGTTCCATGATCGCCAAAGTCAAAAAGTCCAATCTGACTCGTTGCTTGTTTTTTCTCGTTTTCTTTTTGAACGGCACTCATTTTCAGTATGGACGCAAAAAGGTTCGCACGATCGCCAAACTTATCAAGTGCTCCAGAAAGTATAAGTGCCTCTAATGCCTTTTTATTGATAACATCCCCACTATTTCGTTCGATGAATTCGTATATTGTTGTATACGGAGAGGTTTCTCGATTGCGACGAATAGAATCAATCGGTCCATCTCCGAGTCCTTTGATAGCCTTGAGCCCAAAACGAATATGGTGTCGGTCAATGTAGGTAAAATGTTTCATAGATTCATTGACATCGGGCGGGAGAATCTCGATTCCCTTAGATTTGCATTCCCCGATTTCCATAGTGATACGCTCCATATCTTCCTCATCTGATACCATTAGAGCGGTCATAAACTCCGTCGGATAATATGCTTTCAAGTATGCGGTTTGATACGAAATCATCGCATAACAAGCGGCATGGGATTTATTAAAAGAGTAATCCGCCGCGGGCATAACCATTTTCTCATAGATAAATTCGCTGGTTTCTGGCTTGTATCCATTGGTTTCTGCGGCTTTTTTCACGAAATCAATCTTGATTTTCTCAACAACTTCACGGATTTTCTTTCCGACTCATCGACGTAGGACATCGGCTTCACCGAGTGAAAAACCTCCCATAGATTGAGAAAGTTGCATGAGCTGTTCTTGATATATAGCGATACCATGTGAGACATTGAGGTATGGTCCCAGATCTCGTTCAAGTTTTCTCGTTTCTTCTTTTACGGTGTCTTTTCCATATTTTTTCTCGAGAATATCTCTGAGTTCGTCCATCATATAAGAAACCTTTTCTCGTCCGTATTTTCGGTCGATATAGACCGGGATAAATGCCATAGGTCCAGGACGATAGAGTGCTACCATCGCGATAATATCCTCGAACGAATTAGGTTTCAAATCTTTTAAATATTTTCGCATCCCGGCAGACTCAAACTGAAATACCCCCGCAGTATCTCCCTGAGCAAATATCTTAAAGACTTTCTTATCACTGAAACTAATCTTTAGCATATCGATATCTTTTCCGTGCGTTTCCTTGACAATTCGGAGACATCGTTCGATGATCGTCAGATTTCGAAGTCCGAGAAAATCCATTTTTAAGAGCCCCAGATCTTCGAGAGGTTTTGCACTAAATTGTGTAACAGTCGTTACTACGTCTTTTGGTGGATGTTGTAGCGGACAATAATCCGTCATAGGACGTGGTGCAATGATGACCGCACAGGCATGTACTCCGAGCTGTCGAATAGATCCCTCGAGTTTCAGAGCACTGTCGATAACCATGCGATATCGTTCATCGCTGTCATAGAAATTTTTAAATTCTATCGATTCAATAAGTGCATCTTTGAGCTTGGTTCCTGGTTTAGATGGAATGGCTGCTGCGAGTTTATTCATCTCAGCAAAAGGGATTCAGAGAGCCTTTCCGACATCTTTGACTGCCGCACGAGCTGCCATAGTTCCAAAGGTGCAGATTTGTGCAACATGGTCACTTCCATATTTATCGCGTACATATTCTATAACTTTATCGCGTCCCGTATCGGAGAAATCCACATCGATATCGGGCATAGAGACACGAGAAGGATTCAGAAAACGTTCGAAAAGCAGACCATAAGGAAGTGGGTCGATATCAGTAATATTGGAAAGATACGCAAGTATCGCTCCAGCGGCAGATCCACGTCCTGGTCCGACCGGTACGCCATTTTTCTTCGCCCATATGATAAAATCGGAGACGATATTAAAATACCCATTAAATCCCATCAGATCTACTACGATGAGTTCGTATTCCAATCGATCCACGATTATTTTATTTTGTTCTGATCCAGTGGTAACTATCTCATTTTTCCGATCAGTATAATAGGTTTTTGCGAGTTCTTGGAGCTCAAAAGCAGACATGTCTGAGAGTTTCTTTTCAGATCCAACGATATCTTTCTTGTGAATAAATTCCGTAATAGTTGTATCGTCAAGCCCGAAGTTATAGCGATGATTGAGTCCCTCGATACATATACGACGCAGATTCCATTCTTCTTCTTCGAGTTTCTTTACTCACTCAGGTATATTTGCTATATACGTTTGGTAACGAACCTTTTCTGTTTCTCCGAGTTCAAAAGTCGGAATAAGTGTTTTCCCATATGGGATATCGATTCGTATCTTGTCATTAATTTCAAGTGTATTATGAATCGCTTCTGGTACATGAGCGAATAGTTCTGCCATTTCCACAGGACTTCTGAGGGCATAATTCCCCTCGATAAGTGTCGGACGATCCGGATCTTCGAGGGAACGACCATCTCCGATACAGTAAAAAAGATCGCGAGCTTCTGCGTCGCTCTGATCGATATAGTAGACGTGATTAGTAGCCACTACTTTGTGTCCGTAAGTGCGTGAGAGTTTCACGAGATAATCATTGATCTTCGGTTGATTTCCCCTATCAGGATGCTCCTGAAGTTCCAGATAAAAATCCTCTTTTCCAAATATTCCTTCGTAGTAAGCGATTCTGGATCGGATATATTCTTCACTTTTCCCCGTCGTGATATGTTGTGGAATCTCCCCCATAATAGATCCAGAAAGTCCGATGAGATGGCTTTTATATTTTTCTAACAGTTCGAAATCGATTCGCGGTCGTCCATTGTACATACCTTCGAGCCAAGATTCCGTCACCATATCGATCAGGTTTTTGTACCCTTCTACATTTTTCGCGAGAAGCACGATTTCGAAGAGTTCATTATCCTTGTCCCGATTGGTTTTCCCTTTCTTGGAAATAGTTACTTCCACTCCGATAATCGGATTAATCCCCGCTTCCTTCGCTTTTTTATAGAATTCAAAAGCCCCATACAAATTCCCTGCATCAGTGATCGCGAGTCCGGGCATTTCCAGAGCTTGTGCGTGTTTCACAAAAGCCGCCGGTTTTCCGAGACCAGAGAGAAATGAATAGTGAGTATGGGTATGAAGATGGACGAAAGACATGAAAAGAGTCTATAAAGTTCGTAAAGTCGAAAGGAATTTCAGT
>JBAZVV010000052.1:0-3076 GCA_041660685.1 Candidatus Altimarinota bacterium | reverse complement strand
TTCAGTATATGGAAAATTTTCAAAAAAAAAAATAAAGTGTTAAAATAGATTTGTTCGATGAACTTTTTATATTTTAAATATGATAATTATATGGCAAAACTTGATGATTGAAATGAAGACTCATTTCAATCAATAGGGTTATGATTACGGTATCCAATACTACTACCATCGAGCAGTATTGGATCAATGAATCTTCTGGATCTTAAAAATGAACATGATCCGAATAATCAATATTGGAAGAATCGAATAGAATGATTGTTTGAATCTTATAAAAAATGTACAAGCGATTATAAGATATCGTCCGAGCAAGTTTTGTGGATTCAAGAATGTTTTAAAAATGGATGACTTACTGCTATGGGGGGCAGTTAAATTTTTTCTCAGTCAAAACCAGGAAGTTTCTCGTGAGATAAATAAAGTCGTAGCTGAAGTATGATCTATTATGGATATTAAATAAACTTGTATAAGTATTAGAATCTTATTTCATCTTATCCCCAAGAAAAATATTTTTCTTGGGGATTTTTTAAATTTCATTTGCCTCTGCATATTTTTTCCATACTATCTCTGTATCTTATTACATATCTGAGATATTATGTCAGAAATACATACATTCCATTTTCCAAATGCATCAGAAAATTCATGATGCAATAAAAAAACATGAACTCTGGCACTTCGCCAGCTTGCTAAACGCTCAGTATTGGAAAGTTTAGAACGAGATGTAATAAGGGAAAAGATACAAAAAGATCGTTTAACTTTTGAATAAATTTATTACTAATATGCAAAAAATAATCTTAGCACTCGCAGGGGAGATGGGGTGTGGAAAGGGGACATTGACCAAGTATCTGGTTGCAAAATATGGTGTGGAAGTCTATCGTTTCTCGAATCCTCTGCGTGATATATTGGATCGAATGCATCGAGAGAAAAGTCGAGATGCTATGCAACAACTTTCGACAGCACTCCGACAGGTTTTTGGGGATGATATTCTCTCAGAGATTATGCTCGCAGACATCGGACAAAGTACTGCACCGATGATTATCATAGATGGGGTACGAAGAGAAAGCGATATAAAATACTTGCGAAATATTCAGGGATTCAAGCTTATCTATATAGACGCAGATATTTCTACTCGTTATACGCGCGTAACTTTTCGTGGAGAAAATAGTTCTGATACTACGAAAACTATCGAGGAATTTATGCGAGAAACTGAAGCGGAAGCGGAATCAAGAATTCGTGAACTCAAAAATATCTCCCATATTATCCTCGAAAATAATGGAACTATCGAGGAATTGGAAAAATGATTTGAAAAGCTATTAAAGGAGATATCTTATTCTCTATAAAAAAGAGATTCTTCGATTTTGTTCGAAATGAAAAAATCTCTCATTTCTGTATTTCTATTTTCCATTTCATACTTTCCAAAACAAAAATTTGACTCCCGAACCTTTTTCCATACAATACCCCTACTTTTTAATACAGCACCGCTTTTGTCTCTATAAAAGTCGTGCCGTTCTTTTATTTATTCTCTATTATTCTACTCCATGCCAAATACTTCATCGGCAAAGAAAGCTCTTAAACAAAGCCAGACTAAAGCATCAAGAAATCGTCGTTTCAATGCACTTTACAAGGAAACTCTTAAGGCTTTTCAAAAAGCTGTTGCATCTGGATCTGCAGATGGTTTGACACTTCTTGCAAAACTCTATTCTCGTATCGATACTCTTGTAAAGAAAAATATCCTCCACATCAACAATGGTTCGAGAAAAAAATCTCGTTTCGCTAAGATGTTGAAATCTGTATCCACTAAGGCGTAATCGATGGCTCCAAAAGCAAAACGTATCAATGAAAATATCCGAGCTGACAAGGTTCAGGTTATCGCTGAGTCTGGAGAACAGCTTGGTATCATGCCTCTCTCTGAAGCTATCAGTAAGGCAAGTGCCCTAGAGATGGATATCGTAGAGATAGGAATGCAAGGTGGTGTTCTTCTGACAAAGATGATGGACTATGGAAAATTTTTGTTCAAACAACAAAAATCTCAAAATAAGTCTCATTCAAAGAAGACTGATGTAAAAACCATTAAACTTACCTATAAGATAGGAGATCACGATTTGGAGATTCGAAAGAATCAGGCTATAAAGTTTGGAACTGCTGGACATCCACTGAAGATTATCCTTTCTCTTCGAGGAAGAGAAAATCACTATGAGACTCTCGCTATGGATAAGGTTAATGAATTTGTAGCTTCTCTCGCAGAAGTTTATAAAGCAGATGGAAAGGTAATGAAGGCAGGAAATAATTTCTCTATCCTTCTTCATATTAAAAAATCATAATTTATTTCTCATTTAATTTCATTTTATGAAACAGAAAACTCACTCAGGAGCAAAAAAACGTGTAAAAGTTACCGGAACTGGTAAGTTCGTATTTGCTCATTCATGCAAACGTCATCTTCTTTCTGATAAATCCAAGAAAGCAAAGGGACGAGATAAATACGGTCTCGTAGCTCACTCCACAAATAAATTGGCTGCTCAGAGATGCCTCCCTTACGGAGTCAAATAATAGAGAATGGTAAGGTTTCCCGTCATTGCGAGGAGGAACGACGTGGTATCCAGATTAAATAATTCCTTTTTAAATGGAAGAAGTATCCTAGATTGCTTCATTTCATTCGCAATGACAGACTTTTAACTATAATTATAACTAACAACTACTATGGTACGCGTAAAACGTGGTCTTATGACTAAAAAACGACATAAAAATGTAATCGCTCGTGCGAAAGGTTTTCGTATGATGAATGGAAATGTCTTTTCTCGAGCTAAGAATGCTCTTATGAAGGCTGGAACCAATGCATATATCGGACGACGTCTCAAGAAACGAGATTTTCGTGGTCTCTGGACTATCCGTATCAATAATGCGGTTCGAACTCTCGGACTCAATTATTCGACTTTCATCAATCTGCTCTATAAGAAAAATGTACAGATTGACCGAAAGGCTCTTTCTAATCTTGCTATCAGTCATCCAGCTGTATTCGCAAAAATCGTTGATTTCGTAAAATAAAAGAAAACCCCGCCGTGAAGGTGGGGTTTTTATTTAACTG
>JBAZVV010000051.1:0-9318 GCA_041660685.1 Candidatus Altimarinota bacterium | reverse complement strand
ATAGTATTATTGGGTAAAGGGATATATGAGATCCTTTTTCCACAATTATACCTATTGGCTAAAAAAAAGTGGAATGGAGTTTTATTTCCATTCCACTTTTAGGGGGTCAGTTCACATTAAAAAGAGAGTTTTTTTATTTTCTGAATAAATAAAGAAAGTTGTTTCGTACTAGTGAGTGAAGGTTTATTTCAAACGATACACTTCAAAATTATTTTTAATACATAATATTACTTTTTATGAAAACAAGTACAAAATTTTATACAGCAATTCTTGCTGCAACGTTCTTAGTTACAAGTATGGGCACTCTTAATGCGGCATGATGACAAGGAAATAATAATTCTATACCTCGTTCCAGTTCACAAGTAACTACCGTACAGAACATAGCTACATCTCGACTATCAGAACAAGAGAAATTGGATATTGCTTATCAATATAGTGAGGAAATGGTGGCTCGTGACGCATATAATTATTTCTATACACTCTATGGAACACCGATTTTTAAAACTATAGCAGTCTCAGAACAGGTGCATATGGACGATGTAAAAATACTGCTTGATCGATATAATATCGAGATTCCTGCAAGTTACGGAGAACTCACTTCTACATTTACAGCACTCAAAGCAGAATGAGAAATCGGACTCAAACAGGCACTCGAAGTAGGGATAAAAATAGAAATTCTTGATATAAAAGATATAGTAGATACTACTAAGACTAGTGACAATCAAGATGTAAAAATTATTCTCACAAATATCGGAGGTGCTTCCTATAATCATATGCGAGGTTTCATAAATACTCTTGCAAATAATAATCTCACCACTACTATCAATTATAGCGACTATCTTTCACCATCCGATCTAAATACACGAGGAAATATCGGTAGTAAACTTTCCGAGAAACTTGCCTCTGAATGAGTAGTGTTACCAGAACAAGTCAATCCAACATCTATGCAACAGAAAGATATCAAAGATCAGGAAAATATGAATACGCAAGGGCGATACAAAGATGCTATCGATAAACGATATGGCAATACTATTCGAACACTCAATACTGAAAAACTACAAGTTCTCGATACACGAGTAGATCAAGCCATACAAAAGGTAGAACAATCCACTAGTATATCTGAAACAATCAAAGAAAATTATTTGAATATCTATTATGCACTTAAAGATTACATTTCTGGATTGTTTCGATAAAAATATCCCATATTTCTTACAAAAGTCCTTATTTTAATATATTATTCATACACTCTATGAAAACTCTATTTATAGGAATGGTACTCACATTTGGTTTTTTTCTTACTTCATGCGGAGTATCGGAGGATACAACTCCTTTAGTGACACAGGATACTATATCTGTTCAGCCGGAAAGTAAAGTAGATATATATGGAAAGATTACTTCTATAGAATGAAATGAGGTAAATCTATTGCAGATTGATACTTCAAAAGATCCGACATTCAATATGACTCCTACGGAGAAACAAAAATATATGCAAGCTCTCGATGAAGCTACTCGAATGGCTCTCAAAGAGGAGATAAACGCGGCAACACTTGGCGAAGTGAAAGTAATTATTCCCGTAGGAATTCCCATGATTCAAAAAACAGCCCAGTGACCAGATGCTCCAAATACTGAAGCGAGTCTCGCCGATTTAAGTAATGGAAAATATATATCTATTTGGCTATCAAAAGAAGTACCAGATCAGAAAATAGCAGAGTTTGTAAAAATAGCTTTTTCTCAATAAATACTTTTTATCCTTAATATATACCTTCATGTCACTTATCAATGAAGTAAAAAAGGATTCTTCAGGGAAATGGACCAAAAACATTATCATATTCACAATAATATTGTGAATATGATATTTTGGGTATGTATATTTTTTCTGAAGCAAAACTCCTGATACCGTACAAGAGCAGAAAACTTATGTGGCAAATATATGAAGTTTAAAAACTTCTATAGAATCTGACGGGAAAGTCACACTCAAAAATGAACTCAATCTCGATTTTGTAAATCCTGGGATTATTAAAAATATCCTCAAAAAAGAAGGCGACGAAGTGAAAAAAGGAGAGACTATAGCTATTCTCGATACCGATTATCTTGATCTCGCAATAGACAAGGCAACAATAGCTCTGAAAATTGCGGAAGCAAATTATAATATCAAAAAACGAGGTTCTACACTCGATGAGATATATGTATCAGAAAAGCAGCTAGAATCGAGTCAAGCATCCTATGATGCTACTTTTTCACAGACAAAAATGGATATCACACTCACTGAAGATACATTCAAAATAGCAGGAGAAAATCTCGAAAATACCAAAAAACAAGCAGAGATAAATACATTAAATGCGCAAAATAATCTCGATACTCTTATTCTCGATCTCAAAACAGCACAGAATAATGTACAATCCGTCACTTCTCAAGAAAGTGAAAAGTATAGAAATGCGCAAAATAAACTTCTTATGGAAGCCTGACAATTCATCACTCTTGTGGAAAAAAATCTTTTCAATATCGATACTCTACTCGGAATAAGTGATGTGAATAAAAGCCTGAACGATGGTTATGAATCGTATCTCGGGGCGAAACATACTTCAACCAAACTACAAGCAGAAAATAGCTACAGGGAAGCAAGTAATGCATTTAATATATTTTATACAGATTGGAAGATTTTCAGACAAGATACCGATATGACACAATTAGAAAAGAATGCATTGCAGTTACGAGAAGTGAGCACTTTGACCAATAAATCTCTCAATTATACCATCGATACTCTGCAGAGTTCTATTACTTCTTCGACCTTTCCTCAAAATACTTTAGACACGTATATCTCAAATTTTGGAAATGCGCTCTCCAGTCTCAAAAATGAAACTGCCGCATTTACACTAACACTACAGACAACTCAGGAAGCCAAAACGAGTATGGATGTAAAAATACAATCAACCAATGATCTCATTGCCAATCTCAAACAAAAGATAAAAATAGGAGAAGCAACAGTACAGAAAACTACTCTGGAAAATGAAGTTTCTCTCGCTCTTGCTACACAAAAGGTTGATCAAGCACAACTCACCATTGATAATGCACGGATTAAAAAAGATACTTCTCTCGTCAAAGAAAAATCTCAGATCGAGATATCAAAAGGCTTACTCGAGAGTAAGAAATGAGCTGATTCTCTAGAGCTAGAACCGTTCTATATGACGATCATAAGTGCCAAAAAAAATCTCGAAGAATCAGAGAAAAAGAAAGAAGATGCCTATTTGAAAAGTCCGATGGATGGGAAAATTGCAACTATTTCCGGGAAAATAGGAGAAACAAGCAATTCACTAAAAGAACCATTTGTGACCATTATAAACAACAAAACTTTCTTTGTAGAATCACAAGTAGAAGAGGTAGATATTGTAAAAATAAAATACGGACAAAAAGTATACATAACGTTTGATGCCATTGATTGACTCAGCATCCCTGGAGAAGTATCCTATGTGAGCGAGAAAGCTATGATTGACTCCAATGGAATCGTGAGTTATAAAGTTGAGATTATATTTTCCACCGAAGATACACGAATCAGAGACGGAATGACCGCGACTTCTGAGTTTGTAACCAAAGAGGTAAAGAATGTCCTCATTATACCCGTTCCAGCAGTAAAAACCATCAACAAGAAACCTTCTGTGCTCCTCAAAAATGGAGAATATAAAGCAGTAATTACTGGTTTTACCGATGCAAAAATGGTCGAGATCATTTCTGGACTGACAAAATGAGACACCGTTATTTATTAGAAAAATTTTCTGAAAATTCAAAAAAACCGTAGATGGTGATGCTTATTCCTTACGAGCAATACAATGACCGATATACTTATTCAACTAGAAAATATTAAAAAATCGTATTTCCTGACCAATAAAGAGGAAGTACCTGTTTTAAAGTGAATAAATATATCTATTCGCAAGAAAGAATTTGTCGTACTTATGGGAGAATCTGGGAGTGGAAAATCTACTTTATTAAATATCATAGGATGTCTCCATAGTGTTTCTTCATGAAAATATTTCTTTGAATGAGAAGATATCTCACATTTGCAAGATGACGATATGTTGTCCTATATCCGAAATAGAAAAGTATGATTTATATTTCAACAATTTCACTTGATTTCTAAATTGACAGCATTGGAAAATGTTATGTTGCCGTCATTATATTTGGAGATGAATAGTTCTGAAAAAGAGGCAAGAGCCAAGATGCTGCTTGAGAAAGTATGACTCTGAGATAAGTTGGATAATAGACCAGGGGAACTTTCTGGAGGACAACAACAACGGGTAAGTATAGCGAGAAGTCTTATGAATGATCCCGAAATATTACTCGCCGATGAACCAACCTGAGCACTCGATTCCGAGACTTCCATAGAGGTTATGAAAATTATTATGAATCTGAAAAATGAAGGAAAAACCATTATTATGGTTACTCATACACCTATTATGGCAAAATATGCCGACAGAATTATTTTCCTAAAAGACGGGAAAGTAGAGAATTGTAACTATACTCTCATAGAGAATTAATATTTTTTCCAACCAGACATATGCAAATACTTACTATGGCACTCACTTCCCTGTACAACAATAAACTCAGAACTTTTTTGAGTTCTCTCGGGATTATAATATGAGTGGCAACGATAGTTCTCGTGATAGCAATTGGACTCTGAGCACAGAAACAGATAGAAGATCAATACGCCAATCTTGCCGTCACAACCATACTTATCAACCCCATCACCACTTCCACACAGAAATCCAAACTCAGCGAGGAAGATGTTATAGTTCTCAAAAGTGCCACAAAAAATATAGAAACCGTCACCGCACTTCTGCAAGGGAAAATGATTTCCACGAGCAATCTCACTTCTGCTTCTACGACCATTTTATGAGTCGGAGAAGAATTCTTGGATGTATCGAAACTGCTATTGGAAAATGGAAACTCTTTCACCAAAGAAGATTTGGAATGAAAACCAAAAATCGCGATTCTCGGAAATGGTGCAGCACTTGATTTTTTTGGAAGTGCAGAAAAAGCACTCGGACAAACCATTAATATCGGAAAGAAAAAAGTCGAAATCGTGGGAATATTTAAGAAATCTGGAAGTTCGATAGGACCAATTACGTATGATGATTCTATTTATATCCCCTATTTTACAGCAAAATCCATCATCGGAGATGTCGCAGGAGTTAGACTCATATCTCTCGCAAGAGATATAGATACTATCAGTAGTGCCATCATCGATATAGGAAATATTCTACGAGATGCTCATAAACTCAAATCTACCGAGGGCGATGATTTTAGAGTGGTGGATCAGGGTTCAAAAGTGGTAGCAGCTCAAGAATCAGCAACAACTATGACCTTATTGCTCACCGGAGTTGCTATCATAGTCTTGGTCGTTTCTGGGATAGGAATCATGAATGTGATGTTTGCAGGAGTGGCAGAACGGACGAAAGAAATAGGGATATTAAGAGCGATAGGAATCAAGACAAAAGATATTCTCAATATATTTTTGCTAGAATCCATCATTCTATCTATCGGATGATGAATCATCGGAATACTTCTTTGAGAAATTTTCATTCCTCTTATTACATATTTTAAATTGATTGAAGTATTACCAAGTACATTAGGGATGATATGAGCATTTAGTTTTGCAGTATTTGTTGGAGTTTTCTTCGGATATTATCCTGCATACAAAGCATCTAAAATGGATCCTGTCGATGCACTCAGGAGTTAAATAGATATAATAATATTTTTCAGGAAATCTCATTTTTAAAAAAGAGAAAAATCCATATACTTTCACTCTATGGATTTTTCTTACTTTCACTCTATGCAACGATTTTCCTTTCCTGATCTCCTTCTCTGAAAAAATATTAGTATCTCTGACGATGCTTTTGTTCATCAAATTTCCCGAGTACTTCGTTCAATTATTGACGAAGAAATCGTTCTTTTTAATGGAGATGGCGAAGAATATATCTATGCGATTCACACGATTTCCAAGAAAGAAATAAAACTCACTCTTAAAGAAAAATATAGAAATCTGTGAGATCCAGAAATATCTATACGACTCTACCAGGCGATGCCAAATAAGTACGAGAAAATCGAGTATATTCTGCAAAAATGAGTAGAAGTCGGTGTGTCTGAATTTGTATTCTTCCGATCCGCGAGAAGTCAAAAACTTATAATAAATGAGAGAAAAATAGAGCGTTTCAGAGAAATCATACGTGAATCCACCGAGCAATGTGGCGGAAATCAAGTCCCTACCATAACTTTTCTCGAATCTAAAATACCTGTCCCAAACAATGGATTATCGTATGTATTTCATACAGAAGATACTGATAGTAAACATATACGCGATATTTCTCAGAAATCATCTTCTATTAATCTCTTTATTGGACCAGAAGGAGGTTTTTCTTCTACTGAAATGTCTTTTTTTCAAGAAAATCATATTCAAAAAATCCATCTCGGAGCACGAATTTTACGCACCGAAACTACTTGAGTAGTTGCTACTTTTTTTCTTCTTCAGAGATAATATTTTCGGAAATTCTTTTTTTTTGTGTTTTTACAAAAAATCACTATAGTACGGTGGATTTTATCTACTTACCACTTATGCGAGCATGAATCGAATTTTCGAAAAAAGCTCCGGTGGAATCGTTTACAGAAAGCAACAAGGAAAGATTGAAATACTTCTTCTGGAATGGGAAAATGCCAAGAAAGAACGAGAATTCGTTTTACCAAAAGGACATATGGAGGACGCTGAAACTGCCAAAGATACTGCACTCCGCGAGATCAATGAAGAGACAGGACTAGCTATATCTGATTTGGAAATCATAAAATTTATGTCCAAAATTAATTATAGTTTCATAGCAACTTATAAAGAATGATGTCCTGTTATAGAAAAGGATGTCTACCTTTTTCTCGTGAAGTACAATGGTAATGAAGAACCTGTCATAGAAAAAAATAAACGATTCTACGGATTTCGATGGTTTAGCATCGAAGAACTCAAAACAGCCAGTATCAAACCCGATATATATGGCTTTGTGAAGAAGAATTTACAATATATGTAATCTTTAACCACTCACTCTCATGGACATAACCTCTAAAAATAATCAGATAGTTATCACTTCTGATAAAAAAGATATTATATTTTCTAATGCTATATCTATCACTCTCGATGGGATGATTATCGATTTCCATGGAGAATACGAAAAATCAGGATTCCTCGCAGAATTTCAGGAAATCGAAGGAACTCCTCTTTTTACTCTGCGTGTTGAAGGGAAAAATATCGCCTACATTCCAACGGATAAGCTAGAAATCACTGAAAAAGTGGTAAATTTCCTCGGAAATATCGATGTACTCATTCTCCCTGGAGACAAAAATGCTACAAAGATTTTTGAAAATCTGGAAGCACGAATGGTTGTTCCTTATGGAGAAGAAGCTCCACTATTCCTCTCTTCTCTCGGACAAAATATCGAAATGGTCGATAAATATAAAACAAAGGAAGCTGATTTTGAAAGTGAATCTACCGTTTTTATACGAGTAGGAAACTAACAAATTTACAATAAAAGCCAATCTTTCACGATTGGCTTTTATTCTCAATAATCTCAAGATAGATTCATCGAATGCACCGAGGACTGTTCGAGTATATCCATCCTATATGTATTTACAAAACAAAGCGAGTTCCGTAGGAAATGGAATGTGTGTTGCGATTATAAAAATAAGATATTACATAATTTTTTAAAAACTCATGGCAAAACATACGGAAAATACTGAAAATGACGAAGAGAAAATACTCATGGATATAGAAAAATTTGGATGGACTGTTATTATGGTCGACGGTACCGATTATCTCCCAACTTTTGCGTATACAATTGGACTCTATAAGAATTATAAACATCCTGAGATTATAGCATTTGGACTGGATTCAGAGACATTATTTGGAACGATAAATGATATTGGCGAATGAATAAAATCAGGAGAAAAATTCCAGATTCAAAGAAATTATCCAGAACTTTTTGAAAATAGCCGAACAGAATTTATAAAAGTTGATCCAGAAAATATCGAGGATTATTTCGGATATGCCGTTGATTTCTATGAAGATAACACCTTCCCTGCACTAGAACTCATATGGACGGATGAAAAAGATGCTTTTCCATGGGACAAACACTATGATAGTGATTTTCAATTCAGTCAACCACTCCTTGATCGAAATATGACATTCAAATTTCTCGAAGAGAAAAATCTCGATGTTTTTACAACGCGTCAGTTTCTTGAAAATAGTACAACAATTACTCAAGTATTCCACGACGAGCAAGGTAATTGGTTTTTCTCTACTCTCGATTCCAAACCAAACGATATGAAACACACTACTCTCGAAAATATAATTCGTATCGATAATACTCTCAATGAACTCTTTCATCTCGACTACGGAGAACAAGCCATTCGAGGATCTCGAAGTGAGACATGGACGAAGAGTAAAAATACTAATAGAGCATAGCAATATAATAAAAAAGCATTTATAATAACAGAAGTGCTATAATAGATATTAAAGGAGATACAAGAGATTTTTGGCACAAAAAATCTCTCCACTTGAAAATTTCTTCATTTTTCATATGATAAAATCCTATTTCCAAAATCTTATTCATGTCCAGAAAAATCTACATCATCGATGGCTACAACTTCCTCTACCGAGTGTTCTATGCTATTCCTCCATTTTCCCTCAAGGACGGGACTCCCGTGAATGCGGTTTTTGGCATGGCAAAAATTCTCCTCAATCTCCATCGGGAAGATAAACCAGATTATCTGATATTTACACTCGATTCTCGGAGCAAGGCCCGTTTGGAGCTCTATCCAGAATATAAAGGAACCCGTGATCGAATGCCTGATAATTTGAAAATTCAAGAATCCATTATTATGGAAATGCTTCAGATTATGGGAATCAAACATCTGAAAGTAGATGGATATGAGGCAGATGATATCATAGGAACACTTGTAACCGACCTCGGAAAGGATAAAGAAAATAACATTTTTATTCTGTCTGGAGACAAGGATCTCTATCAATTTATCGATGGAAATGTGGCGATTTATGACACAATGAAACATAAAATCTATCATGAAGCCGAAGCACGAGAAAAATTTGCAGTCGATCCAAGACATATCGTCGATTATCTAGCGATTTGCGGAGATACTTCCGATAATATCCCAGGAATCCCCGGATTTGGACCCAAAAAAGCAGAATCACTCATCAATGAATACGGAAGTCTTGAAAATATCTATGAAAATATTGCGAATATCACCGGAAAAACTCGAGAAACCCTCGAAAAT
>JBAZVV010000050.1:0-9382 GCA_041660685.1 Candidatus Altimarinota bacterium | reverse complement strand
AGTATCATGAACAATACTCAAATCCAAGCATTTGTTACAGCATTTAAGAATAATGATACGGTTACTCTTGCAAGTCTTGGAGGAGGATTGGTGAGTGTGGGTTTTGGGGGAGTGAATAGTTCGCTTATAGTGATTTCACGTGTATCCATTCCTGACTGGACAACTATTGATACAAACTGCGTCAAATCCAATGTCACCATCGGTTCACAAACTTGGGCAGGATGTAATTCGACTATTGGGTCGATAGGAGTAGTTTACTCATGATCAACATTAACTAGTACAGATGGGGCAAATTTGTATGGTGCACTCTATCAATGGGATATAATGAATACAAATAATTGTTTAGGGACTAGTATTAGTACGAGTAATACAACTTGCCCATGTAAGGGGGGATATCACCTTCCAAGTCAAGCAGAATGGGATACTCTCGAAACGAATCTTGGATGTACTGGGGCAGATAAGCGTACGACTTTTGATGCAAGTGGAATAGGATGGGAATGCACAATAGCTTCCCCTTATACTAATCCTACTGGTCTCGGATGGACTTCCACTAATCCAAATAGTCTCAAAAATAAACTTGGATTCACTATCACAGGTAATTGTAGTAATTGAGGCTATTGTGATTATCGTAATCTTTATGCGTATTATTGGACATCTACTGTCTATGTTTCAACTTCTACTGACGCATGGAGTCCATATTTGGATTATTCGAATGCTTCAATCCTCCGGAATCATACCTTAAAAACATATGCTTTCGCAGCTCGTTGTATTAAGGATTAGCTCATCCTCTTTATAAATTATTCATATCCATAAAATGGATAATTATTAAAAATCCATCTCATTTTCAGAGATGGATTTTTAATACTAAACACTCTCTTTTAAATCTTACTTTTATTCCTCTTTATTTTTTCAAAAATACTTTTGCCTTTTCCTTCCTTTTCCATATACTTGCCCCCGCTTCTCCAAAAAGAGCTCTTTTTTATGTTTCTTTTCACATATCAAAGACCATAACCATGGCGGTCGTAGTTCAATTGGTTAGAGCGCCAGACTGTGAATCTGGATGTTGCGAGTTCAAGCCTCGTCGACCGCCCCATTTTTTATGAATAATATTCATTATTCAATTTCTATTTTTTATTTTTTAACGTTTATTTTTTTATGTCTCAAGCAGAAGATTTTGGAAAAATCCTCAAGGATGCTGCTCCAATACATACTCCAAATATGGGAGAACTTGTATCTGGAACAGTTATTAGTGCAAATCAGAAGATGATTCTCGTAGACCTTAATGGTCAATTTACTGGTATTATCTCTGGATCTCATATGACTTCTTCTACAGAAGATTCATCTATGATCAAAGCAGGTGATCTTGTTGATGCAATTGTTATAGGTGATGACAAAGATTCTGGACTATTTATGCTTTCACTTCGTAAGGCAAGTCAAATCAAACTTATCGCGAAACTTCACTCAAATTTTGATACAAAAGAAATTATTACTGTTATACCAAATGAAGCAAACAAGGGAGGTCTTCTTATCGATCTCGATGGAATCAAGGGGTTTATCCCAGTTTCTCAACTTACTCCTATGAATTACCCTCGTGTAGAAGGAGCGAATCCAGAAAAGATTCTTGAACACCTCGGAAAATTGGTTGGAAAACCATTCAAGGTTCGTGTTATTAATGTTGACCAAGATGGGAAGAAAATTATCTTCTCTGAAAAAGCAGCACTTGAAGAAGCACGAGGAGAATCACTCAAGAAACTTACTATTGGTGACAATGTTGATGGATCAGTGAGTGGTATTCTTACTTATGGTCTCTTCATCACCTTCAATGGTCTCGAAGGTCTCGTACACGTTTCTGAAATCGATTGGGGACATGTTTCTGATCCAAGCAAATTTGCGAAGGTTGGTGACAAAGTGAAGGTACAAGTTATCGGAATCGATGGTGATAAAATCAGCCTTTCTATGAAACGTCTCAAGCCAAATCCATGGCAAGTTCTTTCAGAAAAATACAAGGTAAATGATATCATCGAAGCTCCAGTGATGCGTATCTCTCAATTTTGAGTATTCCTCTCATTGGATGGTGGAATCAGCGGACTTATCCATCTTTCTGAAATATCTCACAATATGGTAAAAGATGTTGCAGAATATGCAAAAGTTGGCGAAATAGTGAAAGCAAAAATCATCACTTTCGATCCAATTGCAAAACGAATCGGTCTCTCTATGAAGGCTCTTGAAGAAGCTCCTGTAGTGGCAGCAACTGAAGCTCCTGTAGTAGAAGAAAAGAAAGAAAAGAAAACTACCAAGAAAAAAGTAGAAGAAACAGAAGAAGTTCCTACGGAAGTAGTTACTGAATAATTGAAATACAAAAATTCCCCACTTTTCACGAAGTGGGGAATTTTTTATTTTCCTCTTGCATCGAGGTGGATAAAACATATACTTCATGGGATTTATTTTCCTATAGAAATTACTTATGTTTATCATAAAGATATGCTACGCACTCATCGGAATCGCTATGTGACTCAGTATTCTTAAATACCGAAAAGTAGTTTATAGTTGGACTGGCAAGTTCTACTGGGCAGAAAAATACCTCGGATCAGGATGAACAGTATTTATTATCAGTCTCATATGACTCGGCCTTATATTTGTGAGTGTTGTTTATCCATTCTGATTTCTCGATTGACCACCGAGAGGAAACAATACTAATACCGAAACAACTATCACTCAACCATAAGATATTATTCTATTCCCTACTATCATTTCATCTATGAAAAAGTTTCTTATTTTGCTTCTCCTGCTCATTTCTATACAGGGGGTTTTTGCAGCTAATATCGATTATCGGGATATTAATTCTTATCCAGCAGGAAGTGAAGATCGTCCACTTACTTTTGGAGGATTTCTCACAGTCTATTTTAATAGTATCGGAGACTATGAAGGAATACCGGAAAGTTATAAATACATCGCTCTCAATTATAAGAATATAGATCCTGATACTCCACTTTATAAAGCTCTTCAAAAAGGAGTATATATGGGATTTTTCAAAAATCTTTCTGTCAATCTCAAAACGACAGAATTGGCAACTAATGGACAATTCACTCGAGCAATGGAATCTAATCTCGGACAAAAAATAGAGCTGAGTAGTACTGGTAGTTCCATCACATTGAAAACTATTCTCGATACTCTGAGCACACTTTATAACGGTCCAGTTATAAGTAACTCTGGTGTAATTGATACTGGGTCTATTATGAACGAGATAAATATCGGAACTTTTTATCCAATTACGACCGTTTCGAATTTTGCCATTCTCAATGATATCTATGAGAAACTCAAGTATAACCACTACGATAGTCAGAAACTTCAAGACGATGTCCTTATACAAGGTGCTGCGAAAGGTATGGCAGATGCCAGTGGAGATAAGTATACTGCCTATTTCCCACCTGTAGAATCAAAGAACTTTCAGGATGAACTTAGTGGTGAATTTGAAGGAATCGGTGCATATATCGATATGCCAAAACCAGGAGAACTCCATATAATCTCGCCCATGTCTGGGACTCCCGCTGAGAAAAGCGGACTCAAATGAGGTGATGTTATCACGAAAATAAATGATGGACTCGTAACAGAAACTACTACTCTTCAAGAAGCCATTAATAATATAAAAGGTCCACGTGGAACCACGGTGAAACTTCATGTGAAACGTGGCACAGAAGAACTCGATTTTACAATTACTCGTGCGAAAATTACTATCAATTATGTGGAGTATAAAAAGCTTATAAATGGAGATCAGTACATAAAAATCACAACATTTGGAGCGGGAGTGAATGATGCTTTTACTCAAGCACTTACTGCTATTTCAAAAGATTCTGGAAATGAAAAACTCATTATAGATCTCCGAAATAATCCAGGAGGAAGTCTCGATGAAGTGGCTCGAATGCTTAATTTCTTCGTACCAAAAGGACAGAGTACAGTACATATTAAGTACAAAAACACTGTTTCTGAAATTCAAAGCGAAGGACAGGATATTATAAATCTGACAAGAAGAAAAATTGTTATTCTTATAAATGGTGGAAGTGCTTCTGCATCAGAGATTATGGCAGGAACTATCAAGGACTATCTCGGGGACAATATTCGAATTATCGGAGAAAAATCCTACGGAAAATGATCGGTTCAGAGTCTCGATGGGTATGTGGATGGTTCGAGTTTCAAATACACCATCGCAAAATGGTTTACCGGGAAAACTCAAACAGGTATTGACGGGGTCGGAATCAAACCAGATTTAGAAGTGAAATTCGATGAGAAACTCTGGAAGGATACTATGAATAGTATTACGGGAGTTGGACGAGATAATCAAATGGAATACGTACAGAACCTCAATTGGTAAAATAATAATCCCCTCAAATATTTGAATTTGAGGGGATTATTTATATTTTCTTAGTGTATCACATTTACCATATTAAAGAACGGCAACATTATCGCCATAATAATAACTCCCACGATTCCCCCGATTCCGACGATAATAATAGGTTCAATCATACTCGAGAGTCCTTTAATAGTCGCGTCCACATCTTTATTATAACGAACCGCCATTTTCTCAAGCATACGAGCTAAAGATCCCGTTTGTTCTCCAATTTTAACCGACATAGAGAGTTCGATTGGGAAACAATCCACTCTTCGCTTGAAGGCAGTTTCATCTGCTCCGATAACTTCTCCGCGAATTTTTCGTTCGATATATTCTCCCCCAAGTGCGGAAGAAAGGGTTTTTCCTGCTTTAATATCAGAAAGAATTGCGTCAATTTCTGCTTCATAATATTTATTATCCATACCAGTTCGAACGATAGAGAGAGAACGATTAATAAGAATCCCTGCATTCAAAAGTGTTGCAAGAAATTCAGTAAATACAATCAATGTTTTTTTACGAAGAATACCACCAAAGATGGGGAGAGAGAGAATTATGCGGTCAAATTCGTACCGAAATCGCGGATTTCTCAGAGCAGATAAAAATCCTATAATACAGATAATAATTCCTACTGCAAGATATATTCATTCACTTCGGAGAAAATGACTTATTCCGATAATAAATTGTGTGAGCGGAGGAAGATTTACATGGGAATCATGATAGATTTTTTCAATTTTTGGGACGACATACGTCATAATCGTAACCACCATAGCAATCGCCACGAACATAATAGAAGCTGGATATATGAGAGCTTGCTTGATTTTTCGTTCGAGATCTTGTTGTTTTTCTTCCCGTTCGGTAATGAGGGTGAGGACTTGTCACATCTTTCCGGTTGCTTCTCCCATTTCAAACATCGCTCGGTCAAACTGAGAAAAAACTCTTGACAGACTTTCGCACACTTGAATGATATTTTGTCCCGCTTCGATGGCTTGCTTAAAGTACATACTCATTTCCTGAATACCTTTATTTTGCGATTGAAAATAGATAATCTGAAGAGCTCGAATAATCGGAATCCCCGCATTGATAAGACTTCCGAAATTATCGAGGAAGAGGATTTTTTCTTTACGGGAAAAACGTATTTTCTGCATATATATTTACGATAGAGAGAATCTTTTGTCCATACTAACACAAAAGAGAAAAATTTGCAAAAAAACGATTCCTGAATAGGATGACGGCGTAATTATTATTCTTTAGAAAATACCCATTATGTTTAAAGGATTTAAATGAAACCAGGATAACGACGAGGAAGAAAATCATGGAGATCACAGACATGATTCTATAGATGTGAAGATGGCGGACGATGATATCATAGAAGAAGAACTTGGACAAGTAGCGCTCGATATCCTTGAAGGTGCTGATCAGATTCATATTATTGCACCGATTGCTGGTATAGAAAGAGAAAAAATTAATATTTCTATACATCGGAACATTCTCACTATTGAAGGAGAACGACAACATCCTGAAGTATACGATACTGCTCAACGTATTCTCGTAGAAGAATGTTTCTATGGACCGTTCTCTCGATCGGTTATACTTCCTGAAAATCTCGCATTTGATAAGATTACTGCTACTATGGACAATAATCTTCTCTGTATCGAAATCCCGAAACTTCTTTTTGGTGAAAAAACTATTAAAATCAATAAATTACAAGGATAACCCACTCGCTCGTGCTTAGTAAAAATGATAAAATTCACAAACGATCTATCAAGAAAATAGATGCTATTGTTACTGGAATTCTTCTTGGATGAGTCGTTGCTTCCATCTATGGTATCAAAAAAACACACAAACATATAGATGAAGCAAAGAATCAAGAATGAAATACAAAGGAAAATAAAATAGTTAAAATTATAAAAATGCTTATTTTCGGAATTAATGCACCAATAGTGGAAAAAAAGAAAGGTTTTTTTGCAAGACTTTTTAAGAAATAAATTTATGAGAAAGGTACATTTTTATATCAGTTCCTGTGTATTAACAGTGATAATAGGTGGTATATTCTCACCACTTTTTGCTGCGGGATCTACTTATACGGGTGAGATTGATATTTGCAGAGACAAAAGAGAGAAAAAAATGGAGAAAACTATTGAGAATTATGTTTGTCCCACCTGACCACTCAGCACTCAAGAAGTTGCCTTTCAGGTGGTTATGAGTCTCGAATTCAAAAAACTAGATGACAAAGTAAAAAAAGATCTGAAATCATTATATGAAGGAACCAACAAAGATGTGGGGCAACTTGCGACTAATATTGGAGATCTCTTTGATGATTCTAAAAGCACGCCAGCGAAATATCCAGCTCAATATTCTAATATTTGCAATAAAACCGTTATATTTGAAGTTTCTGCTTATTTTACTGAGAAAGGAATCATAAATAAAACAAGCGAGAGTGTGACTACTGATAATAGTGCAAGTAGTTATGTATATTGACAACAAGGATGTCAGGATTTAGTAAATAAAAAACTTCAATCGTACAAAGATGCTGCTTGGATTCTCTGAGAATCGGCGATAGTCACTTCTTTTAAAAATGATAAACATGAATATATGCGAAAATTGAAAGATCAGTATGAGAAATTTCTCAATAAATGGACTACTTATCTCGGTCAACTCGGCGTTATCAAGGATAAATGGCCCTCTAAATCAAAAGACACTCAATAATAATTCTTCCAATGAATCACTTAGAAATCCTCAGACATTATGGTATTCGAGCACAGAAATCCCTCGGACAGAATTTTCTCGTGAATGATGATATTCTCGAAACTATTACAGATAGTATCGATATTACTGGAAAAGATATTCTCGAAATTGGACCAGGATATGGTGCATTGACAGAGAAAATACTCGCGAGAAAACCAAAATCTCTCACACTTATCGAGCTCGATAAAAAGATGATACATATTCTCCATTCAAGAATCATAGAGAAAGACCTCATCATCCCGTCAGAAACGGATTTTCAAATCATCGAGTGAGATGTTTTAAAATATATTCCTGGTATAGAAAAAAAGCAAGTACGAACAAAAATACTTTCCAAAGAAATCCAGCAAGAAAATTCTCAAAAACGATGAAATTCATGAGAAATCTGCGTACCAAAGCGAGATGTACTACTTAGTACATTGAGTAAGGAACGTAAAGATTGAGCTTGAAGTTCGCTTTTTTGAGAATTTTCTTGCTATTCAATTATTGCCAATATTCCTTACTACATAACTTCTCCTATTCTTTTTCGGTTTCTACATGAACTCGAGAATAAACCCGATGAAATGGTAATTCTTATGCAAAAAGAAGTAGGTGATAAAATATGCAAGAAAAAATGATACAATAATTCTTATCTTTCACTCGCTCTGGAATTCTCTTGTGAGACTATTCAGGAAGTATGTCTCGTTGGAAAGACAAATTTCATACCAGCTCCAAAAATAGATTCCAGTGTTCTGTATTTTAAGAGAAAAGTGGAATATTGTGAACAAAAAGCAAAAAAATTCCTTTCTATGACAAGCGCAGGGTTTTCTGCTCCTCGGAAGAAACTCATCTCCAATCTTGCAAATGTCTTACGTATCACCAAGGAAGACCTACAAGAAATCTTTGAAAAGTTACAATTCCTCGAAACTGCCCGTGCAGAAGAATTAAACATAGAACAATGGAAACAACTCATAGAGAATATTGAAAAAAATAATTAAACGATAGGAAGAAACCAGTAAATATACCAGTAAATAATTCCTTTTTTTGGATCATTTATTGGTATATTTTACAAAAGAAGCTTGCAGAAAAATGTACTTTTGCACAGAAAAATGGAAAATTGTCCAAAGATTGTTAAAAACTCTGAAATTCCGATGAATATTTTATGAAATTTGTCAAGGTATTTTTGTGAGAAAATATACCTTTTCGTTTGACAATAAAGGAAAAACGGATAATTTCTTTGAAGGAAATATTTTTTTCCTATTCATTACTTTTTGACAATTTGGACGAGAAAAGTTTCTGACATATCCCTGTACTCTTCCACGAGTATATTGATAGCCTCCATTTGAGCACTACAAAGCAGAATATCGTGGTTGATTGTACACTCTGACTTGGGGGTCATGCTATAGGAATTATACAAAAGCTCCACTCCTGAGATATATTTATCGGGTTCGATCTCGATAATGATAATCTCAAAAGTGCTCGTGAAATTATCGAAAAGGAAGTTGGCGAATTGGCGAAACAATCTGGAATCATTATTTACTATGTCCATGCAAACTTCCGAGATATAAAAACAAAACTCGGAGAACTTAGCATTGACAAGGTAACTGCTGTCTGCTATGATTTGTGAGTTTCCAGCGCACACTTCGATGATGCGGATCGTGGATTCTCATATCGATTCACCGGGAAACTCGATATGCGTTTCGATCGTGAAGGACAAGGAAAGACAGCATATGATCTCATAAATCATATGAGCGAAAAAGAACTTATAGAAATTTTGAGGAATTACGGAGAAGAACCAAAAGCTCGATTTATCGCGGAAGCGATAGTCAAAGCAAGGAAAATAAAACCACTCGAAACAACTGAAGAACTTACAAAACTCATTGAAGAAACCAGTTATGATTCCAAATCAGTTGTCAGAAGTTTTCAAGGAATTCGGATTGCGGTCAATGATGAGTTTGGATCTATTGAGACATCACTCAAAGATACTGTCGAACTTCTCTCTAGTTGAGGAAGATGTGCAGTCATAACGTTCCATTCTCTCGAAGATAGACTCGTCAAACAAGTTTTCGCGCCATATCTCCAAGCCGAACGAGATGAATTCACTGGACAAGATATCATTCCTGCCAGTATCAAAAAAGTAACCAAAAAACCACTCCTCCCGACAGACCTGGAAATGAAACAAAATAAGAGAAGTCGAAGTGCGAAGCTGAGAATTATTGAAAAAAAATAACCCTCTTCTAAAACTATGAATGCAAACATACTGGTCATGAAACG
>JBAZVV010000049.1:0-9435 GCA_041660685.1 Candidatus Altimarinota bacterium | reverse complement strand
ATGCATATAGTATGCAAGATATAATCTTAATTACTCACGTATATGAATATGGGAAATACACAACAGGACAATACTCATCGTCCACGGAAAGCGACGATAGCAGAACGAAAACTTCATATGAATTTCGAAAAAAGACTGAAAACGATCTCTGAAAAATTCCATACTACCGCATCGAAACATCGTAATACAGAAGAAAGAGATGAGATTATCGCTCAATTTGCGGAAGTCTATCCAGGATATGAACTCCTCATACAATGAGCTAATCAAGAAATAGAATCAAACCATTCTCAAAAAGTTTCCTATATCATGGGACTCCTCATAGATCATATCCTCGAACCGTGTTGTATAGCCCGAGGCGAGAAAGTCCTTGCTTGTCACGATGCATTGAATAGTCTGGAGATAGGAATCAACGATCTGAGAGATTCTCGCTCTATCGAAATCATAAAAACTGCTCATAGTGCTGCCCTCCTGATTTTGAAAGAACATAGTATGAAGTAAATGAAAGTGCTTTGTTTGGATAGTGTAGAAAACTTTTAGATTTCAATCTTTGTTCTTTGTACATGAAAAAATCCCGCCATAAAGCGGGATTTTTATTGTCCTCCTTTCCGAGAATCAATCTCTCAAAGAAAAAATAATATAAACCGGGAGATGATCGCTCAACTTCCGCGCCGCCTTCAGATTTTCATCATTGACGGGCGAGAAGAGTTTTTCTGGGAAATCGATCACCCCCGAGCCACAAACTTCTATTTTTCCTTTTGTATAGATGTTGTCGTACTGGTACAAAAGGTGTTCACCCCTTCTGCCGACTTTTTGTTTGATGCTCGTTTTCTCATAGATATGACCGGTAAAACCTGCCTTCTCCATGAGTGGATCGGTATCCTTTGCACCGAGATTAAAGTCACCAGAAACGATCATATTTCCCGATTGATTGAGCTCTCCTGATTTTGCAAGAGCTACAACTTCATCGATGGGATTTTTAGCAGTTGGAACTGTGTGGATTTCAACAGCCGTCAATGAAGTATTCCCGATATGAAATGTAATACTATAGGGTTCCCGGTCAATTGCTTCAACCAGATCCCCCACAAGGTGTGCTTCACGCTGGTTTACTTCACCCGATGACCAGAGGTAGGCATATTTTTCCACCCCAGAATTATCGACCGATTGAGTATGGTCACTGATGATATAGTCCCACTTCTTCCCCTTTCGTCCCAGTGCGTCGGCATATCTCGCCACTGCCTGAGATCCAAAACTACTCACACTCACTTCCTGCCCAGCGATGAAATCTGCTTCACGACTGATTTCTGCCATCATATCCAGAGTTTCGGGAGTTTTGGACTTTCCAAAGTTCTCGAGATTCCAACTCATATAAATATAATGCTTTTTAGGACAAGATGCAGGAATGGGAATAAGTTTCTCCTTTCTGATATATTCCTTTTCTTGCGGAACTAATGTTACTTCGGTTTGCATTGATGATGATTCTGTTTTACTACAAGAAATCATCATAAAAGTAAGAAATACTACGAAAAAACAACTCTTGCGAGAAATCATTTTAAGCTCCTTTTTTGTATTTATATTTCAATAAGAAAAATTCCCCTATTTTTTTGGGATGTGTGGATAATAGGAACTAATAAAAAATAGTCAAATCTCAGTATCTGAAAATCCCCGTATAATTCAAATCAAAGTACAAAATCAATAAACGCCAGCTATAAAAACTGGCGTTTATTGTTCAGAAGCACTGGCTCCTGAGGTTGGAATCGAACTGGTGGAGCACTATGATGAAGTTGCGAACTTTTCTGGCAGAGAATCCAGAATATGATGTTGAGGGGTTATTTGAATTGGAGTATAAGGAGTTCTGATTATACAGAAGTGGTCGGGAAAACGATCAATAAGCGATTATATGTAATATGTAGCATATTGGCACTCGTGTTAGAGAAGTAGTCTGGTTATGATATTTCGTACCAGTTTTATCAAAAAATCTCTAATCTCTTACTTTTATTCTTAATACATGATGTAGCTTTGTAAACTTAGGCCTCCGGAGCTGAAATCCAGTTGGCTAACAATCCTGCTCAAACACCCGAGCTTATGATTAGTATGTCCTTAATTATTTCTATCTTTCCCTTCGAATCACTATTATTCATATGTACTCTCCTTATGAAAACACTTCCAATTATATAAAATAACGAAATTCCAGCCCCAATTGTCACTACTTGCGTAGGCCAAAATCGACAAAATACTACATCATGTGATGTAAGTATCTTCATATTTCTTTTTTAGTCAAGAAATAATTAGTAACTCTTACAATTGTAGCAATCAGATTTATATTTCTCTCGGAGATAATCAAAAGAGACACATTCTTCTTTTGATTGTTTCTATATGAATTCGCCATTAGATGCCTCCGAGCAGGTTCTAATACTTAGGGAATGAGAGATTTATAGTATAAGCATTCGGATTGTGAACTATGTAACCCCAAAACGATATGAAGTTAGGAAACACTCCCACTTTCGGACATTTACTTTCAGTGGTCCATTGTCGGGGATGAATTTCATTTACTCTACTCACGAAAGAGAGGCTATCTTAGATCTAAACCAATCATGATTTATTCGTACATTCATCGGAATAAAGGCATCCAACCTAGTTAACAACTGCTTGTTTTCGACGTTCCACATCTCTAATCTCCCATTGCTATAATATTTTTCCAGGAAGATATACCAATCAAGTTCAAATTCCCGATCAAATAAGTCATGCTCCGAATCGATTTGTACATGGTTTATATCAAAAGCAATCTCTCTACTTAAAAAATCGACCGTAAAACTTAGATGTGTAGAATGGTGCTGGTGGAAATTCGAAAACAACACTTTTCATTTTCCGGCAGAAATAACTTTGAATTCCAGATTTCGGAACGGTTTCCAATAAGTTTCATTCTTATAGAGCTTAAATGAAATCATAGGAATTGTCGGGAATATACAAGGAGGGACTTCCTGACAAAAAGATACAGTATTCATAAAATTATCTCAAAACAATAATCCGAATCATTTAAGGAGATTGATTCTTGATAATTCCGAACTGTCTGGAATTACCAATTCCTCTTTCATGTAAATATCAGCCATTTCCTTTATTAAAGGTAATTCCTTAAAAATTCTATCTCCATCAGCAAAGCTATCAGCATCTACGATAATGGCTCATGATGAAACATCAGCATGAGCAATCGCACACCTTCAAGATGCATAGAGGTGTTCTCCAATATCTGGAATACCCCGATTGGAAAGATCTGTCAAAACTTGTTTGTTCCAACGAATTTTATGCAGGCTTGCATTTATCCAATCCTTCTGCTTTTTCGATGTCCCATGCATATTGATAATCCTTGCATAGCAGAGGAATGAGTAAAATGAACTATTGGAGCTCAGTCATTCCCTATAAATCGAGAGTGCCAATCTTTGATTACTATTGAATGCGATTTGGTCGTATCAATCAAGATTTATTGAGTTTCTAGTTCTATGAAATTCTTGTGATTGCACATTAAAACTCGTTTTATTTCCACCTCATCCATATGTTAGGATCTCAATTTTTGATTGATATAGCCATGCCAACTCACTAAGAAATCGCCTTCCAGCCTCGTGAGTTTGTTCATATTTATCTTGCGTTGTCTCAATATAAAGTTCGTGCCCTCGGTCTGATGCTCATCGCTTTATTTCGATTGCTTTGTTTTCATAAGTCACAAAATAATGATCCTCACAAAAATCATGACTGGTATTAAAACAAATAGTAATCCACATAAGATGATAGTGGGGTGGTTATAGGCACGGATTTTTGTCATTCGTCCATGCTACTTGAAGTTTTCTATCGAAGGTTGTTGGGAACGGGAAAGAATCCATTTTTATACTCTCCCGCAACGGACCATCTAATTTTGCAACATCAAAGGCCTCTCGTTGCATGTAATCCTGCATATCATTGAAAAAACCTTCCAGGAATTCGTTCTGAGCCAAAAAGTACAGTGCTTTGTTTACGATGAGCTTTACTTTTCTCGGAGTGTTGATCGCATTCTTGGCAAAGTCCTCGTTTGGTATTTTTCCGTCAGCCAAATCTATGTTGTATTGAGGATTGACACACGATGTGACTCAGAGGGTCACTCCTCTTTCGAAATAATAGAGAAGATTCTCGCGAATGTCTTGGAGTAGTTCTTCGAACTGCTCCTTTCAATCTGGTTGCTTCCAATCAGATTTCTTCAAAGAACCCATCAATTCTCCTATTTTTTCCTCGATATATTCTTTCTTATTTGCCAAAATTGAGTCAATCACCTTTCATCCTCGGGTGCGAAGTTCTCCCCTCATCATTGTCTCCAATGTCTGTGCCTCCTTCGATTGTCAAAGCCCCACGATCTTCATAGTCGGCATAACCACATGCCAATTCAGGAATTTCTCCTCAAAGTCTTTCAAGGCTCAAACCATATCAACCTTGTCGAGAAACTCCTGACTCGAATAGTTCAGTACGTAGAAAACGCCGTAAAAGTCGGCTGTGGAGCGAAGCAACTTTAATATTGCTTCAATATCCTCTCCATTGGATATACGATCAAGATCATCTATGATTATGACGATTCTTTTTCTGGATCAGCAAATCGCCGAGGAAATTCTCGACATTCTCTCCGAGTCCGTCATTACTGTTCCACTGAATACATTAAGTATCGAAAACGCACTATGCAACTTAGTAAGAGCATCGATATAGTGCCTAATATCTTCCTCAATATCTATGTCATTTACAACACAGAATTTTCAGAAATCTTGAAGGAACCCCTCTATTATATTTCCTTTCGAATAAGACCAGGCTCGGAACTGAAAGGTGAGTATCTGATCTTTTGCATAGGATAAATATTCGTTTTGTAAGATATTAGTCAAGGAGGTTTTTCCGCTTCATCTTGCTCAATCTATTCAGATAATTACCGAGTGGGAATGTTTATCGAGCTCCAAATCTATTATGTACTGAAAAATTTCTTCGGCTTTATCTTTCAGTAATGTTCAAAGTTCATCCTTGGCCGAACTTGTGATTGGTGTATCCAAGAGGTAAGGGATAGAGTTTTTTAGAAATTCAGGATAGGAATCTTTTCGGATTTTCCATTTCTCGTAGGCATCATGGACTGCGGTAATATCATCTGTATTTGCCTGATTGAGAGAAGCCATCGTATAATTCCCAATAAAAGAACGTAAATCCAGTCATTGCGTTGGTAAACCCTTCGAAGATATCTTAGTGACCATGAGTAATTCGGATATCATCATCCCAATCATCCAAGGAAGAACGAGCCATTCAATTCATGTTTGTGATTCAAGCTGCTTTTGTGCAAAGAGCGGTAATGGGAAAAGGGATAATATGAAAGCTCAAAAAAGTATGTTGGCATTCTTCTTCCAAAGTTTGAGTACGGTTCAGCTTTTTTGCAAAAGAATAATAACTAATGTTAATACGCACACCCATAGAAATAAACTACCCTGATAAATATCCATGAAGAAGATTTTTTTTGCGGTCGACATATCCCCATAGTACATGGACGATAGTCATTGAATTATCAGCCCCCCATTCACTTCAAGAAAAATCCCGGTAATAATGAAAAAGAGAGCTATGATTAGGAGCTTAATTTTCTTGTAGAGCCACTGAACAAGATCGGGAATTTTTCGAGCTCAGGCAGAGAATAAGAGCATTATTTCAAAGAATGCCTGTGTTATCCATTCATTTCGAAAACGTGACATAATCCAGTTGCGGAATGCAACAAGGAGAAAGATAAAGAATCAGAAAATAGGAATAATTTCTGGATGTTTCCCAGTAGTTGATAGTCGGACGATTCAAAATAACACAATGATTCCAACCAAATAAATCCATTGTCTTCTAGAAAGAAAACTTTGTACGATTGGATCAAGATCTTTCATGGACACTTTTTTTCTCATAAGCATAGAGGGTTAAAGATTTTATAAATCTAGCCGATTGCAAGCCATCGCGATTTCGTCGGCAGTTATTCAGAGATACCTCTGAGTCACAGCCAGGCTACTGTGGTTCAATTTATGCTGAATGATTTCCAATGGAATACCCTGCATTCTTCAATGATATCACCAGCATTTTCTCAAACTGTGATTTCCATAGTTTCCCTTCAAGCCAACTTCCTTGCAAATTTCCGAAAGAAATTGCCAACTCATCTTTCTTCCAATCGCTTTGCTACCTAACGGAAAAGTTTTCTTTCGGAAGAAGATGAAATTTCCAGAATCCTGGACCACTGTCGGGTACGCCTGAATATATTCAAAAAGTGTAACCTTCACTTTTGGAGTAATGGTTATGCGATTCATTTTTAAGGTTTTCCGTTCTTTTTTATCAAAGAAGTCTTTTGGAAGAAGTGAATTATCAAAAACATCCGAAATTTTCAAAGAGAGAAGATCAGAAATGCGCAAGGCACTATTTATACCCAACTCAAAAAGCAACAATCAACGAATATCTTTCTTTCATCGGAGAGTGTTTTTGATTTGCGTAATTTTTTTCGGATCGCGAATTGGTTCTACAAATTGCATCTATTCAATGGACATAATATAAATATTTAGATACTAAGTCTGAGTATACGGAAAAGCGTTTATTTTGCAAAAACGTTACTTTTGAATGGAATAGTAGTTACTGGGGAATATCAGACTCCCTGTTATTGTGTCTACTGAAAGTTTTGAGCAAGTTCGTGATGACGGAATTGGATCAAGATTTGAAAAATTGAAAGATTTCCGAAAATTGGAGTTCCGAAAATCGGTAATCTTTCCAAAGAGTCAAAAAATCTTTGTTTCAAAAAGTGAACTATTTTTTGCGAATTATTTCCAAAACTTTTGACATTTTTGCCACTTTTCGAATTTTCGGAGGTTAACCACTTGTCGGCCGAAACCCCCTTATTTTTCCACAATCTCCCTGCTCTATTTAATTACTTATCTGAACCTTCCCGATCAATGTTTCCGAAAATTGCAATTGTTTCACTCAAAAACTATATCTTTTTGTTACAAACATTATCCGCAACTTTTATTGGATTGAGAAATATTTGAAAGTCATGAGAATCCTTTTCAAATGCCATGTGTCCTCCTTGTATATACTTTCAAAAAATATGAAAGTTGTGGACAGGTTGGTGATACCAAAACCGGATCGAAAATAGGTTTTTTTGAAGTATTTTTCATTTCTCCATAGAAGTCACTGAAAGTTTCGGATACAAGTTGCACATTTTTAGTATGTATTTTTCACTATACGAAATTTGAAAGTGTCTTATATAAAGCAAGATGTAGAAATCTACTACAAATCCAAGTCCCGATTCGATAGCACGGAATGGGATTACAATTCATTAAAAATATATACTATTCATAGTAAATCTAATCTGTAAAGAGTGAAAAAGATACATATTTGTATAATTATTATACAAAGTGTGCTTTTTAGAAAAAACAGACTTTTTTAGTAATCAAAGAAATTTTCAATTCATAATCCCATTCTGTCATCACCAAATGGGATTATAAATTCTATTTTCAGATAAGAGTTTCGGACAATTCTGTGATTACAGAATGGGATTTTGTTTCTTCTTTTTTCGTGCCCGATTTTCAGAAAATTCAAGTTTTATTGGCTGTCGTTTTTGCAAAGACGAGAGTTTTTGGTATACTACACGGGTATACAAATCATATAAATATGAACCAAAGTTTCTCTCGAAGAGAGGTTATTTTTAATGCGCTAAAAAATAATTAAACATACTCCTAACTATTTAACTATGCCGACAACTATGGACACATATGCGATTGAACCGAATCCTGTATACGGAGTCATGGCACATACATGATACCATGTAGAGTCAATTCTGAATGATCCTATTTTTCGTTTCTGACCACTCTTTCCTAAAAAGCCGGATTACTCTGAAAAAATCGCCAAAATTCGTAATCAAGACTCAGGGCAGGTCCGAGAATTCATTGAGGCGTTTGAATCTGGAAAGAAATTCCTCATCGTTAATACGGAACCAAATATATTAAAAAAGGGTTGTAGACCTGATGTCCGCACTAACCGCATAGTGAATCTTGCCTGGACTATCACCGACAGTGATTTTCGTCCGATCTCGAAAACGAATCTATACATAATCCCGGATGGTCAGAACCTTTCCCCGATATTCGATGACAATTGGGGGTTGAACGAAATAGCTCTCAAACGAGAAGGTGTAACATTTCGTGATGCTCATGCAAAGCTTCTTGAAGCTTTTGATCCAAACACCATGGTTGTGGCTTCTTGGGATGCTGTCGATATATTCCATCTTATGTCAGAGGCAGATAATTTTGGAATGCCAAAGGTTTATGTATGAAAAAATCAGTCTCGACCATTCATACTATCAAGCATACTTCTTGCTGTCATTAGTGGGAATAGTCGTTCATTTTATGATTTGAGAAGAACGATTAACGTTAGCTCGGATGATTTAATTGAGGATGCCGGAACTAGGGTCCAGGAAATTACGATGATGCTGCGTGATGTATTCCGACCGTTTACTAAAACTGATTAACCCCCCAGAGTATGTACCAAACAAATGTTCCAGAGAGGGTGAATGCCTTATCCGAAAAATCGCCGGAATCGGCGGTTGCGAAATTCATGGAATCCATACGCAAGTGAAGGAGTTTCCTTATCTTTCATGTCATCCCAAACGGACCGACGAAACACAAGTCGAAAACCCAATTCGGGAATATAATCCAGATCGGATACAGACTCCTTAATACGAAGTTACAAACTATCGAGGAAAAATGTGTTTGTATATATACCCATCCGTATGTTCTCTCCGAACTAACATCACAACAAACTGGAATCACTAATGAAAAAATGGAGATTCAATGAGTATCGTTCCTGGAAGCATTCGTAGATCTTTCCGAAGTACTCATTTCGAACAACGCAATCCTCATGTCCTTTGGTGTCGCAAGTCTTCGGTATCTGGAAGCTGCTATGGAGCTTTGCCACGCTTCATTCCCGAATGGTTCCCGCTGGAAACGCGATTGGATCGACATTGAGCTTATTACTGGATCAGTATTGGAACCCGAATTAAGTCTGGAACAAGCATTGCGTCACATGGGCATTAAACCAGCCTGAATGTTCCAGGACGCTTCGGCTGCCGTCGAGAACTCCTCGGCACTCCTCAGTGCTATATTCGGAAACTGGCTTCATGATTATGAACAACGCACTTCAAGTATGCCATGGCCTCTACTACCGGAACCTCCTAAGGCCACATGGTTTCAAAGAAATTTCGAAAATATTATACAACATTAACAACTTACACTATGGAAAAACATATCCCCGGTTCCGCCATTGCCCGATTCCTCCGTGCGTCGGAAGATGGAAAGAACTTTCTTATCATACACATACAAGCCAACGCTCGCGAAGCGGGAGTCCGAACGGTCCCTGGTGCTGACCGGATAATCCAGGCGG
>JBAZVV010000048.1:0-9570 GCA_041660685.1 Candidatus Altimarinota bacterium | reverse complement strand
AAAAGTGTTTGTTTGAGAAAATACGCATCCGTCATATATGGAATATTTGCGTCATAGCGAAGGTTTCGACGATTCCGGTACACAATACTCGGATGAAGTGCGTAATCGGTCTTCTCGCCGAGAAAGTATTCGAAATACTTCTTGTCTGCTTCATAGTACATAACCATCGTACAGGCGCATCCGACATATTCGTTATTTGTATCGAGAAATTCTATTTGTCGTGCAAGTTTTTCTGGGTGCCAGATATCATCGTGATCTTGGATGGCTATATATTCTCCTTTCGCTTTCTCGAGTAAGAAGTTCAGTCCCGCATACGGACCGATATTTTTCTCTCCTTCAAAAAGAACTATTCTCGGATCGTTGAATTCCCGAATATATTCCTTCGTTTCATCGGTCGAGGCATTGTCGAGGATGAGGAGTTCAAAATCGGCGAACGTCTGGTCGAGAACGCTCTGAATCGTACTGGTAATGTATTTCCCAGCATTATAGGAACAGATGAGAATGGAAACTTTTGGCATATAACAATTATTGTAATTTTTAGATATTTCACCACCTATTATATCTATCAAAAAATCATTTGATTTATCATAAGAAATAAATATACTTGTGTGCACAAAGTGATGCTTTATTGCATCCCCCCCTTCTACCCTAGCAGTAGAAGGTACTTATAATACTAGAGCTTATACATCTTCTGTATAAGCTTTTTTATTTGTAACATTTCCAGATGAGGGACACATGGTATGTGTCAGGTAGATATGGTGATATTATTAATCCTCTTTACCAATCTTTTAGTACTTATAGTTTTAAAATGATTGAGCAAAAGATATGTTTTCTGATTCAGTCCATAATTTTCAAAATTCTCTATCTCCAAGTAAAATTCTTTATACTTTTCATTAAATTTTGTACTCATAGGAAGAATAGCTACAAGATCCCCACCAAGAAAGTTCGATATTATAAGTACTGGTCTTTGAAATTTCTCATCTTTTGATATCTCAGAACCAATATTTACCCCGATTTTACAAATCCAGATTTCACCAATATTCACTCGTTTTCTATTAATCTTCTTAGAGAAATCTATTTTCTGTTTTTCATCATTCCAGATATTGAATAATTCTTCTGTTTTTTGCATAATTAGTAAAATAATCATTTAACTAAAAAACTTCTTCCAAATCATCTTGGTGACGATTCTCCAGATTCCTCCAAGATGTTGTCCTTTTGCGAGGGTATCATCGGTATACGTGACATTTACTGGCACTTCCGTGAAACGACACTTTTGATGCTTCATCTCATCGACAAACTCAGAACCATATTCCATACCATCCATCGTTAATCGAATCTTTTTCACGGTTTCAAGTTTCATCATACGGAAACCGTTGTGAGCATCAGTGAGCCATATCCCACTTATGAAAAATGTGAAAAATTGTCCACCGAGAAGCGTCAGTCGACGGAGAAATGGGACATTGGTCGTTGTTTTTATAACAAATCGTGAACCAAGCACGAGATCCAGTGAAGAATCTTTCTGAAATGCTTCTATAAATACTGGTATATCTTCTATATGGTGTTGTCCATCGGCATCAAAAGTTACCACGTATTTGATTCCCATATTTTCACCATTTCGACGAATATATTCAAATCCTGTTTCCAGAGCTGCACCACCTCCACGATTAAACGGATGATGGACGATATGAAGAGTCGAAAACCGAGACAATACCTCTGTGATATTATCTCGAGAACCATCATCTATCACAAGAATATGGATAAATCCTGCACTCAAAATCGACTCTATAACCGGAACTATACGGGTAGCCTCATTATAAGCACGGATCAGGAATATTATTTCTTTTTTACTTATGGTCATGCTGACAAAGTTTATCTTCTAAAACACTTATTTCTCGAACCAGTCGAGTGATATCTTCACGATTCTTTTCTGCCTTTGTAAGGAGAAGAAGTACAAAGTAAAAGAGAAAAACGATACTCACATATACAAGCACATCTGCACCGCGCTGGAGTCCGAATACTCGTCCCATAGCATTCAAGAAATCTGGGAAGAATGTAAATACCAAGAGTCCAAGTCCGATACTTATAAACACGAGAAAATGAAGAGCATTGAATTTCTGTCGTTTCGCTATATCGAAAGCGATTATGGAGATAATAACACCCGACACGATGAAAAATGCCTGAAGAAGATTCATAAAATAAAAGATTATATGAGAGTAATTGGAAGTTAGTATATAGTTTTCCCGATATTTGCAATCTTTTTACTTGGGAAAAATATAGAATTTCATACAATGTTCTTTATGAAAAAATATCTCACTATTTCCATCATCATATTTCTGCTCATACTGAGTGGATATTGTTTCGTGGTTTTTCTTCTTCCACTTCACTTATCTCCACTTCCCTCTTCTACTATTTTTCTCGATAAAAACAATCAAGAAATAGGAGAGATAATATACTCGGGGAGTATCCGACATCAAGAAATAAAGAATGAGGGAATTCCTGATTTTTATAAAAAAAGCCTCGTCTATCTCGAAGATCGAAGTTTCTGAGAAAATAATGGGATCAGTTTTCGATGAATCGCTCGAAGTACTCTCCATAATATCCAAGCCTGAAAAATTATAGAATGAGGAACAACGCTCTCTTCAGGACTTATTCGCAACGCCTTCTGGATTTGAGAAAATCGCACACTTAGTAAGAAGATTCTCGAATTTCTCTATGCCGTACGTCTCAATCATATATTTTCAAAAGATCAGATTCTGACAGAATATATTAATCGTGTGGCCTTTGGTTCTATGAACTACGGACTCAAATCTGCTAGTAAATACTATTTTGACCGAGAACCCAGAAACCTGACAAAAGCAGAACAAATAGCGCTCCTTATAATCCCAAAAGATGCCCAGAAATACAATCCTTACCAGAAACCGAAGAATTTCCGAACTCGATTCGAAACCGTCACACAGACTCTCCGAAATGGGGAAATCATCACTGATGAGGAATATCAAACTATACTGAGTGAAAAACTCAGTTGGAATATAGAGAACGGAAATTCACTTCCCTATGTGACCGATTTCCTGAGTACGAAAATAGCAGCAAATTCCTGAAAAAGCGATATTTTTTCAGGAACTATTTCTACAACTTTTGATCGTACTCTCACGGAACAGATCGACACACTCGCAAAAAATACTCTCACAGAACTTGCCTGGAGAAATGTGAGCGATTATGGGATAATCATCGCAGAGAGAGGAATTATTACCCCCTTGACAAAGGGGGGTCGGGGGGATTTTTCAAACCCTCTTCTACGTGTCATGATTGGTGGTACCAACTATAACGAATCTACTGCCTGACAGGTGAATACAACTCTCGCACTTCGTCAGCCAGGGTCTACTATCAAACCATTCACATATCTCCTCACATTTGAGAAACTCGGATTCACTCCCGAGAGCACGATTCTCGATTTCCCTATAGCTTATAAGACGAGTGAAAGCTATGCCTACGAACCAAAGAATTATTCCCAGGATTACAAAGGAGAAATCACTCTTCGACAAGCTCTCTCACAGAGTGTTAATATCCCTGCTATCAAACTCACCGAGCAGATCTGAGTACCAACTCTTCTCAATTTTCTACGATGACTTGGGATTAGTTCTCTGAAAGAAGAGGCTGATCATTATGGACTCGGGATCACTCTCGGAAATGGAGAAGTTTCGCTCTTCGAACTCCTCCAGTCCTATACTATTTTCGCAAATAATGGAACATATTGCCCATTGCAGATTTTCAATAATGAGAAAATGAATTGCAAAAAAGTCATAGATTCCAAATATACTGACATGGTGGTTTCTATACTCACTGATCGCTATGCGAAACTCGGAGGCTTTCCTCTCTATTCTGCGCTCGATTTCTCGGATAGAAATGTATTTGTTAAAACAGGAACTTCGAGAAACTTCCGTGACAACTGGGCGGTCGGTTTCACAGACCACTATATGATTGGAGTCTGGACGGGAAATAAAAGTGGCGAGGATATGAAAGGAGTAAGTGGTGCGACGGGTGCAGGAGAGATATTTCGTCGTATTGTCTATAATCTCGAGAAAGAAGAACAAAAAAACACTCCTCAGAAACTCTCAGCCAATACACAAAGTTATCTCACGATCACCAATCCACTCTCTGGCTCTCTCTATAAATTAGAGCCCGCAAAGAATACTCATCAACAAAAAGTTCATCTCCATTTTGAAACGAATATCACCTATGATGGAAGTTATTGGCTTTTGGATGGTACGAAATTGGATACCGATTTCATCGGACTTACGCCATGAAATCATACTATTCAAATCATTCTCATACAAAATGGAGAGATTATCAAACAAGAAAAAAGCACCTTCCGAGTGGAAGGTGCTTTGTAGAGAAATATGTTATTGTCCACTTCCGCTTACTGACCCACTCGCCGATATAGATCCGGAAAGACTTGTGAGTTCATTCAAATTATTTTGTACTGTATTAATTGCTTCTCCTGCTTTTTGAATGGAATCCGCCGTTTTCTGAACCTGTTGTATCTTCTGTTCTCCCGTCTGTCGAATAGTATTAATAGTTTCGGTTGTTTGATTGATTTTTTCATTTGCCTGATTTACAACATTTCGAACACTATTAATTGCTCCAGATGCATCCTTGATCTGCAAAAGTGTCGTAGAAGTAGAATCTGCTCCATCTTTTAGTTGACGGATAGTTGTATTTATTGGCATAACTCCTAATTTTTCAGCAACTGAATCCGTCAGATTTGGAGCAAAAAATATACCAAATACATAAAGAACTGAAATAAGTATAAGACTTGCGAATATTTTCCCTATCATATATTCAAAAGGTTAAGAATTAAAAAGATCACTTACAGAAGTACTTTTCTGAAGACTATCACGTACTTTCACAATATCAGCATCTTTTATAGCTTCTTCTTTTCGTTTATCTCCGACTGTTTTCTTGAGTTGCTCAGCAAACTGCGCAGGGGTTGTGTTGATTCCCATAATGTTCATCTCAGCTTTAATAACTCCTGATGCCTGACATTGTGAGCATATTACCTCCATATTGAGGCTATTCCCGGCCGTTCCGAGGATATGGATATTTTGTTCCGTTGCTTTTGCACCACATTCTTTGCACGCAAAATGTTGCAAAGTAGTTTCGACGATGTTTTTTATGATGAAATAATTCATAGACAAGTAGTTTAGGATATACGAGTATATTACACTGTTTTCTCTATTTTTCCAAAAATTGACTCTGATTTCCGCTTGACAAGTGGGATAAGTATTTATTTCACTAATAATTTAGCACATATCAAATACTCGTGCCAATTTTAACAATTTTTAAAAAAAGTCAAAGGATTTTAATCTGAAAATCCCTATATCTCAATAATATAACTACTGAATCGCATTTTTGCATCGCTCTGCGATTTCTTGAAGGACTATTTTTATATTTCCCGTACTTACTTCTGAACGAACGGTTAAATTTCTAAGTATACGAGAAAATAATTTTTTTCGATTCTCAGCACTTCCATAAGACCTGCGTTCTACCTCTTTTGCAAGCTTTTTAAAAAGATTTTCTGCCTGAAATTTTGGAGCATTTCCCGCAAATGGCAGTGCCAACAAAGTTACATCTGGATCATGGAAAAATTGAAGTATCGCAGGATATTCTTTCTTGGTAACTGTCGAAAGAGCTGCCCAATCAAGTTCACCAGGAATAGTTTTTCCGACTGTAAATCCAAAAGTTTTATCTCGATTAAAATACATCGCCCCGACGATTTCTGGAAATTTCTTGATCTCTTGACGCATCTGAGCAATCCAATAATCTTTTCGACCAAAATCATCATTGTAAGCGTGTACTACTTTATCAAAAGTCCATTCTCCTTTGAAATCCACTGAAGTAGTTCCTACTTCATCGAGAAAAATGGGTTTTTTATAGGATTGTAATCGAGGATAAATATCACTACTTCTGTTATCAAATAGATCATAAAAACCCTTCCAATATGCCCAGGGCTCAGATCGTCCTCGTCCCCAGTTATAGAGAGAAAGTCCCATCATATCGACATACTGATCCCCTGGATAATAATCTTCTAGAGCCTTACATCCGATAGTAAGATGTTGTTTTGGAGTACAATATATCATCTCACCACCAATAACCCCTTCCTCCAATGCTGGCAAATCCTCAGAATTTACGGAAAATATGAAGAGAATATTGGAAGTATCGAGTCCTGCTTCACGAGAAAGTTTATAGATATGAATCCATGCTTTTTTAAAATTCTCTGGATCACCCGACCAAGAAAACCAAGACCCATTCATCTCATGCATCGTTCGGAAAAGAAATTTTGCTTTTGTTTCTTTTACCACTTCAAAAAAGCGTTTATATTGAACATCATAGCTTCCACTTGCGACCGCTGCAGCAGAAAGTCCAAATGGTGATATCCCAACATGGTATACTCGATCCGTTCCGAGAGTTCGTACTGCTTTTCTTAAATGCGATGCATCACTTTCCTCAAAAGTATCAAAAATATACCCCACAATCGGTGAAGTAAAATGATATTTTTGTTCCAACTGTATCTCATTATTGGTACTATTTGCCTCAGGATACAACCCAAAAGCAAACTCCGCATTTACATGGGAGAACGCTATAAAGAAAAAAGGAAGTATGAAGAGTAATTTTTTCATAGAAAATAATGATAATGATGAAATAAATCATCTATAGGTTTTTACCGAGGAAATATATTACGAAACCATGCGGTTGATATTCATCTAGTTGAATGATATTTCCCATCCCTAAATTGCAGACCGTGTGTCAAATAAAAAGAAGGTACACTATCAAGAGATTGGGTAGATCCAGGTGGTATCATTTCCTTCGGAAGTCTTTGAAAAATAGAAATAAATCGTTTGATTAATGGGAGTGGCAATAGAGTAACCGTTTCTATAGCACCATTGTCCATCCTCAATAATAAATCAACTGTATGAGAAGTTTGTAATACTCTATCAAGAACAACAATAGCTTCTCTTCCGGATACTTCAGTACTATTAATACCAATAATTTCAGCACCGATTTTATCTTTCAACACTGGATTAGTAGTATGTTCTCAGTTAATTCTTAAAATAGAATTATCTTCCTCCTGTCGGGTTATTGCATCGATTCAAAATTTGAGCATAATACAGAAAATAAAGGTATAGATAAGCTAGGTATGGTTTTCATATTCTAGAAGTATTGTTTCGTAAGTACTGATCTAAAGGGATTCACCCTACCAGAGGGGGCTATGACTTCAAATTCGCTCGGAATGCTCCCCGAAGGGCAGTCCTCGGGAGGGACAAGAAAACACAGGACCGGAAAAATGAAAAAACGATAATATTTGCATGAAAACTGCGTACCGAAGCGAGCTGTACTCACGTACAGAGAGTGAGGAACGTAAAGTTTGAACTCAAAGATTGAAGTTATTTCATTTTTCCCCTACCCTCCAAATTTAAAAAGCATAACATCCCCATCCTGCACAATATACTCCTTCCCTTCCATTCGAACTTTTCCTTTTTCTCTCGCTGGAGCCCATCCTCCACTCTCGACCAAATCTTTCCAGTTTACAGTATCGGCTTTGATAAATTTCTTCTCAAAATCGGTATGAATCACTCCGGCTGCTTGCGGAGCTTTCCAACCTTGGTGAATCGTCCAAGCTCGAACCTCTATCTCACCAGCAGTGAAATAATATTGAAGACCAAGGAGATTATAACACGTAGAAATAATCACATCCATAGGATTGGTTGTTACTCCGTAATCTGCGAGAAAAGCAGTTCTATCTTCCTCGCTAAATTCGAGCATTTCCATCTCAATCTTCGCACTCACGGGAAGTACCGGGATATTTTTTTCACTAATTCCTGTCATGGCACGAAGATCTGCTTCGCTCGTAAGAAGTTTATCTTCTGCTACATTTACCGCGTAGATAAATGGCTTATTAGTAAGGAGAAAGAGATCAGAAATATGGGATTTTTGTTCTTCATCAAGTTCCATAGTTACTGCCAACTTCCCAGCTTCCAGATGAGTTTTAAGTGCTTCGTAAATCGGAGTTCGAGCCACTGCTTCTTTATCTCCAGAACGTGCCTTTTTGGCATTGTCCCCGATACGACGCTCAAGTGTTTCGAGATCCGCAATAATAAGCTCGGTATTGATAATCTCGATATCTCGGAGAGGATTCACCGAACCAGTTACATGGTGCACATTGGAATCGTCGAAAGCACGAACCACCTGAAGAATAGCATCTACCTGACGAATATGTGAAAGGAATTTATTTCCAAGCCCTTCTCCTTTGCTCGCTCATTCTACGAGACCAGCAATATCCACAAATTCAACATTTGCAGGAACTATTTTTACGCCATTCACCGTTTTACGAAGTTCCTCCAAACGAGGATCATTCACATTAACGATTCCCACATTGGGTTCTATGGTACAGAATGGGAAGTTTGCCGCTTCTGCAGCATAGGATTTTGTAAGAGCATTAAAGAGAGTAGATTTCCCGACATTTGGGAGTCCAACGATTCCAACTTTCATAAAAGAAATGGGTTAAGATATGAGATGAGTCGGAGTATAGAGAAGAATGGGAAATTTGCAATAAAAAAAGCAGTCGAATATCGAGACTACTTTTTCTATGAAAGATAATTATTTTGTAGCATTATAGAGTGCTTGGATTTCCGAATCAGAGAGGGCTCGGTTGTAGATACGGACTTCGTCGATGAGTCAGTTAAAATTATGAATACCATTACCTATTGATCATATATTCATACTTCATGTAGATGAAGTTATAACATTAGTCACACCAGTTAATGTTTTTTCTAATTTTCAATTTATATAGATAAGATTTATATCATCTTTATGTACTCCGATAATAAATTGCCATGTATCATTTAGAGCAGATTTTATATTAGAATTAGTGGCTTTGAATGTATTTCATGATCATGTTACAAAGTAAAACCAATCAAACGAATTAAAGACTCTTTGTAAAGCAAAACCCTGATTCCAATTCGTAGTCTTTGTAACAATATTTCATCCAGTATTTGTTTTTACCCAAGATGAAACTGTTATGTTAGAAGTAAGATTAAAAACTGGTGAAAAAGAATAAAAATATTTTGATGTTCCGTCAAATAATATAGCGTTATTTATTTTTCAAAAACTCTCTCCAACAAGTAATCATCCACTATTATCAAGCGAATTCCCATTTCCACTCAAATCTGCCAATTTATTATCTGGAGTTAGTGTTTCCATGTCATAATATCCTACGAGTGAAGAATCATAAATCATAGGATCATTTTTTTGAGTGTAGTTTGCTTTTATACTTATAAGTTTTATGCCAGTACCGGAAATGGTGATTTTATTAGAAAAATAAGCTAAATACCCACTATTCGTATTCACAACATCCACTCCCGTAAAACTACTTGCATTATACAATTCCTGCACCGGCTGATTTAAACTCCCTCCGCTATTCCCAAGCAAAATACCCAAACTATCTCACTGAGTAACAGGAAATCTCTTACTATAATCAGAAGTAACAGAAGCGTTAGCTTCTGGGATAAAAGA
>JBAZVV010000047.1:0-9632 GCA_041660685.1 Candidatus Altimarinota bacterium | reverse complement strand
TATAACTACGCTCGGTTTCTGAGCCGTGGAAGCACTATCCAAGTACACAAGGTTTGGATGATGAGTAAATACAGGAAAATGAGAACGAGGAGACATACTACAAGAGATTAGAGATTAGTGACTAGTTACCAGTAATAGTTAAGAAGTTGAGAAAATATTGTCATTGCGAGAATATTCGATTGCTGAATATTTATGAAAATCACGAAAATTTATTCGAATATTCGTGGCAATCTTCAACTTATGAAAAGGTTTTTTATGAGAACTTTTCTTTAAATTTGTTCACAATAGGAAGATTCTCACGATTCTCTGAATAAAGTTCAATAATTTCTATAAATTCCTACTTCAGAGAATCTCAGAATGACAAATAATTTTTGATTTTATAAAACCACTCTCTTCGCCTTCTTTTTCCCCATTTCTACAAGCGTTCATTCTGAAGAAATAACAACCAAATATTTTGGATCTGTTATAGTTTCTCCATTCACTCGTACAGAGTTTCCAGCAAGTGCATTTCGGACATCTCCAGAAGTAGCACAGAATTCTATTTCTTTGAGGAGGTCTGAAATACCAATTTTCGATACTCCCACTTTCTGAACTTCTATATTCTTCTTGTCTTCTCTATCATACGGTTTCCCATGATACATCGTGATAATCCGCTGAGCAAGCTCAGTTTTTAGAACATTTGGATGTTCTCCTGCTTCGAGACGCTTCTCTATAACTGCCACTTCTTCGAGCGTCATATCAGTTGCAAGCTCGAAATAGTGGAGGATGAGATCATCTTTTATATTAATGAGTTTCTGGTACATATCAAACGGCGTATCGTCAACGAGGATACAGTTTGGCATACTTTTACTCATCTTCTTACCATCGGTTCCGATAAGAAGTTCTGTCGTCATGATATCTTGCTTGGGAAATCCGTGTGCTGATAGAAGTGTTCGCCCCGCGAGGAGATTGAAATACTGGTCATTTCCTCCAAGTTCGAGATCACAACTTCCGTATCTCCGAGCAATTGCGACACTATCAAAACCTTGCATAATCGGGTAGAGAAATTCTTGCAAAGATATTCGCTGTCCTGCTTTGTATCGCTTCGAGAAATTATCCCGGTCAAGCATCTCGGCAACCGAGAAATTTTTCGCAAGTTCTCCGACTCCCGCAAAATTCACTTTATCGAGTCATTCGCTATTATAATAAATCTGAATCTTTGAGATATCGATAATTTTTGAAAACTTTTGCAAAAATGCTTCACAATGTTTTTCTGTCTCGGCTCGAGAAAGCATCGGTCGTTCTGCATCTTTATCACTCGTATCTCCGACTTGTGCGGTTGCATCACCGAAGAGGAGAACGATAGTGTGTCCAAGTTCCTGAAACTGTCGGAGTTTCATAAATGGAACCATATGTCCGATATGGAGCTTGGATGCAACAGGATCTATCCCAAATTTCACAACGAGTTTCTCACCTGAAATAAGTCGCTTTTCGAGATTTTCTCGGTCAATAACACGAGAAACCCCCTTAGTCAGGAGGTTTTGTATGAGAATGTCTTTTGATGTCATAAAAAAGTGAATTATATATTATTTGCTCAATAATTGCCAAGTTATTTGTTTTGTTCTCATATTTACTCTTTCCATAGCAATCATATAAAATGATCCTGGTGTATATTCCGCATGAAGTTTTTTCCAATCATTATCCTTTTCAAAAATCTCATAAAATCTTTTTTGAAATCTAACAATATTTGTCATTTTTTCTTGTCTGACAAAACTATCTGGTAATGAACGTACTGTTACATAATACTCTTGATTTTTAAAATACGGTCATTGCATATGATTTTATTTTTCTTGGAAAATACTATTTTATTGTACTATTATTTGTCCAAGAATATGATTAATCTGGTAGATAGGATGTCCATTCTCATCTCCAGTTCTTTCAATCTCACCAATAACTTTCGAAAACATTGATTCTTTCCCTTTCTTTTTTCAATTCTTTAATGCTATAAGTTTATCTACTTTTAATCATTCCATACTAGAAGAAAACATGAGAATTTGAAATATTTTATCTCCATAAGATAAAAAATGAAAAGCATCAGATTCATGAGAATCTGGATCTATCTCGCTCATAAGTGCAAAATGATTTATTTGCTCTTGTTCTGAGGAATCTCCCAGTAATTGCTCTTGTTGTACCTTTCTTCTATCTTGTCGTGCTGATTTTTCTCTCGCTATTCGTGCATCTTCTATTAAACGAGCCATTTCTGCAGCTCGTAGAGCTTTTTCTGCTTCATAAGCTTCTTCTGTAGCCGCTCTCTTGGCTTCCAGTGTAGTTTGTGACTTGTTAGCTTGTGAATAATTTGTTCTCATATATCCTATCGGTTATTGATAATCTTGTCGATAAGCCCGTATTTGAGAGCTTCTTCTGGGGTCATATAGTTATCTCGGTCACAGTCTTTTTCTACTTTCTTCACATCCTGACCAGAGTGTTTTGCGAGGATTCCATAGAGGACACCTCCCGTTTTAATAATATGCTCTGCGGCGATTTTGATATCGGTTGCTTGTCCTTCTGTTCCTCCAAGTGGTTGATGAATCATGATCTCAGAATGTGGAAGACTGTATCGTTTCCCTTTCGTTCCTCAGGCAAGTATGATAGATCCCATAGAAGCAGCGAGTCCGATACAAACAGTAACGATATCACATTGTACATATTGCATAACATCGTAAATGGCAAGTCCCGCAGTTACATGTCCTCCAGGACTATTTACATAAATCGTAATCGGAGCTTTTGGGTCTTGTTTCTCGAGATAGAGAAGTTGTGCGATGACCGTATTTGCCACCGATGGATCGATAGCATCGCCGAGAAATACAACACGATCCTCGAGGAGACGGGAATAGATATCGTATGCTCGTTCCTGTCCACCGACTTTATCGATAACAGTTGGGATGAGATTTGCTTGAGTTGGTTTCTTTTTCTTTTGAATACTTGTAACAGTCATAGAGAGATGAGATTTATTGATAAAATATAATTAAAATCTGCTGATAGGATAAGCAACACGAGTATTTGCATCGAATACATCTCCTGCATACGACTCTCCATCTTTTAGATTATTATTAGCTGTTCCACTTCCGATAAGCGTATTTGGACAATTGATGCAAGTTGATTTATCAAAATTCCCTAATACTTTTGTAATAGTTCCTTTTTGATCATCTGCAATCACTATCGCAAGATTATAAGCAGAACCTTTCTTGGAAGTAGTAGTCCAGTTGGTATTACTTTTCGCATATACTCCATAAACATATTCTCCAATTCCATAGTCTCTCAATGTTTCTGTACTTCCGACTTTTATATCTTTAATGGAAGGATCCGAAAGATCTTGTGAAAGATATTGTTTCGAGAGGACATCTGAATCAACAGTTCCTTTCGCGCCGATTTGTGCAGTTGTTGTATCATTTACTTTTCCACCACCAACTGTCAATAATCCACCACTGACCGATACGATAGCATCTCCATTTTTCGATCCACTAAAAGTATTCGCAATAGCAGCATTCAATGTTCCGCTAAATCCCCACAAATTCGTCGCACTATACTGCGAAGGCATCGGATAATAATTCTTCTCACTGAAAAAAGTATTGAGCCCTGTTTCGATGCTCGCAATATGTCCAAGTTTTGTAGAATTCTTTGCTTTATCTGTAGAACCCGAGAAGCTCGTATAAGCAGTGATACTAATAATCGCAAGAATGGTAATAACTACTAAAAGTTCTACAAGTGTAAAACCAGTTGTATCAGAAGTAATATATTGCTTCATAGAAAGGGGAAGTTATGAATGTAAATATGTGCGTAGTGTAGGGATATTTGAGAAAAATTCAAGTCAAAAATAATATTCCATATTCTCTATCTGAAACTTGATATATTCCTCCAAAAGTTACAAAAAAGAAAAGGAAAATAGATTTGATTTATATAGTAGAATATATATAATATTGACAGTAAAAACTATTTAATATATATACCACGATAATATTTTATATAAAACAAAATATACAATGATAGATTTCAACAAAATTGTTAATAAACTGTGAAAACTAAAAGGAACATTTATCGATATCGATGATATAGCCGATATTGTAGATCCTGATTTTCAGAAAAAGGAACTGAGTAAAAGAGCACCGACTTATAAAGTACTGTATCGACTTAAAGGGAACAATATCATCATCCCGGTCAAACAATGACTCTACTATGTTCCTGATGATTCAAAAACTCATATCGATACCGTTATAGAAGCAGGATATTGGAAGATTATTAAAAAAATCCTCTCTCGAGAAGCAGGAGGAGAATATTTCATCTCGGGAAATAAGGCTCTGGAAATCCTTATGAAAGATTATGGCGCACCAAAAAAACTACTCGTATCCTGAAAAGATGCGACGCAAAATCTCCAGATTTCCGAAACCTATTCTCTCTCTATTCGCCCTATTACATCTGGGAAAAAAACACTTGGTAAAAATCTCTACACTTCTCTTAAAAAATATACAAATATTATCGAGGTAGAATGAGAAAAGTTTCGAATCGCTTGTCCGGAACTTGCTCTACTTGATACTCTTCTCCTGCGTGATATGGAAAATGGAATAGATCAATATCTCGTGGAAAAATTCCTCAAAAGATCGAGCAAAATTTTCCGTCGTGAAGTACTCGGAAAACTTGTTTCTCTCAAGTACATAACTGCCATAAATCGTCTCCGTTCTATCGCAAAAGATATGAAAAATATCCCTATATATGATATGTGTATCGATATAATCAAATGCGAAGGTGGTGGTTGTTTTGTGAGTCAAAATATGGGAAAGAAATAATTCTTATGCTCTTTATTTTGAAAAATACATATTTTTCATATACTTTTGTCCATATACTGAAAATCTCTTCGATTATCATTCATTATACAGTATGAATAATTCTTTAGTTCCTTATTTATATTTTCACAAAATGTCTACAAAAACCGACCGTTTCGCAGAAACTATTTTGACTATATCCTCCCCTATTATCCTCGAACACATTCGAGAGCATGGTGAAGAATTTGGTATCGTCAGTATCGTAAAAGTAGAAATTAGCAAAGATCGATCCTATGCAGATATGTATATATCTTCTACGAAAAATGAAGAAATACTCCCAAAAAAACTTGCTCCACTCGCAGATAAGTTACGACACGATATAGGAAAACAAGTGCAAACTTATAAAATTCCACACATTCGGTTTAAACGAATAAAGAATGAGGCGGTAACAAGAAATGTTCAAGATATCATTAACGAACTCTCCAAGCAATATGACCTTCATGAGACAGATTAGGAACTATATCCAGCAGATTATTCGCTACTGGAAAAATCGAAAATTTCGAAAAGAAACCGCACTTGAAAAAAAGAAGCGCTATCTTTTTGATGCACAAAAATCTCCAAATAAACACATTCCACTTTTGACGCTTTTCCGAGAAAAAAAACGATTTTATTATTTCAACACTTTGATAAATGTTCTCGAGCAGAACAAAGATCGATTCCGTCTTTCTTTCTTATTTATCGGGATATTTTTGATCGTTGCGAGTACATATATACTTTTCTTCTCTTCCTATTTTCGAATCTCTCCATCCAAAGTTATCATAGAACGACTCGATTCTATCACCGACATAAACATCGCCTACAAATCTATAGAAGATGTATATAATACTTCTCTGTTTTCCATAGAAACCAAGATGGTTTTTAGGGAATTGACGAATCTCCAAAAAAATATAAAACATGTGGAAGTTTCAAAACTTTTTCCCAACGGGTTGAAGATAGTTATCGAATCATATAAACCACAATTTTTTGTACGATTCCCTAATTCTGAGAAATCCTATATCATTACGAGTAATGGAATTCTCGTTTATCAAAAAGCAAATGATACCAATCTATCTTTGCTCGATCTCGTGGATCCAAGTCTTATAGAGATGAGTTTTATAGACTATAAGGCAGGTGTAAGTGAAGTATTTATGCCCTCTATTCTCAGAGCTCGTGATCTTTTCAAAACAACTTTTCCTACAGTGAATATCTCAAGATTCACCTATTTTAAGTCAGAACGAGAACTTCATATTGCTTTAGAAAGTGGATTGATTGTTCTCCTCAGAACTGCCGATCATATAGATAGTCAGATTCTCTCTCTGAAAATTTACAATGATAAAAATAATGATTTTATCAATTCAGGGGATGTACAGTATATAGATATGCGTATTCCCGGAAAAATATTTACCTGCAAAGACAAAATTCTCTGCAAATCCAACCTCCGAAGAATCTATGGAGAATACTATAAATAAATATCGTGTAGAGAAATGATTATTAATTTGTTTTTTTATTTTTATACTATGACCGATATTTATACTATTAAAAATCTCCTCGATTTCATCCCATATTTGAAAAAGGAAACTTGGTATATGATCGAGATAGGAATTATCGTATACGCGATTTATATAGGATATCTCATTGCTTTTGAGCGATATTATAAAGCACAACACTTTATCGACACTCTTCTTCCACAAGAAAAATCCATAGAAGATTTACTCAATAACCTCGCGATAGACGATGCGTACTTTTTCGAACGCTTGAGTTTTATTATTCGTTCCCATCTCGAAGATTCTGAACAAGTTCCTCTCGCAACCAAAAAAACTCCCAAGGATATCCATGGAAAGTTTGTATCGAAAGAATTTCAAAAAATCCTTACAGAATGCATGCACTATCAATATGGGAATCAACAGGCTGATAATGATAGAAAAATGGAAATGCTAGAAAGATTACGAAAAATATTATAAAAATCTACTTCCCTACTATTTCATACATTCCACTTTCTTTTTTTACTTGTACATATCGTGTAATGCCATTATCAAGTGTGATTTTAAAAAGCTTTTCTGTTGGAGAAATATTTCTCACGACCATATTTTCAATCTTTGCTTTTGCTGGAAGAATATTCTGAATGGCCTTAGGAATAGGCACATCTTTGAAAATAGGTTTAGTGGTATTTTCAGGAGGAACATTGGAAATATTAGTACCTTCTGTTTTCTTGTCTTGGGAAGTATCGATTGTTGATTCTGGAGCTATTGCAGAATTATTATCGCTCATTAATGCTTGATAAAATTCATCTCCTTCATTTATTGCTTCAAATTCCTCAAGTATTTTAGTATCTATAACAGAACTCAGGATTGGTATTTTCTGTATAATCTGACTTACTTTTACATTAAATACCAATATGCATACCACTAGAAATGCTGTAGTACTTAGAATAATCCCTCCTTTCATACCCATAATTTTATCAAGAAATCCTCTGAGTTTCGTGATATAACGATTGAAGCCTATATATTTTTTGACTTCTTTTTCTAACATTGGTATCTGCATAAACCCAAAGGGAGTTATACGAAGGGAACAGAGATGTCCTGTTTGCTTTTTACTATCTATCCTCTCTCCTTCTGGTCCATATATAATGCGAGGTTCCGCAAATCCAAGTCATACCTGATACAGTGCTCGACGACGGAAACGCTCCCAGGAACAATCGATCGTCGATGAAAATAATCCCTGTTTATATGGTTCTCTGAGCGAGATATAATCCAAATCACCAAGGAGCATTTCCTCTCGCAGAAATGTGAGGATAACAAGATCTATCCAGAGATCATCTTCTCCGATATCTTCATGAATATATCATCTTGTTTGTCGCATAAATACAGGAAATTATGAGAAATAACTTTCACAAAAAAGAATGGTAGCACAAAGAAATAGCAGAGTCAAAAGGAAAATATTATTTTTTTAAAAACATAAAAATAGGTAACGAGTTCAGTTACCTATTTTTATTTTCTTATTTTTTAATTCCCTCGGAAGAAAGAAAACTTTCGGCGAGTTACGAAGAATCCGATGAGAACGGATAGTCCGATAAGGATGAGGATCTGTCCTGGTCCTGTTTTTACACGAGTCACTTCTGTGAGGTATTCAGATACTCCTTCTCCGCTATTACATACTCCGGCGATAGCGAAATCATCGTACTTAACGGCGTCTTTTGCGAGATAGATAGCATAGCTATTTGTTGCAACATTTTCTATGAGAGCATACTGTCCATCAGCACCTTTCTTGTAGACATTATATCCGCTTGTCGCATCTGGTGCTGCATCCCAAGAAAGAATAGTTGTACCGTTTTGAGTAGTTGTCTTGATTCCAGAAATATTTGAAACCATACATTTAGAAGCTGCTGCGAGAGACATATCTACTGTAAATATTTCTGAAGGTGCCATTTTGAGAATCTCTTTTCCAGATTTATCAAGTCCAAGAATTCGGAAGTACTTCGTCTGTGGATCAAGATCTTTAATATACCAAGCATAAGCACCACTCTTTGTGATAATCTTTTCTTTGTCTGAAGTAATTACTTCTTTCATAAGAGATCCGCTTTCTGTTCCGTATTGAAATTTAAACTTCGTAAGATCTGCTGGCTCATTGTCTACTGTAAAAGTAAAACTTACTTTTTTAGCAGCTACTTCAGATTTTATATTCTTAAAAGAATTTGGAAGGTCCGTTGTTTCGATTGTTTCCACTCCTTCTTTTGCTGTAATCTTTCCGAGATCATTCTTGAGAGTCACTCCGATTTGGAAACTACCAGAAGCACTCGGTGCAGTAAGAGTTCCATTATAAATACCATCTTTTGTTTCTTTAAGTGTTTCTGTACTATCTCCGAGAGTTGCTGTTACTTCTTTAAGTTTTGGCTCTGCGGAGATTTCTATATTAAGAAGTGTTCCTACAGATACTTTTGTTCCCTCTTTTACAGTAAGAGTATTAAAGACTGGACCACCAGTACTTGTTTTGAAAGATACTTTTTCGGACTCACCAATAATGGTATCGGTACCATCAAGTACTTTTACTTGAAGGATATTTTGCTCTTGATCCAATTTCTTGAGTTCATAAACAAATTTACCATCATCTCCTGTTTGACTGTCTCCTGCTTGTTTTCCATTCAGCCATATCTGAACTTTACTATTTTTCTTCGTAGAACCTATAACATTAAGGGGATCTGCTGGGATTTCTGAGTTATTGTCTGGACTCACGATAGTTACTATTTCTTTTCCTACTGTTGCTGTAGTACTAGCAGTATCATCAACCGTTACGGATGCAACACCTTCAAGATTATCATTATCGATATCCATTACTGTCACTTTCATCTTTCCAGTCTTTGTAAAGGAAAGTCCTTTGGAAAAAGTAACAACCCCCTGATCAGCACTTTTGAACGTATATCCATCTGCCGCATATGGAATAGTTGCTTTGGAGTCATTATCAACGACTATATATATAGTTCCAAGATAATCTTTTTTAATTGCCCCTGTTTTATCAAGAGCTTTGATGGCAATATCAGTTGCTTCTCCAACATGTATAGGAGATTTAATAGTAACCTCAAAATGATCCGCTTTAGCAGAAGTGGTTGCAACAATTGCTCCCGTTGCTGCAAAAACAGAAAATGGAGAAAATGTGAAAGAAAGTATAAGAAGATAGGTGAGAAACTTTTTCATAATATAGGAGTATAAAATATAAGGGGTAATTGATTGTACGTCTTTAATATAACACAAAAGCGTATTTGTGCCAAATAAATGCTATTTACAATTTAATTTGTTGTTTTCT
>JBAZVV010000046.1:1746-9909 GCA_041660685.1 Candidatus Altimarinota bacterium | reverse complement strand
AAATTCATAGAATAAAAGGGGACGAAAGTAAGATATTTATATAACTTAACATAATGTAAGTTATGTGAAGTTATATTATGGAAAAATAAAGGAAATACAAGTTTTATTCAAATTTTGATTATTCGTTTTTGAAATTTCAAAATCAAGATATACTCTGAACTGAAAAAATATAAGTTGTCATTCTGGAATTTTCCGAGCAGAAAATGTAATGAACCAAATGAGTGTATTTCGGAAAATATCTGGAATCTAACGCTTATGAAAAGTTTTCAGAAAAAAGTGATTTTTTTTGGTTTTTCATACAAGGAAGATTGTCACACATATCCGAAAAGTTTTTGTGATGTTAAAAAGTTTTGTGGTCTAATATATTCGCAATGACAATTACGATTTTTTATACTTCATCTTATTATTTTATGTCCTTACTCAATCTCTCAAAAATTCATACCAAATCTGAACTTATGAATATGCTTGGGGTTTTCTTCTGACTTCCTGATTGGTGGGGACAAAATTGGGATGCTTTTGCTGATTGTATTCGGAATAAAGAGACATCTACTCTCCCCTCTCAGATTCAAATAATCGGACTTGAAAATCTCCAGAAAACTCTCGGCGAAGACGCGAGAATCTTTCGGGAAATCCTTGATGAAAATATCATCCAATATATACTACTTCCCTCTTCTCCCAAAAAATAAGACCATTTCTGGTCTTATTTTTAAATTGTTTTTACTATCGATATACCCATGGTGCAACACTATTCAGTATGAATCCTATAAGAAAAAGGAGAATAAGTCCTGCGATAACTTTCTGTATCCTTGTTTTTGCGTGACCAGCAGCATCTTTATCTGCACCAGATATAGAATACTGGATTCCAGATACCACCAACATAAGTACTCCAACGAGTGCTGTTATGAAAGTTACATATTTAATGAGTCCCTTAAATATCAGCATCACACTTCCGAAACCTGATTCTATAGTACATTCATATTTTCTATCTTCTGGCTTGTCACTTTTCCCTAAATTATCACCACAATCCATACCGGGGATTTTTTCTGTTACCGCAACTTTTGTTGCTCATCCAGCGGATGAATTAGTCGTAGCTGCGGGAGTTGCTGGATCGACTGCAGCAGATGCCACTTGTAATATGGAAAGGATTCCTCATGAACAAATCAGGATTCCTCCTACGATTCGGAAGATATTTTTTTTCATAAAATGTGAAATATTATAATCTAAAATCTGCTAAATCCTTCAAGAATGTATAGCTGGCAAGAAGTATTATAACCGCGATGAATGTATTAATAACAATAGCTTTTCCTTTCTTGGTTTTCTCTTCATCCCCTGCAGAAGTCACATAGTAATAACCACCGAGAAGGAGGAAAAATATAGCAGTAGGTCCTGCGAAAAAGAGTGCCATATTGGAGAGTTGAGAGAATATTCCCTGTCCACGTCCGATATCTCCACTGTATACCACTTGTATCCAAGCTTGGATAACTGCGAGGAATATGAGTCCAAGCACTCCATAGAGTATTCGTCCTTTAGAACGTTTGATTTTATCTTCCGCTCCTCCAGAAGTTATGAGCTCAAATGCTGCCAGCGTAAACATAAACACGGCTGCTCCAATAATACCAATGCGAACAAAAGAAAGTATTCCATTTTCCACCGTGGAATTCCATTCAAAGAAATTGACGAATATATTGGAACCACTCGTGACACTATTAGTATAACTTCCAGCGAGATTTTGCGTAACGCTCGATACTTGTTTCCTTGCAAAAAGAGCATAAATATCACCTGGAATATTGACAAAAAGAAATGCTACAAGTGAATACATGAGTTGTTTTTTTTGTGTACCAATCGCTTTTTCATCTCCCATAGCAACAACCAACATAGTTCCAGAATAGACGATAAATATCACTGCAAGAAAGCTCACAAGTACTTTGATGCTATGGAGTATTTTTAAACCACCCATTTGGAGTTTATCAAGACTATCTGTACCAACAACTGCTCCTGCAGAAACAGTACTCAATTCTATAGCACCTGGTATAGCGGAAACTCCTGCGAATGAAAGTGGTGCGAGATTACAGAGAATCCCAATGAAAAGGAGAATATAAACGATATAGAGTTGAATTTTGCTCATAAAAGAAGTAGTGACTAAAAACTCGCTCTATATTATGGAAAAAAGGCAGAAGGTCAAAAAAAAAGCTCCTGGATTTCCGTGAAAATCTCAAGAGCTTTGAATTTTAGTCATCATTGGTGAAAAAACCGGCATAATCTTCTTCTCGAACAATTCACTGATCACGAAGACGATCGGCAGAATTTCGCATAGTAATCATCCCATCCTGACTTCAGAGTTCTATATTATTATTAATCTGAACTAAATCCCCTGACTTTATAAGATTTTTAATGGCAGGAGTAATAAACATAAGTTCGTGAATACCAACTCGACCATGTCACTCTGCTTTTGGAAGAAGTCTCTGAGAGAGAACTCAGAGAAGTGAATCTGCAAGACGAACTCGAACCTGTGTCTGAATATCTGGATTAAAAAACTGAATGAGACGATTGATTGTCTGTACAGAACCAGAAGTATGGAGTGTGGAAAATACGAGATGTCCTGTTTCTGCGAGATTCATAGCCGCCTCTACCGTTTCCTTATCTCGCATCTCCCCTACCATAACGATATCTGGATCTTCACGCATCGCAGCACGAATAGCTGCAACAAAGGAGTCTGTATCACGACCTACTTCTCGTTGTGAGAAGATAGATTTTTTATCGGTAAATATGAACTCTACTGGATCTTCAATAGTAATAATATGTTCTTGTCGTTCCTCATTAATACGATCAATAATAGAGACCATCGTGGTAGATTTACCAGATCCTGTTGGCCCAGTTATAAGGAAAAGCCCCTGTTTTGCTGTCAAAATTTTATTCACTCCTGATGGAAGTCCAAGATCTTCCATCTTTTTTGAATCTCGTTCGATACGACGAAGGACGAATCCGATGCGTCAGAGTTTAAAGAATCCATTTACACGGAAAGGTGTACCGTCTGTTGAAACATAAGCAAAATCCATATCGTGTTTCTCGAGAAAATCTTTATATTTTTTCTCATCTCCATGAAGTAATTCAAGTGTGAGAGTGTGCATCATCTCTTTCGAAACTTTTGCTTGTTCTCCGCCTTGAGACATTTTTCCAATCTCTCCATGTATACGAAAACCAATATAATCCCCTTCCCCGAGGTGAATATCGGATGCTTTTATTTTTATTGCATAGGCGAGAATACCTTCTATTTCTGGTACGGTTGTTGTATTGGTCATAGAAAAATTGAATAATTTTTAGAGAGAAGAATTATATGTAATATATATATGAAAACAAGATGTTTTTTATTTAATCTGTGCGAAAAGTGTATCCCGCATTTGTTTTATCTGATTAGTCCCTGTTTCAAGAACTTTACGTTCTTCGAGATTTTTTTTTGCTGCAGCTTTTTCTTCAGCAATACGCGCATTATTCTCTGCAATTTTATTATCTATTGCATCAGAAATTTGAGTACGTGCAATAAGGAGTGTATCATACTCAGCAATTGCCCGCTTCATCGGTGCATAGATATCATTTTCCTCTGGAACATACGCGCCTTGAATAATTTCTTCTTTCGTCACTTCTACGACAACGGGAGTAATGATGTTAGCAACTTTCACTTCTTCTTGAACTGGTTCAAATATTTGTTCTACTACAATTGGAGCGATGATCTCCTGCGATGATCGAACGAGTACTTCTTCAGAAAAAGTGATGAGATCAGGAGATTCTGTTTTGATTTCTGGGACAAGACTTGATTCTGGAGCGATGGATGATTCAGTTATTACGATTGGTTCATCAAAAAATGCAATTTTTGTTGATGATACATCTTCCATTGTTTTTGAACTTTCCTCAACTAAATTGACAGGATTTGATGCAAGAGGTTCAGAAAAAAAGGAAATTTCAGAGGAAGAAATTGTTTTTGGTTTATCAAAAAGTTGTACCGCAGTATCAGGAATTGCATCCACGGTAGTACTATTATCGATGATAAGAAAAGAACCATCTTGATCATCTTTCTCTGTTCCCGAAGCAGAACCACTCAATACAGGAGAAAAAGTACTAGTTGTTTGGGGTTTCTCTTCTAGAACACTATCAAAAAATCACATATGTAGAAAATTATTAAATAAAATCCGTTTCTCGGATAACAAAGAGAGTCTAGCATATTGTGAAAATATTTGCAAAAAAATGAGTTAAGAAAAATATATACATTATTTTAGAATAAAAAAGACACTACTCCAAAGAGTAGCGTCAAAGTTTTACATCTCAATCAAATTACACAATACTGCCTGAAATTTCTTCCAGTACAGTCAAGGGATTCGTTGCCTTGGTAATCGGGCGACCAACTACCAAATATGATGCACCAGCTTGCATTGCCTCAGGTGGGGTCATGGTTCGTGCCTGATTATTTACAGCATCGCCCGTACGACGAATACCGGGACAAACCAACACGAAATCAGAACCCAATAAAGCTCGCATAGCACCAGCTTCTTGAGCTGAACACACGATACCATCCAACCCACAATCCTTCGCAAGCAGAGCTAATCTTTCAACGAGCCATTCGGGTGATTGAGTAAACCCAATCTCTCGAAGATCAGCAAATTCCATACTGGTCAGAACCGTTACGGCGATAAGTAACGGTGGGTTTTCAAAACCTTCCAAAGCTTCTTTCGCAGCTTGCATCATTTTCCGTCCACCAAATGCATGAACATTGATCATCCATACGCCCAATTCTGCAGCAGCCTTTACTGCTTGTGCTACAGTATTTGGGATATCATGGAATTTCAGATCCAGAAAAACTTTGAAACCACTTTGGATCAGAGTACGTACCACCTCTGGTCCTGCTGAAGTGAAAAGTTCTTTCCCCACTTTAATGATACAAAGTTTTGGGTCGAGTTTTTGTACAAAAACAAGTGCTGTTTCGCCATTTGAAACATCGAGCGCTACAATTACTACAGGGTCTTTTGACATGTAAATCTCCTAAGATATGAAATGATTGAGAATATTAAAAAACAACTTTTACACACAATAAATATATTGATATGTAAATAGCTGATGATTTATATTTAAAAATAATGAAAAGTAAAGTTAATTTTCTAAATGCTCAATTCATCTTTTTGCCACTAAAAAGACCCCGTAAAAACGGAGTCTTTTTTGATGAAAAATGGTGGGCTGGGAGGGACTCGGACCCTCGACCTTGGCCTTAAGAGGGCCCTGCTCTAACCAACTGAGCTACCAACCCGAAAACTCTAAAAGCAGAGAGAGTATATATAAATTTTTAAAAAATCAAATCCGAGTTGCAAAAAAGTTATTTTTCACGAAAATGATATAAAATATCGAGACACTCCCCTCTTTAAAAATCGAATGTCTTGTATTCTTATAATTTTATCATCATTCTCTTATGCGCTTCAAAATAATCATTGCGGTATTATTTCTTATCATCATTGCGGGAATATCCATTGTCTCTTCCTTGCCATTCTTTACGGATACAACCATATATAAAGATTATATTATTGGACATATCCCTCTCATAAATAAAGGACTCTCTGTTCTTATGATTCTCATAGGTGCATACATCACAGATCTTGTTTTAAATCTGATTCTTGTGAAAAGTTTCACTTCGGTGATACGTTCAAATCCCCTTGCAAAGAAGATTTTCCCACTTATTCATTGATCTATTTCTATTGCAGTATGGATACTTGCTATACTCTCCATACTTGGAACACTTGGTATAAATATCGCTGCACTTATAACAGGTGCTGGAATCTGAGGAGTTCTTTTTGCTTTGGCAAGTAAAGAATTTATCTCCAATCTTTTCGGAAGTCTTGCACTTATTTTCAGTCACAATTTTAAAATCGGAGATACGATAAAAGTAAAATGATACGAAGGGGTTGTCGATCAGATTTCCCTTTCTTACACACGCATCATTGATAAAAAAGGAACGGTTATTTTTATGCCAAATAAACTTATCGTCTCTGAAACAGTAGAAAATTTGAGTATGGCACCAAGCAAAAAAGCAGACTTTACATGTGAAATACCCGTTTCAGATACCAAGGAATTAAAAAAGATACTAGAAGTTATAGAGAAAGAAGTGAAAAAACTCGGAGGAGAAGATATAAAAATTACTTCTAGTATCGATGGTATTACAGAAAAATGATATACTATCACTCTCAAGATAGAAACTCTCTTGGGAGATATGAATACTCTCAAGAAGAGTATTTGGTTATTGCTCGGATCAAAAGCAAAAGGAGAATAAAATCTTATAAAAAGAATCCCATTTCTCTGAAAGAAATGGGATTCTTTTTATAGAAGAAATTTGTTTTAATTAAACTGGACTTCTCTTATTTTTCACTATACTACCACAGATAATAATTTTATTAATTTACTCGTTTCTTATGCTGAGCTATCTTCTTAAACTTTTTGGTTTCGCTTTCTTCTCTATTTTTATCCTCATCGAGTACTATAAAGTCGCATTTCATAATGAATCTGGAGCCGGTTATGGTCCATATTTAATAACTATCTTCTTTATATATGCAATATATAAATTCTTCACTCTTGCTTCTAAAAAAGATACAGTAACTTTCTCCCCCTTCTCTGTTATACTCTATACACTTCTTCATATTTTTATTCTCTGTTTTATTTACTTTAGTCTGACTGGTGGAGGAAATGCTGGATTTGTGCTTTTCTTTAAGATATTTGGATATCTTCTCTTGCCAGCAACTCTTGTACTCATTGTTTATAGTCTCGGAAAAAAAGTTATTCATCAGTTCGTTCCAGCTTTTGAACAAGAAGAAACCGCTTTTCGATTCCTTCTCTCGCTCGGATTTGGTTTCGTACTTTTTCTCACTATTCTTACGATTGTTGGTTCACTTGGTTGGTACAATATCGGTGCCGTTAGTGGAATACTCCTTGTTTCTGGAATTTATGCGTATCGAGAAGTTATACAAAGTCTTGCAAGTCTTTGGACATATACAATTGAGTTTCCGAATCATAAAGCAAACGGAGATTTCTTTGAACAGGTCAATCTTCCACTTCTCTCCACGGAGATTCTTTTTATGATTCTCACATTTCTCATTTCTGTAAATTTCATCAATATTATTCGTCCCATGCCAATCGGTTGGGATGACCTTGGGGTGTATATGAACTTCCCACAGATTATGGCAAATAATGGAGAAATAGCTCACGGTGTTGGTATGGTGGCTTGGCAGATTCTTACGGGAATTGGGTTTATGTTTCATTCTGCACCACAGGCATTTTTTATGAATCAAATTGGAGGAATTCTTTCCATTGTGGTTCTTGTTGTGGTATTTGGAAGCCTTTTGAAAAATAAAAAAGCTGCGCAAAATACGAATAAGAGCTTTCTTAATCTTCCACTACTTGGAGCAACTATGTTCTACGCGATGCCGATGGTGATATTCCAGCAAGCAAAAGATATGAAACTCGATCCTGGACTTTTCTTCATCTCCGTTATCGGAATCTACGGGATAATCTATCTCTTTCTCCGATATCGTGAAAACTTAGAATGAGATATTTCCTCTCCTCTCTCTTTGGGAGAGGGGTTGGGGGTGAGGGCTGAATTCTTTTCTCATCATAGAAACCTTGCATATCTTCTTGTAATCGGAATGATTGTCGGACTCGCATTTGCGATCAAATTTACGACTCTTATGCTCATACTTGGACTCATTGGAGTTATTTTCTATGCGAAACTTGGACTCGCAGGATTTGTCGGATATTTTGCATTTTTTGTGGCGATTTTCACCAAAGCAGGACTCTGGGCACAACTCAACGTGAATTATCCAAAAGATGATTTAAATTTACTTTCAAAAATTGCTTTAATAACATTCTTTATTGGAGTAATATCTTTTGGAATCGCATTTTATCAACATAAACTTGAGGCGTTTAAAAAAGCATTTCTCCTCACACTTATATTTACAGTCGGTGTCGGAATCTCTGTTTCTCCTTGGCTCGTGAAGAATATCGTGGAAACTGGCGGAATTTCTCATATAAGTGTAGGGAATTTACTCTCCGGAAAATGAGATTTACTCACTGCTGATTATACTAAAATCTATACTTCAGAAGAATTGAAAAAAATAGAAAGTGGAGATATTGGTC
>JBAZVV010000046.1:1325-1736 GCA_041660685.1 Candidatus Altimarinota bacterium | reverse complement strand
TTCATCAAGTGGGAAATCTCAAAATGAAGATCTCGGACGATATTTTGGGTATGATGATGGAGTGAATAATTATCTCAAACTTCCTTTGAATCTGACAATGCAGAGTAATCAACCAGGAGAATATACAGAAATTACTCCATTCTTCCTCGCTCTGATTCCTATTATTTTTCTCTTCCTTGCTTTCAAGAATCCACTCTGGATTATCGGACTCGTAGCCATACTAGGATTTGAATATGCGTATTTTTTCAATGTAGAACTTTTAAAGGTTATCACTCATTTCTTCGCCTCTAGAAATCTCCCTGGTGGATATTCTTGGATTGCATTCTTCTCATTTCTACCACTCGTATATTTCACATTTGCACTTGATAGAAATAAACAAAAAACAGAACTCTTCTTGTTTAATCTTGTATT
>JBAZVV010000046.1:0-1315 GCA_041660685.1 Candidatus Altimarinota bacterium | reverse complement strand
TCGCCAGTTTCTATGTTTTCCTTTTTGTTATAGCTGCATATGGAATCGTTTGGTATGGTATTTCTATGTATTTCTCCTTCATCCTCGCGATTCTTATTGGCGGATGATACATGACTCACTATAGAAAAGAAAATGGCAATGAAGATGAAAATATGATTCATTTTATCGGAGCAATAGTCTTCTTCTGTATTGTGAGTACTTACTTCTTTATGTCTTCCGTTCCTCATGGTTGGGCAAATCTGAAGGCTGCAGGATTTGATGAATTTAAGAATGGAACTTATTCTCAGGAAGAAGGGGTTTTCAATTCTCATCCCGATTATTTTACCGTTCTTGCAACGCTCAATATCAAATTTCAAGAACAAATATTTAATGCTATGCTTGCAAAAATCCAAAATCCTACATTAAAACAAATCCTTGATAATAATCTCAAAACTGAAAAAAACCTGGGAAAACTGCAACAAATATTGAGTGAAATTACGAGAACAGACCTTACGAAGATGGGACTTACTCAGATGGATACTATAAGTCTTCAAACGGAAGCTCATACTATTCTCGGAAATCTCTATGAGATCGTGCTTTATCCAAACAAAGATGTCAAGAATACTGGTGGAATTTATAGAATTGGAACATTTTTGACCTATTTTATCGATAATAACCGTTCTCGTTATTATGATGATAGTCTTGTAACTAATCACGATAAATATTTCTATGATGCCGATTCAAACATAACTGTCGGACGAATGGAAAAACTTGGACTCAAGTATCTATTGGTTGATCTTAATGCTGCGACAATCGATAAAGATCCTCGGCATGATCTTACCAGACGTTTTGAAAATCTCTTACAAACTTTCAAATCTCAGAAACTCGAACTCGTACAAACCGATAGTCTCTGTCTCCAGATGGCTCTCGAAGAAAAAGATCCTGCAACCTATCTTACCTATGCCGGAGTAAACTATGAATCGTACAAAAAAGATGCCGAGTGAAAAGAAACAACGGTTAATCGAGGAGAAAAACAATTTCAGTGTTATAATCACATTCTCGAACTTATAAAAGCAGGAAAAATCACCGAAACAAATTATGTTTATCTCCTCCCACTCGTAAAATACCTCGAAAAAAATCCACCAAAAGATCAAAGCGAGATGGCGAAGATATTTCAAAGTTATATCGGACACGGATGGCTCGTTTTATTTAAAATTAAATAAAAAACATTATGAATGAAAATAATGGAGAAAAAAATCAAGAAGAGATTCTATTCGCCATATATGATCTATTTTTAAATGATATTGAAGAAATTATCCGAAAAAAACTTCCAGAT
>JBAZVV010000045.1:0-10038 GCA_041660685.1 Candidatus Altimarinota bacterium | reverse complement strand
TGGTCGTTAAATGACCTCCTTCACTGTATCCGAAAACTACTTTCTTTCCGATGAAATCCATGATTTCTTGAAGTCGGGAGTCTGCATTGTACACATAGCTTATCTCTCTTCCGAGCATATCTATGGTTTTTATGAGTTTCTTTTCTTCATCGTACTGGAATGTCAAATTATTTCCGTTCTTGTCGGCGATTTTAGCGATTTTGCCTGCATCATTGAACGAGTATATTTTTCCGCTATCGAAAGAGACGGTGGATAGACTATTTTCTACAACAAGCTTCGCTCGAAGAGATTTGTTTTCATATGAATTATCCGCTATTTTAAGGAATTCTCTTGGTGCGAAATTCTCATCCAAAAAGACGAGGCTTCCGGAATTCCCCGGATACACCATCAGGTTATAGTTATGACTCCAATTATGTCAGAGATTTCCTTCATAATCGACTTGGTTGGAATACTTGATCTTGAAATCGTAGTTTATTCCGAGCCCTTTATGTGAAAGGAGAGTGTTGCTATATCCGAAATCTCCATTGGAGATATTCACTGGATCTCCGGCATCAGAAGTATATATTGGAGTACTTACCGCTCAGACATTCGTATTTCCATATGTGTAATTTCCATATACGATATTTGTCTTTGGGAAATCAGGAGTATTGGTTGATAAAAGAGGTCTTGTGTAGTTTTTTGCTATGAGGAATTCGTTTCTGAGAAGTTCTTTTTTCCCAAGATAGGTATACCCAAATTCGAGAGTCTGCATAGTCGCAAGTACTCGTCATTTTCCGTAGGTGTAGTCTATATAGGTCGGAAGTGACGTATTATTAACATCGATTACATCAATAGCCCCGCTCGGGAGATTATTGAAATACCCGTGGGTGGACCAATACCAGTTATTGAAATATGAAGGATTTTGACCAGATATATTGGAATTCCATGGAAGTTGTCAGACAATAACGGGATGACTTGGTTCTCGCATCCAGAGAGCTTGATTGTAGGAATTTATTTTTCCAACTCCATCAGGAAGTACTCCCCAAGAATCTCCATTTTGCCATCCATGATCTCCATTATGAGAAATGAGCAGACCTCCTTTTTCTACAAAGGCATCCCATCGGGTTTTGTGTTGTCGTATGATATCGTAAAAACCAGCTGGTTGATCGGAGGTTATGATGATCGCCTTATAATTATCGAGGTTAATATCTGACAAAGAATTGGAATTCACGGAATCGTATGCGATCCCAAGATTATTGAGTTCTTCTATATTAGCATTGGAATACCATGGAAGATAATCCTGAATAATGAGAACCTTGTTATTATTAAGGGCGAAATCCGTAGCACTCGCTTTTGAGATAAGGTTTTGGATCCAAGAAGTGGTTCCGGTGCTTTCTGTTTCGATATTCACATTCTCTTTCTCCTCGGATACTACGGGCTTATAGTCTACCGGAGGACGGACAGAAGATGGTATATTATTTCTTGTTTCTTCTGCGGAAACGGGTGACAGGAATCCGAGAAAACCGATACTTATAAAAAATACCATCATGGATGCGATGGTTACAGTGCCAGTTCTTCGGAAAAAAGAGTAAACCATAAGAAAGATATTAAGAATAGTACCAGTCACTGTACTGCCAATTATTAAAAATTTATTAAAATTTGAAATATTTTTCAAAAATCTTTTGTAAAAAAATACCGCCATGGATGCGAAAGACATACAGACGGTATTTTTGGTACTTTTTAGGGACCGGATAATAGGATATTTATTTTTATTCATAAACTAAAAAAGTGAGAATATAAATCTCACTCATGTTAAAGTATGTTCTTGGAAAGTCAAAAGATTTAAAAAAAAGAAATATTCTATAATTAAAGCGACTACTTATTATGGAAAATAGGCAATAAAAAGCACGCATAATATATTATGCGTGCTTTTTATTTATTGTCAATTAAGGCTCCCTTGAAATTCATTCCTCCGAACCATAATACATACCAGAAAGTGAGATATTTCCATGGTCTTCAAGTATACATTTGCAAGGAGTTGGCACGAGGAAGTAGTCTCTATAAAGAGAGAACTAACAGACAAAGAAGAAGTTTAATATATCTTTCCTATCTATAGAGGACCAGGAAAACTTTGATAGAAAATAAAATGAACTTCTTATGGTCTTGTGGTATCTATTTTTCAACTTAGTCTAGTTTGGTTTTTTGTCTAGATTTTCGGGACCATTATTACAAATAATAATTGAAAATCTATATTTCAAGCAAAAATTCCCTTATATTTCTACTCTCTATACCTTCATACCCACCTCATGTATACTTATCCATACTCAGAACATATTTTGGCCAATTATCGCCTATTTTTGTAAGGTTACCGAATTCTCTTTTAATAGTATCTTCAGATTCAAGTAGATATGCTACTTGAATGTACATCTTCTTACTATCTTTCTCACAAACAAAATCTATTTCATAATCTCCTATTTCTCAAACCATAATACTCCATCATTTTGATTTCAGATTCATGAATACCACGTTCTCAAGTATTCAAGATATATCAGTAATATTATATCAATTGAGGATCGCGTTTCTTATTCCAATGTCTGTATAATAATATTTATTCCTCACCTCAAATATCTTTTTTCCTTTTATATCATACCTTGGCACCTCATTAATAAGGAACGCCGTCTTGGTATGATTAAGATATTCAAGTATAATGTTCGTATTAAGGCTTATCTTCTGATTCTTCAGGAAATTACTTATTGAGTTCGCAGAAAATATACTTCAAACATTCTTGCTCAGGAATTCAAGCAATTTCTCATAGAAGTTTATATTCTTTATTTTATATCTAGTTACAATATCCTTAAGAACTATGGTATTGTTTATATCCTTCAGATATTTATATACCTCATCGCTCAGATTCATATTGACCAAATAAGGGAGTCATCAATATTTTATATACTTAAAAAAACTATCTTCAGAATTATCAACACCATGAAAATTCAAAAACTCTTCATAATTCAAAGGAAATATCTCAAAACTGACATATCTACCTGAAAGCACCGTAGCTAACTCTCAGGAAAGTAAGTCTGAATTTGATCAGCTTATATAGATATCCTTCTTATCCAAAGCAAGACTCCTAATACATTTCTCCCACTCTAATATTTCTTGAATTTCATCAATAAATACATACTTATAATTTTTTGTAGCTTCATACAGATCGCTATAATCTCTGACGTTGTCCCATTTCAAATCTTCTTTATTGATATATATTATTTCTTTTTCGTCTATTCCTTTATTTTTAAGATAATCTATAATGAGAAGGAGTATATAGCTTTTCCCTACTCTTCTTTGTCATAATATGACTTTAATAATAGGCTTTTCAACAAAACTCTCTATCTGAGATATATATTGTTGTCTATTTATGATAGTATTCATTGTATTGAATATAGTATATAAAAATATGATTTGTATTCATTATATAGAATAAACGATTTAATGCAAGTTTGTAAATATATTAAAATATTCTATAATTAAAGCGACCACTTACTGCTGAAAATAAAAGAAACTGTGCCCAATAAAAAGTACGCATAATATTTTATGCGTACTTTTTATTTATTGTCAATTAATGGCTCCCCGAATAGGATTCGAACCTATGACCCAACGGTTAACAGCCGTTTGCTCTACCACTGAGCTACCGAGGAATATATATACTACTTCCTGAAAGAAAGCCCGCGTATATTATAGAAAAAGAGGGGAATGTCAAAAAATTTTTCAAAAAAACCATACATACTCTCGAGTAACGACTTATGGAATGAACTATCTATAAAAAAGAATCAAAGAAAAAAACCGCTGTATAGCGGTTTTTCATACTACAACTTTTGTATCCGATTTCCTTATTACGAGAAACATTTACAAAAAGTTTATTACAATTAGCAAACTACTCCTGCTAATTGTGATAAAATTGCCACATCCCCTTCTGTTGAAGGATTGATGATATTTCCATCGTCTTTTGTCCTGAGACAATCAGGCAATGTGATTATATCACCGAAACCAAAAAACCCCCATACGTCATCGTCATTCTGTCCATACATCTTTATACCCCTTCTATATTTGTTTGTGTATAATTTATTTGTTCCTACTGAATAATCAGTAGGGGATCGTGATTGTAAGGATTTTTATAAAAAGTCAATTCTTTCTTATATCTATCTTCTTATGCACACTAAAAAAGTCTATCACTTTTCGGAGCAATAGACTTTTTTATGATACTTTCCCTTCTATTGTAAGTACTATGCGTGCTTGATATCAGTATATTCTGAAATCTCTGAGGAAAGGGCTACGAGATCAGTAGAATCAAGTTCTTTAATATCTTTCTTTCCAAGAATTCGAATGAAATCTTCCATCTCACGTTTGTATACATGAAAGAGTCGAGCAAGCATCTCGGCAGATTTATACATATCAAATCGGGCTCGAAGATCAGGATTTTGTGTCGCGATTCCAACAGGACAAGTTCCTTTATGACACACACGATATTGTTGACATCAGATACCGATCATAGCAAGTGTTGAAACACCAACTCCATCAGCTCCAAGAGCGATTGCTTTCGTGATATCAGCACTTGTTCGGAACCCTCCAGTAACCAAGAGTGTTATACTTCTTCCGATTCCTTTTTCATTCAAAAATTTACGAGCTCGATAGATAGCATACGGTGCAGGGATACAAACATTATCTTTCACATGATTTGGTGCAGCACCCGTTGCTCCGCCACGACAGTCTATAGTGATGAAATCTGGTTTACAGAAGAGAGCAACCTCCAAATCATCCTCGATATGAGATGCAACGATTTTGATACCAATCGGCTTTCCTCCAGAAAGTTCTCGAAGATATGTCACACGTTCTTGTAAATCCTCTTTCGTTTTGATATCTGTATGATTTGCTGGGGAAATGATATCTTGCCCAACGGGTACTCCTCGAACAGCTGCAATTTCCTCAGTAACCTTCACTCCGAGAAGATGTCCACCAAGCCCTGCTTTTGCTGCTTGTCCGATTTTTATCTCGATCGCATGAGCTTTCTTCATATTTGCTTCTGTTGCTCAGAATCGTCCAGTAGAGTATTCAAATACATACGTACTAGCATTATCGAACTCATCTTGAAGGAGTCCTCCCTCTCCTCCACAGATCATCGTCCCTGCTGATTTTGATCCTTTCGCGAGAGCTATCTTTGCCTCTCGAGACATAGAACCGAAAGACATATGAGAAACATAGAATGGGAGTTTCAATGTAATGGGAAATTTGGCATTTGGTCCGATAATGAGATCAAGTTTTGGACTCAGTTCGTGTTCATCATAGACTCGACGAGCGAGTTGTGCTGGGAGAAATACGATATCTTCAAAAAGATTTCTCCAATTTTTCTTGGTTCCCATAGCAGATATTTCCTCTTTTCCATTCACTGCTTTTTCGAAAATAGTACGGAAATCCCCTTCAAGTTCATCAGAATTTCTTTCATATTTTCCAAGATAGGAAATACCTTCCTCTGCAACACTTCCTGCTTTTCGAATAATATGTGTAAAATCATTCTTCCCTACGCCACACACGGGACATTTCCAAGAAGCAGGGATATCTTCCCAGCGAGTTCCTGGAGCGATTCCTCCATCGGGATCTCATTTCGATTCGTCATATATCCAACTACAAACATTACATTTGTATTGTTCTCCAGTAGAAGTACTATTAGATGGATCCGTTTCAGCGAGTCTTTTCCGAATCCAAACAGCCGATCGTAAGAGAAATACTACTCCTCCGATAATAAGTGGAACAGGATCTATTCCTCCATATCCGATCAAAGCCACGTGAATACAAGTCATATAAAAAACAACGCTCACCATTCTATGAAGCCATTTCCATTTTTTCCCCATAATTCGTACAGAGATATCATTGGAAGTCATTAAGAGAAGAGTTGCAAAAACCATGGCAATAATACCATACACAAACATTCCATTCCACGCCCAAAGATAACTCGTAAGTACTGGAAGTTTCTTAATAGCCGATGGAGAAGCATAAAAAAATCCGAGCCCATGAGTCAATCCTGCCATACCCATCATTATACCCATCCCTCGACGTACCGTGAGGAATTTAGTAAATAATAAAAAGCTTGGAAACAGATCCACAAGCGGACGAACGATCATAATCATGATAAGGAAAAACCAAGCGATTCCTCCAAAATCTCCAAACTCAATTTTGAAACCGATATCATATGCGTTCGTTATGTAAAATGCTATGGGAAGGAAAAAACTTCCGTATATCATAATATTATTTCACCACTTAAAAGCATTGTTTGTAAGGGAGTGCTTCATGAGTGTATTTATCTTTTCTATAAAATCTAAAATCATAATAGTAAAAGAAAATAAGTAAAAATGTGTCAATTCTCGTGTTCGATTATAACGAATCTATTCTATACATTCCCGAGAAAAAGCAAGAAGATTGTTTCTAATTATAAAATGAATCATATCTCCCTATTTTCCCTGAAAATGTTGAGCACAAACATAACCACTCGCCCAGGCTTGCTGAAGATTGAAACCTCCTGTCTTCCCCGTCAGATCGAGTACTTCCCCGATAAAATACAACCCTGAGACTTTTTTGGATTCAAAAGAATTCGTCAATTCAGAGAGCTTCACTCCCCCACCCGTCACTTTCGCCTCATTCCAGGATTTGAGATCTTGGAGATGAAGTATAGTGCTATCCACTATGTCATCCAAATGGAAAAAAGTCTGAACTCGCTTCGTCATACTTTCCGCATGAAAAGTGAGTTTAATAGTGATATGTTCCTCGAAATAGGATTTCTGTTGTGATTCTTTGACCCCGAGTTTCCGTAAATGCTCTCCGAGCTTTATGACCGCATTAAAAACGATCGGACCAGAAAGTCCTGTATGTGTAAAAAGAAAAGAACCTTTCTCATCATAGAGAAGTTTCTTGCCATCGAAGAGAGAAAGCGTCACATCGATAGTACTTCCAGAAAGTTCTGAGAGATCTTCTCGTGTCACCATACCGCACAGTCCGCGATATGGATCCGTCATATCGATATCAAATTGTTTCGCGATAGTGTACCCGAAGCCATCTGTTCCTACTTGTGAGAAACTTTTCCCTCCTGTTGCGATGATCAGACTTTTCCCTTCGATAATACCACCAGTTATATCATAGACACGGAAAATATCATCCACTTTTTCTATCTTGGCGATATCGTACCTCGTTCGAATTTCGGTACGATTTTTCTCTGATTCAGTCATCAGAAGATTCAAAAGATCTTTGGATTTACCGCTCTCAAGTATGACTCGTCCACGATCTTCTATACAGGTAGAAATACCATGTTTCTCGATCCATTCTATCATATCATAGTTCGAAAACTTCGCGAGAAGTCCATGTATCGCCTTGATATTTTCCCCAAAATAATCATCCTCGGGCGATATATCTATATTGGTCACATTACAACGTTCTCCACCAGAAAGTATGACTTTTTTCCCAAGAGAAGCATTCTTTTCGAGAATGATTTTTCGCATATTTTTTGGAGCAAATATGGAACAGAATAACCCTGCCGCACCTCATCAGATGATAATTATGTCGTACATAGAAAATAGAGAAGAGGAAATATATTTATACTTTTTTGCTTTTGGATTTCTTATTCTTATTCTTGAGAAAATAGATGATACCAATAAGTCATAGCAAGACAATCAAAATACTTGCTTCTTTCGTATATTTTGCAAAAAGTGTTACCATTCCCTCTCAGAAGTAGTACCCAACAAAGAGGAGAACCGAGCACCAAAGAGCCGCTCCGAGTCCAGTTAAAAGGAGAAATATAGGAAAATTCATACGAAATACTCCGGCTGGAATCGAGATGAGATGACGAACAACAGGGATGAGTCGTCCGAGAAAAGTATACAGTCTATCATTTCGGAGAAATAGAGTCTCTGCCTGCAGATATTTCTCATGATTGATAAGAAAATATTTCCCATATTTTTCGAGAAATGGTTTCCCTATCCATTGCCCGAGAATATAGTAGTTAACCGTCGCACCGAGCATACTTCCAAACGTTCCTGAAAGCAAAAGGAAAACGAGATTCAGCTTCCCTTGAGAAGCCAGATATCCCGCCGGTATCATAACCGCCTCCGATGGAACTGGGAAAATACTGGATTCCAGTGCCATCAGGAAAAATACCGAAGTATATGAGAGTCCCCCAAAGAAGGAAAGAATTGCTTCAAAAATTTGATGAAACATTTTAAATAAATAATGAAGTAGAAAAACGGGATTAATGGTAAAAACTACTGTCATTCCGGAATTTTTCAAAGAAAAAAGTTTTTAATATAGTTGAATTTCATCTGAAAAATGTCTGGAATCTTCCGCTTATAGAAAGGCAAAAGAGAAGAAATAGGAAGATCCTGAAACGAGTTCAGGATGACAAATACTACTTGCCGACAATATTTTATAACCGAAAAAATGCAGCGATTTTCACAGGATAGACGAGGAGATAATCAGTCATACATTTTTTATCACGAAATACATAAACAATGTATGTACCAATGAGTCCAATCATATATCCAACGATAATATCTCCAGGATAGTGAATCCCGGCAAGTACTCTCGAAAGTACCATAACAATCCCTGTAATCAATAATACCCAAGCAATACTTCGGCGAGTATAGAAAAATGCTGCAAACACAGAAGCTCCAGCAAAAATCCCATGCCCAGAAGGGAAAGAATTATCGGGAAGATGATCGACGAGCGGACGAATCGCAGAAACACTTTCTGGACGAGGACGAAATGGGAGTCCAAGATTGAGAATAATATAAATAACAAATGCAAAACCGATAGAATATAACATCATAAGTGCATCAACTTTATATTGATTATTTTTCTTGTACACCCCATAGAGCCAAAGTCCCACAAGAATCAACATCACAAGAAATACCTCAATATCTGCCCCAATATGAATCAACTTCACCTGCCATACCGATGTCGGATCAACAAAAGAACGGAGAAAATTCAGAAGAGCGATATCCTGAGAGACGAGAAAATCGAGCATGGAGTATATATGAAAAGATAATAGGGAGAGTATAGTGAGAAATATTAAAAAACCAAAAGAAGACAAAAAGAGAATTTGACTTTATGTGAATTTTAAATATAAAGGATTTACCTTCAATTAAAGGAGTAAATAAAATGGAAAAAACATCTGTATTACTATCACCAAAAGAAAAACCCTTCCTGTCCAATGCTGATATAACAGTAAGCGGGGATTCTATGGATTACAAACAGTGGCGAGAATTGGTTACAAAGGCAATCCATGGATTCAATTTTAGTCCTGATAATGAAGCCCTTGTAATAACAGGAGCGAGATCGGATGCATCTCACATACAGAGGTTGCAACACGAACTGCAAAAGTTGGGGTGGATTGTGGAACTTGAGGATCTATGGACTTTTACGTCATGGAAACTGACAAAGCAAATTTCGATGTTGATTTTTCACCCTGACAATCCTTATATAATGACATGATGCGGATAAAAATAAAACATTATCCTTTGAAAACCCCGCTTTCGCGAGGCCTTTTTTACTTCTTTTTCTCTACCGGGTCATACCCACCCTTATTCCACGGATTACATCGGAGAATCCTCCAGATACCTTTGAAAATGCCTCGTACCACTCACTTTTTCTCGATAGATTCCACCATATAATCACTACAACTTGGTATATGTTTACAATATGGTGGACGATTCAAAGCCCGAGCCCAGATGGAGTGATCGGGAGAGAGATATCTCTGGTAGAGACCAAGAATATAAAGAATTGACTTTTTCATAAATGTGAATATAAAGATTTTACCAACAAATTTTTGGAGGAAACAAAAATGGAAATACCAACAAATGAAACTGAGGTAAAAATCCTCGGTTGGACATATACTATCGTTGGGGTCATAGTTGCTCTCGTTCTTATCGGAGCAGCTTACCTTGGAAATCAATCAAGAATAACTCACGAGCAAGAAAATATCAAGAGTAATACCATCCCCTGTTCACAAAAATAGTGACTTGG
>JBAZVV010000044.1:0-10091 GCA_041660685.1 Candidatus Altimarinota bacterium | reverse complement strand
AAGGTTGTCTTGTCTGTTCTTGTCATATCGTGGGCGATTCTTTTCAGTTCTCGATAGGATTCTATCCTTGGATGTTTGAGAAGATATCTATCAATCGTAGCAATCTTGTGAGACTGACAAATTTGAACGGGAACATCGTAGAAATCACGAATGACTCATTCTACTCCGTTCCTTCCGTCAATCACCGCAAAATGAGGCTTTGGATATCATTCTTGCTTCATTCTCCGAAGAAGGAGTCGATAATCTTCCAATGTTTCTTGGAAGATGTGTTTTGATGCGAGAATATCCCCAGTAATTCCATCTTGAGCTACAAGTATTCACCATTGAGTATCTGAACCTTTTTTTCAAAAGAAGGTTGCATCGAGGATGAGGACGGAGGAAGTGTAGGATGAGAGGTTGGAATTAATCTGAATATCCTTAAGAGATTGATATTTGTCATGAAGAATCTTAGTAATCCTTCTATGAATAGTTCTTTTACTGAGTCAGCTATCAGAAGCTATTTCTGCAAGAGTCTGTTTCCTATCAATGTAAGACTTGAGAATATTCTTAGCTTTCGATATTCATTTTCTTCTTGGGCTACGAAATATATATCCACAATCCATGCATTTGTATCTTTGTCGTCAGTTCTGTACTCAGAATTTCTGAACGTGTTTTTGATTACATTTCGGGCAGATTTTAACCATATGATTTAAAATAGAGCGGATAAACCGCTCTATTGTGCTACAAATTGGATTAAAAACCTACCAGAAAATGTCTATTAAGCCTAAAAAAATCTCATCTTAGAAATTTCTAAGATGAGATTTTTTTGGAAGTTATTTTTTATCCGAGAATATCTTCGACTGCTGTCTTTACAAATGATATCTTATCTCCTTTGTCCTTTGCCATAATCATTGCCACTTCAAGTTGACACAATCTTTCAGACCATATCGCTTCGGTAGGTAAATGCCTCAATGCAAAGAAATCTTTAACTTTTTCAGATAATGAATGTGATCGTTTTTCGTAATTCCCAATTTCTTGTCTCAATTCAGCAAGCATTACTTGAGAATTTCTTTGTACTTCTTCCCTTATTCTATGAGTTTCTGAAGTATAAGGAAGAATCTCTTCTAATTTTCATAAAACTGTATTAAATCGGTATTTATAATTTGTCATCATATCTCTATGTATATTACTTTCACGACGTTCTCACACATGAGAAATATTAACTTCTTGTATACAAGAACCATTATTCATATTATTCAATGTTTGTTGTAGTTCAGTCATATAAGAATAAATTAAGATGTAAATTTATAGGTAATTATTATTACTTATAACTGAATAATAGTATATATAATTTACTATGTCAAATATATAGTTATAAGCTCTAATTTAAAAGGAATCTAATGAAAATAATGATAAAAAATGAATTTTACATCAAAAAGTTTGACAATAAGATTTTTATATACTATATTATATTTATCTACTGCTTAACGAGGTGAATCCATCTTGCCACAAGCACAAAAATAAAAACAAATTCCAATAAAATTTGTACAATAAAAACTCATATGTGAAAAAGTATTTTTTTCCTATGAAACGAGATCGTCATACTCGAAAAAAAGACGGGATTGCAGTAGATGCGACCTGGAAGTGGATGGAAAACTTCGGGCACAACAAAAAATCATCCGTACATAGGCATCTTTCTTTCGACATATGCCTCGCATGTACGGATTTTTTCTTTCTCAAAATACCAAATACCAAAAAAGAACCGATTATCGGTTCTTTTTTTTTATTTTTCAGATATTCATTTCATTCATACTTCTATATTTAATTTCGTAAGAGAAACAGTAGAATAATACTGAACTCCTTTCCGTACCAAAGAACTACTTGTTAATATACCAATAAGTGTTTCCGTATTTGTATCAATAATTGGAAGTATATTTATATCATATTTTTGCATAATATTCTTCGCATCCTGAGTAGAAGTCGTATAGTATCAATATATTTCCTTATTTGAGATATATTCAACCTTCTCAAGTGTAAGATTTTCTGTTTTCTTATATTTCTCAAGTACATCTGCTTTTATTATTCCTATTGGGTGATTTCATTCATCTACAAGGATAAGAGCATTATATTTCCCACCATATTTTTTGAGCTTCTCTCTTGCGTCCTTCACGGTTTCAGTCTGACCAATAGTAAGCCGAAGATCGAGTGGGATAATACGAGTTTCATTATCTGTCAGAAAACTCTTCTCAAGAAATTGTTGATAATCACGAATATTAGCAATCATAACATTTCCGTTTCCATCTTGAAGATTATATTTTCTCCCTGCATCATTGATTTCACGCCAAATCTCATCTTTGATAAGCGTTTGGATTTTCTCACGCATATTTGTTAGAGCCAAAATCCCTGCATTTTTTATTTCCCTATGAGTCTTTTTTATCTCCGTCTGTACTTGTTCAAAAAAAACTTTTTGTTCGTTAGCTGTCCACTCAGTTACTCAATGAATAAATGTTTGTGTCTTCATTTGAGCGAGAAGTTCATGGAGTGCAAGACGAGTCTGTCCATAAATTTCTGGTTCAGAAAGTGTTTTTGAAAAACCCTCTTCCATGGCATCAAAAAAACCATCATTATCAACGATCTTGTTCTCAAAAACCTCTGCCGAAGGAGTTTTTGTTATAGGAGTAATAATTGCTACCGTCATACGATGAAAATTAATATTTCCTCTACTGTACTACAAAAGTGTAATAGAAACAAACAATTAGATATTGACTCTCTTGTGAAAATAAGTATGATTTATTATAAAATCTCTTGACAATACAAAAATTTGACTACAATGCCTCTTGTTCTGAAAGGAACTCTCTTTTCCAATAACGGGAAAGAGGAAAAAATAGGGAGATGTATATGAACACAAGTTCTGTTGGTTCCGTTACTGGTTCATTTTTCACTCGCCAGAATCTTGGCTTTGTGCAGGATCAAAAAAATTTTGAAGCATTAAGAGCACAAAACCCTGCTCCGCTCTCAGAACATGCAGCAAAATTGGTAGAGGCTCGGGGTCTGACAGACACCCTTGTCACCCAACAAACTGGGAAGGTTAACGTTTACGCGTAAAATCTTACCCAACATTGACCGTCACGGAGTGACGGTCTTTTATATTCTTCAATTCAAGCCATATTTTATCAGAGAGTCAATACTCATTTCTTTGGAAAAAAACCTATTATAGATTATACTATTCTCATCCTATTTTAATAAATACAAATATATGCTCGAACCAAAGAAGCTTATGGCTATCAAGGATTTTCTCGATAGTGCCCAGAAATCTATTATTTCAGCGAAAAAAATCCTCGCCACGATGAGTGATGACGTAGAACTCAAAAAAGAACTTGCCTATCTCGATGCTTCTGGACTTTCCAACTACCAGAGTGGAGATGAGAAAATTATAGAAGGAGTGTTTACTGGAGAGGCTATGCTTGGTTCCGATGGGGCTATGTATCCCGTTCCTCAGAACTATGCATCCAAATCCAAACTCGTACAAGGAAGTAAACTGAAAGCGATTATCCAGAGTGATGGAAAAATCACTTATAAAATTATAGAAGAAATCGAACATGAAACGAAAGTAGGAATACTCACCAAGAACAAAGATCGCTTCCAAGTGATAGCCGATGGAAAAACTTACAACACCCTCCTTGCAGCTGTTACTTTCATAAAAGGAGAAATCGGTGATTCTGTATCTATTCGTATACCAAAGGGGAAAGATGCAACCTATGCTGCTGTTGAAGCCATTATCCCAAAAACACTTTCAAAAGAATAAAATATTTCCAAATCTATCAAAACAAAAAACATTTCCATATACGGAAATGTTTTTTGTTGTCATTTCCGCTTGATTCCTACAGGTTTTTGCATATATTCAATACATCTATTATTTTCATAAAAAAACCTTTCTATGACTCGTCTCAGAAATCGTACCAATTCTTCTCCTATGGGAGGAAATTTTGCTTCATATATTGTACCATTTGCAATAGCGGTTGTCGTTCTTATTATTATTATAAAATATATATCTTCTCCGGGAACTTCTACACAAAATAATACTGGTTCTTTTATAACTGTCACTCCGAAACAAGAACAGTCTGAGATATACATCTATATGTCTGGGGATTCCAAGAAACGTATCGATGGTACGACGAAAATGTACGCGACCGATAGTAAGCTTACGATTGTTAGTGGAGAAGCAGAAATAGCATTTGAAAATAGTGCTTCTAAACTTTTCGTAGATAAATGAGGAGAATTAAAATACGAAGGACTCATCGATGGAAAGCAAACTGTTTCTCTAGAAAATGCCGATATTCTTGTAGATTCGAGTGATATAGCCATGAATGTAAAAATGAAAAATTTCTCCGTTACGCCCAATGTTAATTCTATTATTATCCTCAGTCAAAATACTATCGCGAGTAATATTTATATCCTTAAGGGAAGTGCTACTGTGGAGGATTATTCCAAGAAATCCATTGCTGCGACTCCGGGTGTAGGACAACAACTTACGATTATGAAAAATGATCTTTCGAGTACTACACTTCAATTTGCAAGTAAAATTGAACCACTCAGTGATTATATTAAAACAACAGATCTTTTTATCAAACATAATGGAGAAGCTTTACTGAGTTCTCTCAATACTGAAAATGGATCAGGTACTACAACAACTTCTGGGACTCTCCTTGCAAAAAGTACAAAAGCCTGACTTACCATTACATATCCAGAGGATGAATCTACTGTTGACTCTCATACAGTAGATATAGAAGGTTCTCTTCTCAATACGTCCGCAATAAAAGTAACTATTAATGACAAAGAAGCACTTATTAATAAAGAAACGAAAAGCTTTATGTACAAAGGTTTTCCTCTTGTAAATGGAGGCAATAATATCGTATATAAGGCATATGATGGTGATGGTAATATTCTTGCAAAATGAATTCTCACAGTTTATACATCACAAAAAGCAGGTGCGGAAAATATTCAACAAAAGGCCACTGTGACTACTTATCCTATTTCTGACAAAGACTTCCGAATTATTGCACCAACAGAAAATCCTTATAAAACGACAGATAATGTTGTTCGTATCGAAGGTCGCGTAAATAAATGAGTAGTTAAATACGTTACTATCAATGATTTTAAACTTTCCAAGTTTCCACAACTCTGAACCTCTTGGTACTATTTTGCAAATAAGGACTTTGGGACGATGAATGATGGAATTAATCTTTATACAATCAAATATTACGGAACAAATGATGAACTCCTCTTTACAAACCTATTTACTATTGTAAAAGAGAAGAAAGAAGATATAATTCCAACAAATACATCAGCAGGGAATTCTGGTAGTACCACTGGAACAGGAAATTCTACAGAAGGTTAGTATAAAACTTTACTCTTTCGTAAATAAATACCATGTTCAAATCTCAGCGCGGAAATTCTATTATTGAGGTAATGGTCGTCATTATCATACTCACTATCGGTATCACCGGAGCTTATAATATCATAGGTAATGGACAGAAGCTTTCTAGTACAGCAGAAAATCGTATAAAAGCCATCAATATAGCAAGGGAAGGACTCGAGGCTGTAGAAAATATCCGTGATACCAACTGGATCAAATTTTCCAGCGACTATAATAATTGTTGGAAAGTAAAAAATTATGACACTACTTGTATTGGTAATTCTGGAAAAGAATATGCGAGTGGATCATATATTCTTGTCCAAAGTGGCGTACTTTGGACACTTTCTGGAATCATTCTTCCAAATGTAACATATGCAACTTATGTCGGACAATTCCCTATATTTCTGAATACAAATAGTCTCCCCACAAGCTCTGGAAATAATGTAATATGCTCATCTACAAAAACATCCGATTGCAAAACAATTTTTACACGAGAACTACAAATCTCACATCCAGATAATGATCATATGAAAGTAAATAGCATTGTTAGTTGGGTAGATTCTTCTCAAACTAATGGACCACATAGTATTAATCTCGAAACTATTCTGACAAATTGGAAAAAACAATTTTAAAAAAATACGTGAATCATTTGATTCACGTATTTTCATTTTATAGAGATAATTATTCTGAAATAATTATCTCTTTGTCTGTCGATTTGACTGTTCTATCTGTGTATGTTACAGAAATTTTTATAGTATATTTTCCTGCTTTCACATAACTATGAGTAGGAGTTATCTGGTCAGATGTATTTCCATCTCAGAAATCCCAGTGATATGCATCGATTTGTCCGATGGTACCATTGGTATCAAAATCTATCGTTTTTCCAACATTAGTAGATGAAACACTCATATTGAGTTTAATATTTTTTGGGATAGCTTTCAAGATAATCTTTCTGGAAGAACTTTCCTTGAGTCCATCATCTCGTACTACCGTAAAAGTGATAACATATTCTCCTGGAAGTTTATAAGAATAATCCTGGATAGCATCTCCTTCTATAACTCCCTTTCCTTCACCAAAGTCATACATAAATTTCGTAATAGTTCCCGTCTTTGGAATACTTGCAGAACCATCAACATGAATAACAGTTGGTGCATATTCAGAATCTTGTGTGAGTTTCAAGATAACATTGATATCTTTCTTTACAGGTTCAAATATTATCTTTTCTTTTACGAGAGAAGTAATGTTTTTATCAGCATTTGTGAAAGTATATTGCACTTGAACAGTATATCGTTTCTCTTCTACAAGTTCATATTTTTGCTGCATTCCTATTTTCTCAAATACCCCATCTCAATTTAAATCCCATGAAACATTTGTAATTTCGTACCCAGGATTTTCTGTTTTTACATCGGTTGCATCTAATACAATACTTGTAGGAGTACTTACATCAGTAATATAATATGCTTTTATGGATGTATTATATGTACCATCAGCAAGATGATTTCCAGAAATATCCGTGATCCGTAGAAGTGATTTACTCTGTGCTCACCTCACGAGACTGAGTGGATAGAGTATAGAAAAATTATCACTCAATTCTGTAGCTTTCCCAGCAGAGTCAGTCAAAACAACCTTTATTTTTACTTCTTTATATTCTCCTGGAAATGTATAGTCAAATGTTGGATCTTTTGACACAGTATGATTTTCAATAACCCATCTATAATCCACAATCTCACCAGACTTCACCACCTTGTCACCAAGAGAAAATGTGTATTTTAAAGGGTTTTCTACATCCTGCTTATGAACAATAGCTGCTGTGATATTTTCACTTCATTTTGCAGGAATTATAAAAAGCTTATCACAGGTTGTTCCAGAAGAAATATTGAGACAAAGGATTTGATCTGCATCTTTCTTAGTTATAGAAAATATCGCGTTGGTACTTTCGGAAACAAGGTCATTATTCTTTTCTACAAGCCAATGAATATTTCCAAAACTCGTGAGTTTAGAAGCATCATAAGTAACAGAGGTTTCTGTTTTTTTAATATCCACCATTCCTATAATCTGTATAGGTTGAAAATTAATAGTCAGAGTTTTTGATTTATGTGTCACTCGATCTATTCCTTCATATACTCCTGTGGGCTTAAAAACCTTAGCTTCATCAAAAGTACAGATGATAGGATTATCTTGTGCATTTATTCCCTCGATATTAGAAGATCCTGTCGGTAAACATTTTGCTCCGTCAAAATTTATCTTATAACTAGAAATATCGATAATCTTCGCTGCGACATTTGCATCTGCCTTAAGATCGAATCTTAATTCCATCGGTCAAATGAGGTTATCAAAATTATACATCTGTGCACTACTCTTAAATTGTTCTGATGTGGATTTTTCATTATCATATACAAGTACTCCCCCATTTGGATTCTCATAATCTGTTGCATTGATTTTAGTAACCAAAGAAGCCCAAAGAGTGATATCAGAAAATAGTAATATACCAAAAAAGAATGCCAATATAATCGAAATTGTCTTCTTTTTCTTGTATTCTTTCTTTGTCAAGATGGCCCGAAAAAGGTATATTATCCAGATAATAGAAAGAAGAAATGTTACAACGCCAAAAATAGCACTAACGAGTTGTTTCAATAAACGTGCAATATCTCCAGGATTGATACCAAAGCCCGTGAAAAAACTCGCCTGTCCTGGATTGAAAACAATATACGCAAGAAAGGCACCAAAAAATATAAGTGCGACAAGAAGAATCGCTCACACAATACGCAAGAAATCCCCTGTATTGAGGGGTTTCTTTTTTGACACTACTCCTGCATTTTGAATAACAGATGGCGCAGAAGGAGAAATAGCGGAAATTTCTTCATCGATAAATGTATCTGATAGAAGATCAACCTTATATGCAGATGAAGATTCTACCTTTGTAGATTCCAAAATTTCTCCGAGAAGTCCACCGGAAGAGTTATTATTTTCAGTATTGGTCATAGGAATGAAGATTATAAACTACGGGATCTGTTTATGTGAAAAACATCAGAAGAATAAGCAATAACATACTTATTCTTCTTTTGATTATCGAGGATTATCTCAGCCAGTCAGGCAATTCTTCGTCTGCTGCCGAGATAACTGGTCAGTCAGAAACTACAGGAACTGGTTTTTTCTTTTTTGGTTTCGGTAAGATTATTTCTTCTTCTGATTTTCTTTCCTCTTCGATTATTATTTCTTTTTCCTTTATTGTTTCTTCTTTTTTAACTAATTTCTGAGTTTTCTTTTTTATAGATGGTTGGACTTCTTCTTTTATCTCAAGTTCTTTTTCTGGACTTTCTTCTGAAATAATAGAAACTTTTTTAATATTATTTTCTTCAGTTGAAACCATTGGGGATGTACTTCTCAACCAGTCGGGTATATCTTCATAGAAAGAATCTTCTTTGGGCTTAGGAGTTATTATTACTGGCTCCTCGGGAATTATTTCCTGTTTCGATGTTTCAATAACTATCTCTTCCGTAGAAATAACTGGGGTTTCTGATGGCGTTCATTTAAGCCAATCTGGGATACTATCTTCATCAACTACATCAGGAGTTTTAGCTGGTTCTGTCATCTCTTGTGTAACTTCTTCGTTCAAAGACTCTTGATCCATTCCTTGTAGCCATGGTGGTAGATTAGATGTTGTTTCATCTGCAATTATTACTGGTTCAGTAGAGATAGTCTCTGTTTCAGAAATATTCTGAAGAGCATTCTCTTCTGAAGAAATAGATGTTTCTTCTCATGCCCCCTTCAACCAATCTGGCATACTAGATTCAGTAGATGTATCAATATTCTCTTCGGACATAATATTTTCTGGAATAGAAATAGAGTCCTTTATAGTAGTCTCTGAAGGTGCCAAAGAAGATTGCAAACTCGTTGATTCTTTGAGCCAATCAGGAATAGTACTTTCTGTTGGAGGGACATAAACCTCTTCTGGAGATACTATCGTCTTTGTATCAGGAATAGAAAATGGTTGAGGTTCAGAAACAATATTTGCCAGTACATCCGTATGGGGTTTATTTTCTTTCGGAATAATAGAGTCAACAGGAATAGGTTTCTGCGTAAGTGAGGATTTCTGTACTGGTTGTTTTCCAGAGATTTTGTCGATAATAAAATCTTGAAAACCGAGATTTCCATCTTTATTCAAAAGCTTGAAATATACAAAAGCGGCGATAATAAGTCCGAAAAGACCGATAATAAGAAATCCAAGAATTTTCCCAAAACCGAGAATAAAACCGAGTATTCCTCAAGAAGTCGCAGTATCTGTTGGTGGTACGGTATTTGCTGGGATATTGCTTTGTCCCCCATAGATAATAGTCTGGAGTTGTGATTTGATGATATTTTTATCTTTTACCTCAATAGTTGTGTCGTCCTTAATAGCATTGAGAATAAAAGTTCCAAGCTCTTTATTAAGAGTAAGATTGGTTGGATGCGAAATAATATCATCGATATTTTTCATAATCGCTGCATACGAAGGATTAGTTTTTGGGATGAGCGATTTGAGTACTTTTGTTGCCAAACCAATATCATCTTTCACTTGTGTATCAGTAAGAAGAAATCCTTCTAAAAGAGAATAAAACAAATCTTTTGTCGAAGCGTCCAATGCAGAATTTACATCAACATAATTCTCAAAATCAATAATGGTCTTTGTTTTTTCACGAGTATCAAACCAGTTTTC
>JBAZVV010000043.1:0-10191 GCA_041660685.1 Candidatus Altimarinota bacterium | reverse complement strand
CCAAAAACTTAGCCATTACTCTGCCTCCACGACACTTTTTGTCGCCTCTATTTTCCTCTCCGTATACCGCACCACATCCGCAATCACCATTTTTTGAATTGCCGAGATAAAGGTCTCCATTAGGACATAATCGGGCTCTTGATTTTTGGTGGGAAGATTGATTATTTGATCCCCAATAATCTTTATATTAAAACTGGAACTTCCCCAAGAAAAGGAACTGAAAGCCTTTGTCATTGTTGCAATAAAAAACTGTGCATTTTGCTTGTTAAATTCAGTATTTTTCGATTTTACAATTTTAATTTTATCCCCAGTGAAATAAGGATTTTCTTGATAAAACATAGTCGCAGTATCTTGACCAAAAGAAATAGTATTTCCTTCATTCAAAAATTCTTCATCTTCATTTATATAGCCACGAATACCATTATTTAGAGCTGTTCGTACCACATAAGGTTTTCCAGTTTCTTTGATTTCTACTTTGTTTGCATCAAATCGTTTTTTATAAGAATTTATCTCAAATAATTCTCCAATCCTCCACTCTCCCCACTCAAATTTCCCACTCTCAAACTCCACCAAAACCTTTTCTTCTTCGGTAGTCAGAGTGTAATCCTTTAATCCTGTCGCCACTAAATAGGCCTCCAGCTCCGCTATACGCTCCGCCTCCAGCTCCGCTATAAAGCTCTCCATAAATGCAAAATCTATTTTTTCGTTTTTGATAGGAAGAGAGATTTTTGCATTCAAAAATGCTTCATCCACATCTCTCACAAGTCCTGATAATAAATTTTCTTTTTGTCTATTGAGTAATACTGTAAAAAATAAAACCGTATTCTTATTGAGTTCTATTTTTGGTGCAATTTTTCTCACAAATTGCCCAGCATACCAAGGTTTTTCACGATAAAAGAAGTCCATTTGTAAAAGACCTAAACTCCAAGTACCCGCAGGATTGATATTTTCTTGATTCACAAATCCTGTTGCCTGTAGTATTCATTGATTTTGAGATGTTCTTGTAATATAGTCATACTCTGAACCTGAAGTAAGTCTATCCTTATTGAAACTCAAGGTATTTTGTATTTCAAACAAATCCCCCAACCTATATTCGCCCCACTCCACTGTTTCCAGTTTTGCCTGAAGTGGGGCAGTTATTTTCCCAGGCTATCATTTCCATTATTTTTTAGGAGATTGGAGACTTCCCAGGCGAGATAGTCCGAGACCGTTTTTTTGAAGTCTTGTAAAGTCGGTTTGGTATCGATGATTCTATGTTGGTCAAAGTTCCAGTCAGCTCCTGATGGACTGATAAAGTCTTCGGTATAGACTTCATTGAGATTCCAATTTGCCTCGATTTTCGCACTTTTCCCTGCTTTGTATATTTTGATGATGTCGGCATATCGTTTGGTAGGGGTATCGAGTTCTTGGAGTGATCGACTGGTTCGTTTGTAGCCATCATTGCGAAAGTCGATAAACTTTACCGTTTTCTCAAAGTCATGCGGTTTATGGGCTTCAAGTATATAAATACTCGTCTGTACTCAAGCCATGGGCTGAAAAAGATCGGTCGGCATCTTGATGCTCGCAACGAGTGTATGTTTTTTGAGCATTGATTTATTGGTGCTTGTCGCCTTTCCTGAGCCTGCCGAGTCTTGGATGATAATCGCCGCCAGTCCTCATTTTTCCATCCTATCCAAACCAAAGGCGATAAATGGCATACCATTTTCAGAGTAAGAAAAAGGGGGATTAAGGAGAAGTTTATTTGCCTGAAAATCCGTATACAGTTTCTCGGGAGTTCTAAATGAATCTCCTATCTGGATATTGGAGCTTCCATCGCCCCGAAGGATCATATTGGTAGCTGCAAGAGTAAACATTTCCGCATTGAGCTCGACTCAGAGAAGCTGGTGTCTTTTTATCTCGTGGATAGTATTTTCGCTTTCGGTTGTCTTTTTTCCATATGTATTTTCTGCATCATTGATCATCATCTCCATCGCAGAGATGAGGAATCCAGCCGAACCTGTTGCGAGATCCATGACCCGACTCTTCATATTTATATCCAGTATAGTCGCCATCATCTTGGTGATATAGGGAGGTGTCAGTACTATTCATAGATCCTTCCCATCTCCGAGGGCATACTTGAGAAATTCTGAGTACATTTCTCCCATGATATCCAAATGTCCTGCCATAGCATCGATGGACAAGAAAATATTGTGATAAATAAAGGTGAAAATTTGTTTATTGGTACTGGCTTCTCCCTTGATCAGTTTTGATACTTCTTTATCAAGCTCTGTCAGTCCATCACGAAGAGGAGCTTTTGAAATTTCTGAAAAACTTGAAAGCATGAGATTTTGTTTATCCAAAGGTATTTCACGAGCTTTGAGAAATTCTTTGATTTGATCGACCATCTGCACTCCGTCTCTTTTTGTATCCGTTTGAATTCCCTTGAGATCATCGGGATTGAGTCCATCTTGTATTTTCTTTCCTTCAGTATCCACTATATTTTGCATAGAGAGAAGCATTCCCGAAACATACAGTACTCTTTGCGGTGCGGTGATATTAAGATTATGCATGAGCTTATTGAGGCTTTTTGCATATTTTTGGAGTTCGCTTTGAGACTTGATGAGGATATCGTGCTTTTCATCTTCCGTCAGAGTCGCATTTTTGTAAAATTCATCGAATGTTTTTTGATTCTCCAAAAAATCAAGAGTTTTGATATTTTCGAGGAGTTTATGAGAGCTTTCTCCTGAACCATACACATAGTATACCTTCATAGAAATAGCATCAACAGAATCCCCCGCTATACCAATAGCGATCACTTCACTATATTGCCCAGAAGCAATCATTCCCGTAGCATAGTGTAAGGCTCCATTCACCGCATAACCTGAGATAGATTTATCATCAAATTTAATAGTACCATTTGTTTGCGAAATGAGTTTTTGACTCCCGAGTTTGTTTTCAATAACAACGGGTAAATCATATTTCGTTAAACTAAAATCAGGTATTCAGAAATTTGTCTTACTTTCTGTTTTCGCACGACCACGAAGAGCTTGTTTCAGATAATCTGGAATAGCTGATTTTGTATGATAATCAACTTGATTTTTGAATTTTAATTTTGCAAAAAAACTTTTTACCCAATCATCTATTTGATCTTCAAGGGTAAATTTTGGTTCTATGGATTGTGCCATGAAAAGATAAGTGATAGGATAAGTAAAATTGAATGATTATTTGGTTTTCTTTTATAAACTTCCCCGAAAATATACCCGAAAATTCTTTTTCTCCAAATGGAGTTTCCCGAGATCTTTTCTCGTATAATTTCCTTTATCTCCGATGAATCGAATAATCTCGGCGATACCACCTTCAGAAAGACCAATCGTGCCATTATTTGCCTTCTCGTAGAGATAACGAATGATTTCCCTCTGGAGAAAAGGCGAAAGTACCTGAAAATCTTCCACCAAAAAAGATTCTTCTCATCGGAGAAAGATTTCTACCTGCGAATCGATGAATGTTCCGAGTTCCATCATATATCCCATAAAAGACGCAAGATTTTTCCGATATTCTGGATTGATTCGTTCAAATTCACTGATGATATTGAGACGAAGATGATTGCGGAGATAGACATCATCCGTATTGGTGGAATCGAGTCTGTAAGGGATATTTTCTTCTGAAATCTTTTTAAGAATTTCTCTCTTGGAAACTTTTAAAAATGGACGGAGAATAGAATTATTTTGTTCTGGTATCCCCATGAGTCCATGGATTTTTGATCCGCGAATGAAGTTAAACATGAGAGTCTCGATACTGTCATCGAGGTGATGAGCTGTCAAAATATACTTTGCACCATATTGCAAGCGAATTTGTTCCAAGAAAATATATCGCTCAATACGAGCGGTTTCCTCGATTCATTTTTTCATCTCCTCTGCGATACTCGATATATCCTTTCTCGTACTCACAAAGATGAGATGATTATTTTCACAAAAATCTCGAAGAAAATCCTCATCCCCTTCACTCTCTATTCCCCGAAGACAGTGATTGAAATGAGCAACGATTATTCATTCTTTTGGATGAATTTTCATAACTTCTGCAAGTAAATACATACTGTCTGGACCTCAAGAACACGCGATAACAATAATATCCTCTCTGAGGATATTATATTTTTGAAAGAAACTTTTGAGCATATACAAGGGTTATTGGCTATAGAGCGAGGTTATAACAAAATGTCATTCCGACCGTAGTGAAGGAATCCCTTTAAGTCGGCATATTGACACGGTATTATAAGAAAATAATAAACCTGAATTATACGAGAGATTTTTTAGCTTTGTTCAATATAACTTGATCAAAAGAGATTCCTCGAGTTCCCTCGGAATGACAAACAAAGAAATGATAAATTTATATCCGTTCTTTGTTGAGTTTTCTTACAAAATCCAGGAATTTATCATCTGGAGCAACCTTGTTGAGTATTGTTTTCTGGCATTTTATACACTGATGTTGAATCATATAGCCTTTATTTTTTCGATAATCTATGTTAATTGGTTGCATTTTCCCATAACAATCAGATGCCCGATCGCCTGGATGTATCGCATCGACGTGCTTGGAACAGAGACAATATGGACAATGATTCCGAGCAGAACCTTCAGGATGTGGAACAATAGTCTGATGACAATATTCACATTCAAAGGATTCATTATACATTACAAAAGTCATATTTTTATGGGTTGATATCGAAAATTTTCATAAATAAATTTAGTTCTTCAGGAAACGAACCTCTTGTCATCATTGACTGATGTAGGTAGTATTTTCTCGGAGTATCTGCCATACTTCATAAGGTTTTGGTATAAAGTGTATAACTTTTACTTCATCCTTTTGTTGTTCTATAATCAGATGTCCATATCCAAACATATTTGCGAGAAGACCATGACATTCCACATCTATTTTCATAACCTTGGAAAGATCCATTATCTCCAGATCTTCCTGAAGTATAAGAGAATTATTGATGATAATGATCCTATCCCGTACGATAATCATAAGTCGATTATAATAACCTATAATCCCTAATATAAGTTGGATGAATCCATAATTTACCAAAAGAAATATAATAGGAAAAAAGATATAGTTAATAAGATCGGATGTATTTTTATTGAGGTCATCTTTATATGTCAAAAGAGTGATAAAAAGAACTCCTGCTATAAACAACAGAAAAAGAAACTTGGCAACAATATAGAGAAAATATATCGCGTGTTTTGTGATGATAGTGTAATTTTCTTCCGAAAGAATAGACATGCAAACAAACTATAAAAGAGTAAGAGTAATTACTACAGAAATAACAAACAAGAGAAGAAAAATAAGACGTGTGATAATTTTAAGTTTTCGAGCAATCATATTAAGTCCATCCTCTCAAACAGGATATAATTTCTCAATATGTCGTCTATGAATATAATTAAGACGTATTTCAAAAAAAACTACCACACAAATAAAGAAGAGTGTATAAATACTGAGGATGATAATTTGTGTTTGAGTGATAGGCATATTTCTCTCGTTAAATAATGAGATACAATGTCGAATTGTCTACAGTATAATGATATTCATATTTTTGCAATACCAATTGATATATGATACATTATTTGTAATTATATCCATATTTACAAATATTTCCCATGTCGATACAAAGCGAAGAGGACTTCAAAAAAATTAAAGAAGCACTTATTAAGGAGAATGCTTGATTTCATTCTGCTAAATTTCAGGAACTCGAGGAATATGTTCGAGTATCTCTTCTCAAACAGGCTTCCGATACAGCACTTACACTCATCACAAAATGAGCTCTTTCTCTTGGTGGGTCTGATATTCACTATGATATCAAAACTACTTCTGTCGATGTACGTCTTCGTATCGATGGAAATCTTGTTACCGTCTTTAGTCTAACTCCCGCTGAGTACAAATTGGTTCTAGAACGACTCAAATATAAATCCAATATGAAACTCAATCTTACACAAATTCCTCAAGATGGAAAATATCGTATTGATGAGTGAGGAGAGCGTATCGATGTTCGTGTCTCCACACTTCCAGTGAAACTTGGTGAAAATGTCGTATGTCGAATATTAGATTCTACGAACTCTATCCCTGCCATGAGTGAACTCGGGTTTATGTGGACTTCCAAACGACAGATTGAAAAAAGTACCGAGAAAAAAAGCGGGATGATTCTCGTTACTGGACCAACAGGAAGTGGTAAAACAACCACTCTCTATTCTATCCTCTCTACTCTCAATACCCCAGAAAAGAAAGTTATCACCCTCGAAGATCCGATCGAATATGAACTCGAGGGAGTAGTGCAATCAGAGGTAAATGAGAAAAACAATTACACCTATGCAAGTGGACTCAAAGCACTCCTTCGTCAAGATCCCGATGTTATTATGATTGGGGAAATACGTGATCTTGAAACAGCAGATATCGCGGCTCAAGCGTCTCTCACTGGACACCTCGTACTTTCAACGCTTCATACTAAAAGTGCATCTGAGACGATTGAACGTCTTACAAATATGGGACTTCCTCCTTATATCCTCGCGTCTGCTATTGATATCATCATAGCTCAGAGATTGGTTCGCAAGATCTGCAAACACTGTTCAGAATCGTACGAAGCTACGCCCGATGAAAATAATATCATCTCATGGATGATGAAAGATATTGGAATCGAGGCAGTTTCCAAAGCAAAGAAAAATGGCTTCACTCTTCATCGCGGAAAGGGTTGTGAGCATTGCGGATATACTGGATTCAAAGGGCGTGTTGGTATCTTTGAGGTACTACACTTTTCGAGTGAGATTCGTACGCTTATTCGAAATGGAGCGAGTCCTGCGGAAATTCTCGAAAAATGACGAGAACAAGATTTGGTACTTATGAGAGAAGATGGCGTCCTTAAGGCGATGCGTGGGAAAACAACACTGGAAGAATTATTTAGTGTTATTGATTAGATAAATATAATTAAAATATCCCATCTCTCTCAAGAGATGGGATATTTGATTTTCTAAACTGGAGCCAACGATGGGACACGAACCCACGACCTCATCCTTACCAAGGATGCGCTCTACCAACTGAGCTACGCCGGCCTATGTTCTAAATAAGCTCGCCTATTATATGGTCAATGAGAAAAATTCAAGTCGAAGTTGGAAAAACCCTATTTTCTCGAATTTCGATGAATCCTTCTGTTTGTAATTTCTCTACTTTTTGCCAGTCAAACAATTCGCTCATATGAACTCCAGAAGTTCTCATGCCGAACATGATCCGTTCGATACGAAGCGATTCAGGATTGAGAGATTCTGGCTGTTTTTCTCCACGATAGTATCCAAAGAATGAAGAACTATTCGTAAATCTTTCCCCTTCTATGAAACTCGCAGCTCCGAGTCAGAAACCTCGATAGTTAGAATGATTCCAGTACGATTGATTGTGTCGAGATTCAAAGCCTGGTTGTACAAAATTAGAAAGTTCATACCGATACAATCCCTTTTTTTGAAGCCATTCCACTCCAGAAATATACTCATCCCGAATGACTTTATCGCTTGGGAGATATGATTTCCAATCCGCTGGATAATTCTCATCTTCGAGCATATAGATACTCACGTGTTTTGGACTGATTCGGGAAAATATCTGTTCTAGATCCGAAACTATTTGCCCAATGGAAGTATGAGGAAGTCCTGCAATAAGATCAATAGAGATATTTTCAATGGGGCTAGTCGAAATACATTCTAATGCTCGAAAAATCGATTCATTGGAATCTGATCGCCCAACCCTTTGAAGAGATTTTCCATTCAGAGTCTGAATCCCGAGACTCAATCGATTCACTCAAAGTTTCGAAAGAGTATTGAGATAAAAACTCGTGATATCCTCTGGATTCGACTCCAAAGTAATCTCAGATATTTTCTCGAAACCTCTCTGTCTATGAAAAATGTCCAAAATCTCCGCCAATTGTTCACCGGTTAGAATAGAAGGAGTGCCACCACCGAAATAAATAGTCTCAATAGTATTTCCTGGATTCTCTATAAAAAATTCTTCTATCTCTCTTTTGAGGGCATCTACATACACTCGAACCTTCAAATCGTCAAAAACTGGCGTCAGCGCAAAATGACAATACTGGCACTTTTGGCGACAGAATGGTATGTGAATATAAAAAAACATATACTGTAAATGAATTTTTAAAATTGTCTTGACTTCTCTTTATCAGTGAATATAGTACGCCCCATCTCATCTACAACTTCTTGCCGTCGGCATTATGGTTTATGTAGAGAGAAATTCAGGAGAGAAAAAAGATGGAAAGAAAACCAGAGAAAAAGAAAAAAACGGAGGCGAAACCTTGTAGTAAATGCAAGGCAAAGAATAATCACAGAAGTGATTGTCCTCATCACCCCGATTTCAAGACTCATTACCATCAAAAAGGCGATTAATTCGAAATCATCAAGACCCCTTGCCAGGGTCTTATTTTATTGCCCATCATTCGAAAATGCTTCAAATATTGCACTGAAATCATTCGAACGATACCTTCCTGATGTAGAGAAATTATTGAGTTCTATAACATGACAGAGTCCATCTTCACAAAGAGCGATATCAACAACATATGAGGAAAATATATCCTTATGCGAGCGAGAAAATTCTTGAGCAAAACAAGAAACTTCAACGGGGATTTCTACTGTGTCATAATCTACGCATCGAGACATATTCACTGGTTTTCCATTTACAACATATACTCGATATTCTTTTTTTCCATCATCATCTTCCGCTATATCCATGACTTCCGAGATTATGAACCCTCTATCAGTCATAACCCCCATAGCGAAATCATTAAAATCCTTAGGATTTCTAATAATCTCAGAACGATTTTTCCGAATAGTTTTGATAAAAATCGGGAATGGAAATACTTGACCATCAGGAAATCGAAATCAGAATGATGCATCAAAAGCATCATATATATCATCGAAATGAAGTGTTTCATAGATGGATATATTTCTTCCTGTAAATACTGGATGAACATATCGAGCCCAAGTATTGGTGCGAATCTTTTCTTCCAGAGAGATATAATCTGCTCAGGGAAGTAAAATACTTGATACTTTCGGGCGAAAGATGTTGTTGATAAATTCTCTTCTCAAATAATGGGATTCACCTTGAATAGGATTAAAATCCTCTGAAAGAGAAATAACTTCTCCTTCCATTTGTAAAATACCATTTACTCCAGATTGTGTAAACTCGATAACCGTTATTACTCCAGATTCTTGAGCTACGCGAAGTTCATTTCCTCGTTCACGTAAAAGACAATATTCATAGGTTTCTTCTCTTTCTTCCTGAGGTTGTCCATATTCATGAGAATATTGAAGTGCCTGTTTCAGAGCATCTTCATTTGGGAAAGCTTCTACAAGATACATACAAAAATAAATTAATAGGTATTATTTCCGCCTCCACCCTTTTATCTCTACAACCGAAAAAGCTACGATAAGTGCAACGATAAGGAGCGGAGTAAGCTCTGATGCTGCAAAACCACAGACTGAAAATTCTACAAATTGTTCATAAAATTCATCGGCATAAATTCAGAGAAGTCCGAGAGTTGCGAAGTAGGAAATATACTTATTTCGAACGGAAAAACTTAAAACTCCAATAATAGCAAGAAGGAGAAATTCCTGTTGCCAAACATTACACGAACCACGTATAATTTCAGATATTTCTATAATAACACTCAATACTACTCCAAAAAATAGTATACTCTGAGAACGAAGCCAATTTTTCATAGAGGGAAAATAAAGAGTAAAGAGATATTAATATGCTGATAAAACTACTTTGATCTGATCATATACCGTTTCTACATCTCGAGATGCGTCGATAGTATAAACTTTCTTTCCTTCCTGAGCCCAACTTGCGAGAAGTGGCAGGGTATTTTCATAGAAAATCTCGATTCGTTTTGCGACTGCATCAGGAGTATCATCGGGACGTTTGATAAGTTTCTGTCCGGTAAATGGACTGAAAGATCCAATAAAGTCTGCCTGAAAACTCTCGCCCGTAGAGGGATCGATCTTTCGCCCAGCAAGTCGTTCGATTGCCTGTTCTCGTTTGAGATCCAAAAATACGACGAAATATCCAGGAAATACTGCATCAAAAAGAGCTTTCTGTGTACTCGATCGTGGAATCCCATCGAAGAGTATTTTATCACTTCCGTGAGTATCACGATAGTGTTCCAACATAGCAGTT
>JBAZVV010000042.1:0-10249 GCA_041660685.1 Candidatus Altimarinota bacterium | reverse complement strand
GGATACAGTGAAGGAGGTGATTTAACGACCATTAAAATCGGAAATGAGGCAAATCCTCGGACTATTTCTTTCGAGTACATATCATGAAATGCGAATACAAAACTCAATCATAACATCACGAAGCTCATTGATTCAAAAAGTCAGACCTATGTAGAAAACACCTATGATGAAAATGATCGAGTAAATATCCAGAAATACGGAGATGGTGAAGTGAAATACACCTACACACTCGATCCAACAACTCAAAGAGTAACGAAAAACAGTGTAGAAAATAGAAACGGAGTGAAGACAGAATATAGTTTCGATGATAAGGGAAATGTTCTTTCACGAAAAGTACAAACTGCAACAGGGATTGTAGAATTCAAATTTGAGTACGATAGCAATGGACGGGTAACAAAGGATGTGAAACCAAACGGAAATAGCACAGAAAATACCTACGATGACAAATGAAGACTCCTCACTGAAAAGAGAATCGGAGAAGGATCAAGAATCACCCAGTATGAATATAGTACGAATTACGATACTCCCACGAAGATAACGACCATAAATGGGCTCGTGATAGAAAATACTTTGGATGATAAGGGGAATGTTGTAAAAACTGTCGTAGACTCAACCAGTACAAAATTGGAAACGAGTTACGAGTATGATAGCAAGGGACAACTCACCAAAACTATTGATCCAAGAGGATTACAGACCACTCTTGAATACACAGACGGAAATATTACCAAAATCACCAAGAAAGATTCTTCTCTCCTCTCGATTCTTTCCGCATGAATCGTGACACAATTCACCTACGATACGGATGGAAATCCGACCATTCTCATTGATGGGAACGGAAATACGAAGAGTATCACCTATGATGAGTTTCATCAGATGACAAAGACCCTTTCTGCCGAAGGAATCAGCCACTCTTTTGAGTACGATAAAAATGGAAAAGAAACCAAACAAATCCTGACTCAATCAGACGGAACTCCGCTCGAAACCACAAAGAGCTATGATATCCTCGATCATCTCGCCGAAGTAAACCAGCAGATAACTGCGCTAAAAGCAACAAAGATCCAATACACATACGATGGGAACGAGAATGTAAAGAAAATCACCTATCCGAACGGAACGACGAAAGAATTCATCTACAACGAACAGGATAAAGTTATAAAAATCGTTGTTAGCGGGCAGGAAACGAAGTACCAGTATGATAACAACGGGAACATTATTAAGATAACCGACCCGAAAGGAAATACACAGGATATTCAATACAATCTCTTCGATGAGCCGGTTAAAGTAACTGATTCCAAGGGTACATATACTCTCTTTACCTACGATACCGTTGGAAACATCACCAGTAGCCAAGTATTTGATACAAACAATGTTCTTCTCTCCAAGCAATCCAGAGAGTATGACATTTTCTCCCATCTCGTGAAACAGATTGGATATAGTGTCACAGGAAATGACACCATCACGACTAAGTACGCCTACGAGAAAGGGCTTTTGACAGAGAAAATAGATCCAAAAGGAAATAGTACGAAGCTCAGTTATGATATCTATGGACGAGCCACCGAGACTACCGATAGCATCGGAAACAAGCAAGTTTTCATGTACGACAACAACGGAAATATTATTTTCAAGAAACTCATTCAGTCGAATGGGAAAACAACGGAGACCAAGTATACTTATGACCGAGATAATAGACTCGTGCTCAGTAGTATTGTCGGAGAAAGTATTCAGGCGATAGAAACCAAATATACTTACAATACCCTGAATCAGATTATAGAAACCATCGATGGGAATGGAAATCATACAAAATACACCTACGATGGACTCGGGAATGTCCTTGTAAAGACTGAGGCAGTAAACGGAAAGGAAGTTAAAATCAGCTACGAGTATGATAGCATGGGGAATGTTACAAGCCTTACGGATGCGAACGGAAACAAGACTACTTATGAATACGACAATCTCAATCGACGAACAAAAGAGCTTCTCGTAGATGGTAGTTTCACCACCTATTCCTACGATGCGAATGGAAATCTCGCATCGTACACCGATCCAAACGGAACAATTGTTACGAATACCTATGATACCTTAAATCGTCTCACGAAGCGTTCTATCACACGAGGAACGAATGTTCTCGGAGTAACCGAAGAGACCTACTCTTACGATGCTCTTGGACGACTCATCGGAGGAAATGATGATCAGAACAATGTACTCGCATTTGAGTACGATGGACTGAATAACCTCACGAAGGAGACAAATAACGGAAAGAATGTAAATTACGTTTATGATGCGAACAGTAATCTCACGAGTCTTACCACTCCATCAGAAAAGAAGGTTGATCGAAATTACGATGTACTCAACCGATTAACAGGAATTACGCTCGATGGAAAGAATATCGCAAGTTACGGATATAATTCGGTCACTCTCGATACTCTTACTCTCGGAAACGGAACAAAGACGAGCTACGGATATGATTCACTTCTGAGACTCAAAGAACTGACAAATATCGCTTCTCCTGATAAAAAGAATCCAACCGGAGAAATGATCCAGAAGCTCTCGTTCTCCTATGATGCGACGAGCAATATCCTTGGAAACGGTCATGATAACTACTCCTACGATTCGTTAAACAGGCTTACCCAAGCCGGATACGAAGCGACACAGGACAAGAAAAGCATTTCCGAATCTTTCGCATACGATCCGATGGGAAACAGACTTTCTTCGAGTTCCACCGAAATGAAAACCGTCGGGAAAGACAAGCCGAAGACCACTTCCACATCGTATGATATCAATACCCTCAACCAGTATTTTGGTTCAAACGGTGCCAAGCTCTCATATGATAAAAATGGGAATCTCGTGAATAACGGAGTATTCCAATTCTCTTACGATTACCGAAATCGACTCGTAGAAGTAAAGAAAGTCTGAGAGAAGGGAGATGAAAATGAGGAAAAAGACAAGAAAGAACAATTTATGGCAAAGTTCTCCTATGATGTACTCGGAAGAAGAGCATCTAAGGAAGCAAAAGAACAGATAACCAAATACACCTACTCCAACCAAAATACTATCGAGGAAAGTGAATATAAGAAAGATAATGGAAAGATGGAACTCACAGAAATCAGAGAAAACATCTATGGGCAGAGTATCGACGACATTATCGCGACTCTCCGAACCAAGTATGAAGATCATGGAAAAAAGAAAAAATCCGATACCTATTTTTATCAAAAGAACCAACTCGGAAGCATCACAGCTATCACGGATGACAAGGGAAAGGTGGTTGAGGAATACAGATATAATGCCTTCGGAAAGACATATATTCGAGATGGAAAGAGTGATAATTGGAGAGAATTCAAGGAATCGAAAATCGGGAATGTGAGGTTGTTTACTGGAAGAGAGTATGATAGAGAGATTGGACTCTACTACTATCGTGCTCGTTTCTATTCGGCTGATTTAGGTAGATTTATATCGAGAGATCCGATTGGAATGAGGGATAATGTGAATTTGTATAGTTATGTGGGGAATAATCCGGTTAAATATATTGATCCGATGGGGAGAGAGAAAGTACTTATAATAGTTTGAAGACCACATACGGACTGAGAAATCGGTGGATTTGAACTCACTGCGGAATATCAAATCCAACAAGCCATCAATCAGGGGGTTGCGAGAAGAAATATTCTTCTATTTAATGATGTTACAACGACAAATGAATTCAATAACATTACTCAGGAGTATCTTGGTAATATACAACGAGTAATTTATGTTGCTCATGGAGGACATGATTATTCATGAGGTATAAATACTTCGAATGTATCCGAACTTCTTCCTATTAACAGAAATTCAAGTCAAACAGCCTCTGTGTTTATGATTTCTTGCGAGGCATGACAATGAGAAAATAGTATTGCTCAACAAATAAGCGATCAATTGTGGGCAAATGTGACAGCGGCAACAGATGTAGTTCGTGTAAATGAACCGACCGATGTTGACAACTGGTACGAATTCTTGGCTGCCCCCGTATGAGAACCTAATGTTATTAATTGAGGGAATTGGAGAGTCTTTACTCCTAACCTTAACTAATTATGTTAGCTGAAATAATGCCATTCCTAATGCTATTCTTCTACCTCTTGGTGTACAATTTTCTCAAATATGCCAAAAATAGAGAAATAAAATTCCTCTCACAAGAATTTATAATAGAAAATGCTTTTTCTGTACTCATTTTTATCTTTCTTTTTATCGTAACATTCTGGATGCTAAATTTTGAACTACAATATTATTTTTTGTATCCTATTTCCAAAGTCTTTGAAACTCTTGGTAATAAATATGTTCTACATAAGTTATTTGAATACATAACTCTTACATGGCTTTTTTGAGGTGTGGTATTTATCTATTTCAAGAATAAATTTTTTGCACGTTATAAAATTCACAAGTCAAAATATTTCTATTTGATTGACCTTACTTTTATTTATCTTGCATTCTATATTTCCATATATTTGGTCGTATATTTCTGAATATGGAAACCACACCTATTCCTTTTATAATCATGCGTAAATTAAAAATAGTTACAATTTTTTGTCTTGCTCTTATCATTCTTTGATTTGGCTTGATATATTCGAAAAACTATCGTCTTGCTTATGAGTTCTATCAGAATAAGTGATCATATGAAACACTGGCGAAGTTTATGTTTAATAATAAAATTATAGTTTTTGATCGAAGGCCATGCTATGTATTTGGTAGTTTCGGTAATATGATATTCAATACAGAATCTTGTTCTTCTTTAGAATACAGTAGTGAAAATTGAGCATTTAATAGGGATTGCGATGAAATTTGTAATCTCTGAAATGGGATAACCATTGATAGTCTTATGATTCAAATAAGAGCATATGACATTCATAGTAATAAATATCAGACTACACCTTTTGATTCTTTATTTTTTTGAATATTCGATTGGGACAGAACGATTGGTTACAAAAAAGGTGGTTGGTGAGATATAAAAAAATGACAAACAACCTATGGTGGAACATTTGAATATCGCATTGATAATAACTGGATTATACTTAAAGATTATGATCGTGATAGAAATCCCAAACCAGAAAAGTATGATTATTAAAATTCAAACCATCGTACTACGATTTAATTAATAGGAGCTACGACCACTGACGGAAAGAAGAAAATAGAGAATAGATATTTCTATCAGAAGGATCAACTCGGAAGTATTACGGCTATTACGGATGATAAGGGAAAACTCGTCGAAGAATATCGATATAATGCTTTTGGACAGGCTTATATGAGAGATGGAAAGAGTAATGAGTGGAGAGAATTCTCAGAGTCAAAAGTAGGAAATAATAGACTTTTCACCGGACGTGAATATGATGGAGAAATCGGACTCTATTATTATCGAGCACGATACTATTCGGCTGATTTAGGTAGATTTATTAGTAGAGACCCTATCGGAACAATTGATAATATCAATCTCTATACATATGTAGGTAATAATCCAGTGGGGTTTGTGGATCCGATGGGGAGGGAGAAAGCTATTTTATCAATATATGCTGATAGGGGTGATTGATGATATTTTTCTGGTCATGCATGGATAGAAGTAACTTACAAAGGAGAAACTCATTCTTACGGATTATATCCTTTTGATTATATTCGTGCTGATAGAGAATTAGACAATAAATGACCAGATAAACATTACAGTAATTATGTTTCCGAATCTACTGTTATCAATAATGTGGATTACACTACTATTATGAATTCTATCAATTTGGATTTAACTAAGAGAAACTCAGAAGATTGGCTTAATGATAGCTTATGGATCAACGATCCGTATATAAACGGTTGATTTTGTACATGATGGGCAATAAACAAATGGAATAGTATTGTTGGCAATGACAAAGACCTTGACGTCTGGATTGTAAGACCGAATGAACTTGCTGACATTTTAGTGAGATAAATCTATCATTTAACCGTGCTCTATGATTAACTTTTTTCTTAAATACAAAGGCTTTGTTATAATAATTTTATTATTGCTATTTTATATATTTATCACAGATATATATAAATGAGAATTATATGAAAACTGAAAAAAGTCTTTGGATATTCACCAAATATGAAGAAGGGTTCATATCCAAGGCCTTACAGATCCATTTTATCGAATGAGCTATAATTCAGTAAAATTTACTTCCGATAATAAAATAATCATTTGATTTTATACTAAACCATTCTTTTTGGTTTGAAGTAAGCAATCTGATATTATTGATATTTGGTTAAATTTTGAGTGAAATTATAAATTGTATTATATGGGAAATGATTGAGAATTAACATATCTAAAAGATATAAAATATTCCAAAGAAATGAATAATACATGCACTATATATTAAATCAATATCCATGGAATACAGCAGAATATAACGCAAGCCTATCTGCTCATTAAAACCTTTTTAATATGAAAAAATATGTTTTACGTTACTGAATAACAGGGGTTATAATGGCTCAGAAAATCTAGACAAAAAATCAAACTAGGTTAAGCTAAGAGAAAATACAATATTTCTCTTATTAACATTCCTATGACTAATACTCGAAAGAAGTATACTTCAGAATTCAAGACAAAGGTGGTACTGGAAGTTCTATCCAACACCGCTACTCTCACAGAGATAGGCTCAAAGTATTCTATTCATCCAACAATGCTCTCAAGCTGTAAGACAGACTTCATTGAAAGAAGTAAGGATGTTTTCGCCGACCCTCGTAAAAAAGATGATAGCATCAGAGAAAAAGAAGAAGCTCTTGATGAAGCTCACAGACAAATAGGTCAGCTCACAATAGAACGTGACTGGCTCAAAAAAAAATATAGACAGCTTGGCTGAATGTGACCATAGAAGGAAACTCTCATTCGTGGACGTGAACTTTACTCTTCTGACAATTTCTCGTCAGACAGAACTTCTTGGAATCTCTCGCTCCAGTTACTACTATGTACCAGCAAGGAATCCAGAAAAAGAGAGAATTCTCAAAAGACTTGATGAAATGTATACCGAGCATCCATTCCTTGGATCAAGGAGAATGAGTATTATGCTCAGACAAGAAGGATTCAACACAGGACGTCTCAAAGTAAGAACTCTTATGGAGACTCTCGGTATACGAACCATCTATCCTCACAAGAATACCACCATACCGAACAAGGCGCACAAAAAATACCCATACCTTCTGAGTAATATGGAAATTACTCATGCAAATCAGGTATGGAGTACAGATATTACCTACATACGAATGAAGAGAGGATTCATCTATCTCATTGCTGTCATCGATTGGCACAGTCGAAAAATTCTCTCCTGGAGAGTTTCAAATACCATGGAAGTATCTTTCTGTACCGAAGCATTAAAAGAAGCGATTGAAAACTATGGAACACCTGAATACTTCAATATGGATCAAGGGTCTCAGTTCACCAGCAATGCTTTCACGAGTATCCTCGAATCAAATAATATTCGCATCAGTATGGATGGAAGAGGAAGATATGCTGACAATATATTCGTTGAGAGACTTTGGAGAACTATCAAACAGGAAGAAGTCTATCTCAGGGAATATCTTTCTCCGATTGAAGCAATAGCATCCATTAGAAAATATATGTTCTTCTACAACTCAAAACGACCTCACCAATCACTCGGATATCGGACACCCCATGAATTTTACACAGAATCTCTACTCACTCTAAAAACCTTAGCTTAACCCTATCTTAAAATTTGTATTTGATTTTCGAGCCATTATAGGTATTACCGAGAAGGAAAGAAAAAACTATTGATATGACCAACTTTTTTGAATATCTCATCGTACTGTATCGAGTATATGGAGAGAAATGATCAGCGGAGTAAAAGAAGTAGATGTATCACTTTGATAGAGTAAATCGAAAGCAATAAGAGCGGAAGAATTAAAGTTATATCCACAAAATATAGAATAACTTGATTTCTTTGTAGAAAAGATACACTTAGCCTTAAGAAGCAGTCTTATTATTTATATTTCACGAAGTTTATTTTTTCTACTCTACGCACATGGATATTATGGAAACTTTGTACGGTAGATTTATCGCAAACTATATTTTTTGAGGAAGGGAAGTAGGGGCTATTTCTATTGCTATAATTACCCTGTTTATCTGAATTTTCGTATTTCTCATAGTGAAATTTTTATGGGAATGGTACATGTCAGAACCGAAAAATGAATTGAAAATGGTTATCGTAGAAAGTCTTAGTGAAGAATGGAGAGATCTTAATAGAGATTTTTCTCATTTCAAAGAAATTGAGAAGATTATAGAAGATTATAAAATATTAAGTGATTTGAGAAAACAACTACAAAAAGCAAAAAATAGTAATAGCTTCAAGAAAATACACTCGATAGAGATAGATATTTTTTCTCATGGACCAGGACTCCTTGTTCCTTTTGATATTGGTGTTTTGAATCAATATCAAGAATCGAAGTTTGATAGCTATTATCATTCTTTTATAGAAGATCTGCTACATGGCGATATTTATGAATATAAAAATTTCTATAAATTTTATACAGTCGCTACTAATTATTATGCCTCTCTTAAAATTTTTATAAAAACTCTGATAGATTTCTGTAATATAATAAATGAACTTGATGTTTTTCTTCAAGAATCACCGCCGAGAGATCAGTATCATAGAAATAAGATATATCATGAGATAGTAACACCTGCATTGAAGAATAAAAACGAAGCTGTGAGAAAGGATATTCTCACAGCTTATAAGAATATGAAAGATGCAGAACTTAAGATAAAGCCTTTTTTTGAAAATTAGTTTTGAAGAAATTTTTCAGATTCATATAATTACACCTTATTCTCGACAACGATTATAATTATTTAAAAATTCCTCCAGATATATGCGGAGGAATTTTTAAATATCTTATTTTTTCTCTAAATCCGGAGCTGTTTTCAATTCCTCTATCTTATACTTTTGAAAATGTACAAATTCATAAGGAACGACTATTTCTCCAAGTTCTGGATGGTTCATTTTTTTGAGATAATTTTCTTCGAAAAATCTCGGAGTATTAATGAGATCAGTCATCGATGCGATTTTCCCGCAGGGGATTCCAAGTTCCTCAAGTTTCTGAATGAGAGCATCTGTTTTATAACTATCAAAAATATATTCCATATTTTTTACGAGATGTTCTTTTGCTACCATTCTCTCAGAATTTGATGAAAATTTCCCTACTATTTCTGGAATAATATTTTCACAGAATTTATGGCAATTGCTATATTTCAATCCTGTGTTTTATAGAAACCAAAAGGAAATATAGAGGTATCCTGGTTTCCAGGAAAGTCTGGATTAAGTCCAGTAATACTGGTCGCGATGATATTTTGTTTCAAGAGCTGAAATCCACATGAGATCATAGACACGTTGACGAAATCACCTTTGCCTGTTTTTTCTCGTTTATACAAAAGTGAAGCTATTCCAAGGGCGAGAGAATTTCCAGACAAGGCATCAATCATTGCAGTGGCATTCTTTATGGGTTTATCTTCCCCATTAAAAGAAGCTATACCACTTTCTGCTTGTATTATTACATCGTAGGCTTTTTTATCCCAATTTTCTCCGTATCCATTTACAGATCCATAGATGAGCCTGGGATTTATTTTTGAGAGTGTTTCATAATCTATTTTCAATCGTTTTTTTACACCAGGAGAAAAATTTTCTATGAAAATATCTGTTTCTTCTATGAGAGCATAGAATTCATCGAGTCATTTCGGAGTTTTTATATCTATATTTCGTGATTTTTTCCCCCTATTGAGCACTTCAAAATATCCACTTTTCCCATTTTTTATCGGGTAAAATCATCGAGATTCGTCGAAAAAATCAGGGGTTTCTATTTTGATAACTTCAGCTCCATAATCAGAAAAAAATCGAGAACAAAAAGGTCCAGAAAATATTCGAGAACAGTCAATAACTTTGATTCATTCAAAAAGTTTATCCATAGTTTCTATCATATAAATAAGTGCAAATAGTGCCAGAGATTATAATTAGCTGTAGTGTAGTGAAAAATCTGTTAAAGTAAAACAAAAATATTATACAGAAAACAAAAGAAATTGTTTTTGCGTTTCCTTAAAAATCCACTACAATATCCCCACTATTCCCAAACATTTTCCCTCTATGCAAACCCCTCAAAAAACTCCCCAAAACCCCCAATCCAAAAAATCCTACTCCTGATTCACCCTCGTAGAACTCATAGTAGTAATAACCATCCTTGTTATTCTTTGAACTATAGCATT
>JBAZVV010000041.1:0-10307 GCA_041660685.1 Candidatus Altimarinota bacterium | reverse complement strand
GGGGGAGATGTTGTTGGATTTGGGAGTTTTGTTTGTTTTGATTGGTTTGCATAAGGAAATTGTTTGAGAATAGTAGGACTATTGTAATGGATTTTGAGGGAGATGCAAGAATATTTATTCTACAATATCACTTTCTTCCTTTTAATAAGGATATATATTCCAGAAAATGTGAATAGTATGAGAATCCCCGCGGAAGCAGACGCTTGCAATGGAGAAATGGATTTGTTTTCTAGAATTGCAGGCGTGGAGAAATTCTGTCACTGTACCACTAAAGGTTTTTCAATTTTTGGTGGTATTATTTTTGGTACTTTTGCTTTTTTCACGGTTGCGAGCTTCTTCACGACGACAGAGAATATCTCTTCACGAATACTGCCTGTTTTCATATCATAAATCTTCAAGGTGATTTTGTGTTTCCCAATAGGGAAAGCATGAGCAGGAGGATTTGCCCCATATATGTCTTTGTTATCTCAAAAATCCCAGACATATATCGTATCTTTTTCTACATTTCCTGCAGTCAGATTCACACTACAAGTACTCTTCGTATGGCAAGTAAGCGTATTTCCAGCGAGTGTGCGGTTTTTAGAGATAATTCACTGGAGAGAAATATGGATATCTTCCAGAGATTTTATTTCGAGATTTTTGGACGCTTTCTTGGATTTCGGAACACTCATCTTCACTCATACATCATCGAAAAAAAAGAGGTTTTCAAAGACTATAGTACTGAGTTTCTCTGAAGAAATAGCATCATCCTCTGCTGCAAATTCTAAAAGATCATCGAGAGTATTTTCATCCTTTTGTTGCAATAATCCATATTCTCAAGATACGATAAATCCCTCCAGCACGGGATAATCCCAAGAAAGTGTGCTAATAAGTTTTTCTCCACAAGAAAGATTTACCGAATCACTCGTATTATTGAAATTCAGAAGAGTTTGTAGTTTGTAAAAACGTTTGGAAGAATGAGCAGAAATAAGAGCAGAATCTCCGAAAATATACGGATCACTCCCCTTCTCTCTATCATCGTCGAGACTACAACCAGCAAGAGAAATATCTACTCCGAGAGGATTTATAATCTCTGTCCATTCTGCAAAATTATCGCTCCCGAAAGGATTCGGACTCACACTCACGATTTTGAGAGAAAAAACATTTTCATCGATGGATTTCTTTTCTTCTTTGGTATCTTTCCCGAGAACTAAAACTTTGAAATATTGCTCGTTTGAAAATCCTTTCTTGTCAGTCACTCGCAATAATACCGAATATTCTCCGGTTCCATATTTCATCGATGGCGGATTCTCCTTATCGCTCGTTTCGCCATTTCAAAAATCCCAATAGTATAACACTATATCGTGGCCAAAATCATAACTTTCTTCTCCAGAAAGATTAATGCTACATTCATCCACTTCCATACATTTCACACTATTTCCTTGTTGGATTTTTGTCTTCCCAAGGGTTCATTGGAGTTTTATGAGAGCAACAGGCGGATGATTTCCCGGATTCCTTTTCGCTTCTTGTATTTCTGAAATATTTCCATTGGAAAAATGGAGAATTTTCTCACGATAGTTAAAAATATTTCCCTGCTCATAAACCCGAAGAGTGACACTAAATTCTCCGATGGGGTAATGAATATATCCCGGATTACATTTATTCTCTGTGCCTGCTACAAAAGATCCACCAGGAAAATCCCAATGACACGCCTCTTTCGGTCCAAGAACCTTGTATTCCAGATTAAGCGAACAATCTGTTTTGGTACAATAATTATTCGCATCCAATCCCGACTGGATGATGATATTTGGATCAGAAATAAATACAGGAAATGATGATGAGGTTCCTGCTGACAGTATCGGACTACTGCTTACGACAGGAACTACTGAACTCACATTTGAAAAAGACACCATTTTCTCACGATAATTGGAAATATTCCCCTGTTCAAAAACCCGAAGTATGACAGAAAACAACCCGATAGGATAATGAATATATCCAGGATTACAACTCTGTTCGGTCCCAGAACTATAGGTTCCTCCGGAAAAATCCCAAATACATCTTTCTTTTATATCTTTCGGAATATATTCGAAATTCACGATACAGTCAGTTTTTGTACATCGAAGCGAGGAATCTAATCCCGATTGGATAATGATTTCTGGATCTGAAATCTGTAAAATAAAACCAGTAGATATGTTTCCTGCTTCACTGATAACTCCCGTATTTACAAGAGTTCAAAAATTATTCAAAATCCCTGAATCTGAAAGAGTTCCTGAACTACTTAAAGTCCCTGAAGAAGTAGAAATACTCTGTCATGAATGAATAATAAAACTTCTTTCTGAAAATATACTCGGGTTCGTTTTTTGGATAATCTTCGCATGAACTATGTAATCCGAACTTCCTGTAAATATGACCGTATTTGGATTACATTTTAACTCTTCTCCTGTCAGATTCCCCATACCAAAATCGAGCGAACAAGTGTAATCCGATGAGGAAAATCCACTCGTAAAAGACGAGGAAAAATCAAGATTTACTTTGCAATCTAGTTGCAGATTATCGCAAGTAAATTCTGAAAGTACTGGATTTTTATCGGTCACATAACTCGGATTTTGAAACACAAGAACAATATCTGGAGTCAGTTTCGGGAGTGGTGGTGTATGAAATACTCCAGTAGCAGAGAGTATTTCTGTTGCTCCAGAATATGAGAAATATCCTATGCGATAGAAATAGTCTGTGTTTGATATAAGTCATGAAAATATAAACGATCCATTGGAAATATTTCCACTCGAAATTAGTTCTCCGGTTCCATAATAGACAGATCCCGTCCATGTTATTGGCTCAAAAATGACTCCAGATAAAAGTGCACTCGTACTCGTGAGAAGAGAAATATTCCCCGTCGAAACGAGCAGTCTTGTTTGATTCAAAATTTCAGAATTTGCAAGTATTCAAGAATCTGTGAGAGTTCCTGTATTATCGAGAATTCAGGAATTTGTCAGTGTTCCAGGATCTGAGAGAGTTCCGGTATTATTGGAAACGCCAGAAGAGGTATTTACTACAACTACTGGTGGGGTATATCCAGAGTGGAGAATCAGTGTTTTCTCCGAGAAGATACTCGGATCTGTTTTCTGAATGATTCGAAAATGCACCGTATAATCATAACCTCCTGTAAATGTAACCGTATTTGGATTGCATTTCGCCTCTTCTCCCGTTGGAATTCCCATCCCAAAGTCGAGCGAGCAATTGTACTGAGATAGAGAAAATCCACCAGTAAAAGAAGACGAGAGATCAAAATTTACTCGACAATCTGACTTCGTGATATCGCACGTAAACTCAGTAAGGAGGGGATTTTTATCAGTAACATAACTGGGGTTCTGGAAGGTAAAAAGCACATCCGGTGAAACACCCGCTGATATAACCATACTCGCGGAAAGATAAGACACCACCACGAGAATAAACAAAGCCAGAAACTTTCTCATAATCCATAAAATTAAAAGGTATTAACGTATTAACGAAAGTTAATATATTACCAATTATTAAAAATGTATTAAAATTTGAGAGGAAAATAAAATTTTCTTTCATTTTCTTTATAGATTTCATAAATAAGCATACCTCCTTTATTAAGATAATATGAAAGGATATCTACTATTTCCAATCACACTTCCAATCTGGTCTTTATGGTAGTAGTACCTGGTATTGTCTTGGATGGATACTATAATAGCATCTACTCAACCATTTCAGTATATATATTCTTTTTTCTTTTCAACTCCATTTATTGTTTCTATTTCTTCTATTACCTGTTCTCAAGAGTAAACATAGAGAATCATAGATTCTGAAACAAGTTCAGAATGACGGATAGTTTTGGATATTCTCCTTCCAAGAACATCGTATGAGAACTCAGCCACCACTCTTTCGGGAATGATAGGAGGAACAGTAGTATCTCGAGAAGAGGAGAATACTACTGAAGCTATGAAGAGTGTTGGTATCGATACGATAATTCTAGAATCGGTGAGAGTTCCCGTATTGGTATCAACTGGAGGTACTATAACCCCACTATCAGTTGTAGTAGTTCCTAAGTCTGTTGTGATGATTCCTGAACTAGTATCAATTCAGGTTCCTATGAGGCTTCAGGAATCGGTGGTAATTCCGGAACTAGTTTCAAAATAAGCAATAGGATTTTAGCGAGAAAATCAAAAAAATCTCCAATTCATTATCGAAAAGGAGATTATAATTTAGATATAAACTATATATTGTAATATCTCTGAATAAAAGTATTTAAAAGTTTGTTTGAAGGATTTCCCTGTTTCATAGCATTCACTTGTTCGAGAATGGCATTTTTATCAAGTCATTCTTGTTCTATCTGTTGTCCCATAAGTTTTATAAGAAATGAGGTGAATTCTGGTGTGAATTCTGGGTGAAATTGTGTACCAACGGCATTATCGATTTTAATTGCTTGAATGATACTATTTGAATCACTAATCACTTCTGTTTCACCAGAATCAGTAACTGATTGTTTGTGTGACCAAAGGGATTCTATCATAGGATCTATAACTTGCACATCCTTTGGGAAAAGAATATTTCCTTCTGATTTTATATAAGTCTTTCCTCTTCATATTTTTCGTTCTTTCATCACATCTATCTTTCATCCAAAAGCAGCTGCAAGAATCTGATGTCCAAAACATATTCCAAATAATGGTTTTCCTGAATTTACTTCATTATGTACAAAACGTATGAGTCGATCGATCCATTCTTTCTGGTCTCTTTCTGTGACCATAGAAGGAGAGCCTCCAAGAATATAAGCATCAGCACTATATTCCTTCGGAATTCCATCCATCGCTCGGATAACATCAATTTGTATTTTTTTTTCAATATCTGGTATCCCAATAGCATCGATAAATACTTGTTTTTCATCCTTTAGTGCATCTGTTTTTTCTGCTTCAGAGAAACCAGAGCTTCCATTTTGTACTACTCAAGAAAATATACCTGATTGTACAGAAGATATAATAGCAAGTTTCTGCATAAATAATTTTCTTTATTAAAAATATACCTATTGACTATACACTAAATACATAATATTGCAATTATTTCATATTATATATCATATTCGTCCATACCTCATATATACATAACCTGAGCCCTCCCCCAATTATTAAGTGGAGCGATACAAAGAGGAAATAATCCATATTCTCCTGAGGTTTTTATGCTGATTTTTAAATAATCTTCAATATTACTTGTCTCCCCCTCTTTTGTAATATATTTCCAAGGAGTTACTAATGATTGTGTAAGGAGGAGAGATGTAATTGCTGGGTATGTTGCACCTGTAAACCGAGCATTTACTTCTGTTGCATAAATAGCATGTTCTGGGGTTACGATAAAATCGATTCAACCAAATCCTACATATTCTATACTCATTAAATACTCCATAATTGCCTCGGATTGTCGAATAATCTCCTTTTCAATAAAAGCATTTCCATGATATCTACTCGGTGATTGATTTCCGAGATAGTATTGCCCACCTTCAAGAATCTGATCTGTAAAACCAAAAATACAGGCTTTTCTTGCATCTTTTTCACCATAAATACAAAACTGTATGCTTGGAGAGCTTTCTTTTGCAATAACCTGTTCGATTATAATCTCATCTTCTCCTATTCATTGGAGAATTTCGTCTAGAGAATTTTTCTTATTACTCCAAAATCCATACCCAGAAACTCCCTGGGGAGATTTAAAGAAATATTCTTCCTCCTTATTGAAGTAATTTTTTATAACTTCAGATTCTGAAGTATAGGTTCCGCTAATAGTCGGGAGATTATTCCTCTCAAGATATTGTTTTAATTTCGCTTTATCATTTGCTCATCTAGAAATATCCGAATTGATATCTGTTATCGCTCCAATAGTTCTTGCTAATTCCTCTACTCGCTCATCTATGAAACAATTAATAACTTTCTTGAATTTTTTATCTCTTAATTTTTTCAAGATTGATTCATCCTGAAGAATATTTTCCGTCAAAGGAATACTTGTATTATTTGTTATACTAATAACATCGACATTATTTGTAAATCCCATACTATCTAGATATTCAAAAATCTCTGGATAAAGAGGATCTGATATAACAAGTGTGGTATTTGAGAGAATAGGGAGAATGCGTTGATCATAGGAACCTACAAATGGAATATGTGGTAAAACGGATGGGATAATTAAAAGACGTGTATCATTTAATACGAGCGTTTCTTTGTTAAAAAAATATCACATTGCTTCACGAATAGACACTACTGTTTCCACTGGCTGTTCAATAAAATTTTGGATTCTCATAAACGATTATAATGTCATTAAAAATAAAATTCCTCAGGATTGTATAGAAATAATATAAAAAGTCATTTTTTTATAAAAAAGATTTCTGCAAAATCCTATTTTCCATATACTTTCGCACATTATTACTCAAGAACCACCACATGAAAATAACCATCGGATTCTCCTGACCAGCTGGGAGTGGGATAAATACTTGCGGAGTAGTACTCGGGAAAATTCTCTCTGAATACGGATTCTTCGTCTATGGGGACAAAGAATATTCTTCCATTATCAAAGGGGGGAATAATCTTTTCACCCTCTGTGTTTCCGACACGCATCATTTTATTAGTCGTCATATTGATCACTATATCTCTTTTGATACATTTGCTTGGGAGAAAAATAGTACGGTCTATACTTTTAGTCAGGAATATCTTGTTGATAAAAAAATATATAAACAGCAAAATACTTTCGCTATAGGACTTGCAGCGAAGATTCTCGGGATTGATCGAGAAGTCATAGAAAAAGCTTTTATCAAAAGACTTCCACCCCTCGTACAAGAAGATAATCGTACAACTCTCGGACAATGATACGATTCCATAGAATCTTCTCTCTCTCTAAAACCGCTCGGGATAACGAAGAAATTCTATTTCGGAAATGAAGCGGTGAGCAAAGGTGCGATAGAATCAGGACTCGAGTTCTATAGTGCCTATCCGATGACTCCCGCAAGTTCTTTAATCGATGTCATATCCGAAGATCCACGAGTGACATTTTTCCAAGGAGAAGATGAAATAGCCGTTTCTATGTCTATGCTCGGTGCGAAGTTCGCAGGAAAACGCTCTATGTGCGGAACCTCTGGCGGAGGATTTGCTCTCATGTCTGAAAGTATCAGTTTCTCCAATCAAGCAGAACTTGGTGGGGTCTATGTATTCTCCCAACGAGCCGGACCATCAACGGGAACTCCGACATTTACCGGACAAGGAGATTTGAATTATGCACTCAACGCCAGTTTCGGTGATACTTTTCCCATCGTACTTGCACCATATACATTTAAAAATGGATATAACCTCGTCGGAAAAGCACTCAATTGGAGCGATATCTATCAGCATCCGGTTATTTTCCTCATAGATAAATCTTTCTCCGAGAGCTATATATCGATAGATGCGACAGAACTGGAAGCGGAACCGATTCAAAAAGGGAAACTTGTAACGAGTCCAGCACTCGATTTTGCACGATATACCATAACAGACGATGGAATTAGTGAATATAGTATACCAGGAACAGAAAATGGCGAATTTATCACCACTTCCTATGAGCATGATATCTACGGAAAAGAAACCGAGGATAATGAAACCAAGATACAAATGGAAGCAAAACGATTTCGAAAACTTACTACATTTGTAGAAAAAGAGTTTTCTTCTGAATTTTCCGGATATGATATTATTAATCCTGGAGCTACGAAATTTTTCATAACTTATGGGATTAATTATTATGCGCTCCAAGGTTTCATTCACGACCATCCGACGGAAAACTGGGGGATTATTATCCTCAAAGTGATTCAACCTCTTGATCTTCGATTGAAGGATTTTCTGGAATCTCAGAGTCAGAATATCGAGAAACTTGTATTTGTAGAGCAAAATTACTCTGGACAACTTCAGATTTTTCTCCATCCACAGTTGGAATTGTATAAAGATATGTGGCAAGGGAAAATCTCCCACATACGATCAACGAGTTTATATCCTATCTTTGAAGAACAAATATGCGAAAAGGTCTCAATTTAATCCAATGGTGTCCCGGATGTGGTGATTTCATCATTCTCGGAGCCATCCGAAAAGCGTTGCAAGAACTCGGAATCCCGAAACAAGATGTAGTCATCGTCAGCGGGGTTGGATGTTCTGGAAAGATCTCCCAATATATCGACGGTTATGCAGCAGAAACCCTCCATGGACGAGCCATTCCCTTTGCACTCGGGGTCAAGTTTGCGAATCCAAAACTCAAGGTTATTTGTATCGGTGGGGATGGCGATGGATACGGAATCGGGCTCGGGCATTTTCTTCATGCCTGTCGTCGCAACAATCCCATTATCTATTTGGTATTGGATAATGAAAACTATGCTCTCACCACAGGACAAGCTTCTGCCACTACCCCCCTCAGTATAAAAACCAGAACCACACTTCTTGGAAATAAAACTCCTCCGTTTAATCCTGTGGAACTTGCAAAAACGGCAGGTTGCCAGTTTTCCCGAGGAACCACCGATACAAATCTGACAGAACTCAAAGAAGTGATAAAAGAAGCGATTATGTGCGAAGGATTTGCCCATGTAAATATCAAGCAGGCTTGTCCGAGCTGGAAAAAATGGTAAAAGTTGAAAAAACATGATTAAAACAATAGACTTTGCTGAGTAGAAGAGAAAAAACTGATTATTGTTTCTTGAAGTATTGTTTCGTGTGATTTAATCTACATAAATCTAGTCTTTCTCTGGGGGAACTATAGTTTCCGCTACGGTCGGAATGTTTATCTAGGATGATAGTCCTCTGGAAAACAAAACTGAGAAATTTTTGTTTTCATAATGAAAAAGATTCGGAAATAGTGAAAATATTATAATGGATTTTGAGTGAAATACGGGGGGAATTTTACCCTTGTATCAATACATACAAATCTTCGATGGTAAGTATTTCTATATCGAGTTCTTCCGCTTTTGCTTTCTTACTTCCAGCATCACTTCCGACAATCAAATAATCGAGCTTCGCTGAAATAGAAGTCCGTACTTCCCCACCATTTTCTTCAATCATCGTATGAATCTCTTCTCGAGAAATACCTTCAAAACTTCCTGTTACACAGAAAGATTTTCCACTGAGACCGGTCTCTTTTTTCTGAGACCGGTCTCCTATTATGAAAGTAGGATGAACTTCATAAAGAAGTTTCGTAAGCATTTCTCTGTTTTCTTCGAAATAATAGACGATACTTCCTGCTGTTGCCGGTCCTACATCGTGAATCGCTTCAAGTTCCTCATAAGTCAGATGAAAAAGGATATCACAAAGAATATTCGTCATTTCGGAAGCGGTTTCAGATATTTTCCATGATTCATTATTCGATAAAATCTGGGGTGATAAAATATCATCCCCTGTCCCCTGTCCCCTATTCCCTATCTTTTCACTCACATATTTTGCCAATAATTTCCCGGTCTTTCGTCCTACTTGTGGGATACCAAGAGCGACGAAAAAACTCGCAAGTGACATATTTCTGCTCACTTCTATGCTTTCGAGAATGTTATCAAGTTTTTTTTGTTTAAAACCTTCCAGACTGAGTATAGAAATACTCTGTTCTCTGAGATGATAAAAAGAAACAAAATCCGTCAGAAAACCATGTTCGATAAAAATATCGATAATTTTTTCTCCAAGAGTCAATATATTTGCTCCATGTTTTCAGGCAAAACTCTTGAGAGCCCCAGAAGTTTGTGCGGGACAAGTGGCACGAGCCGGACAATACAAAGCCACCTTTCCTATATCTTGAACGAGAAGAGTTCCACAGCTCGGACAAATCACTGGTGGTATAATAAGTTTTTCATTCCCATCTCGCACCTCAATAATTGGACCAATAACTTCTGGGATAACTTCCCCGGCACGGACGATAAAAACTTGATCTCCTTCCATCACTCCTTTTTTAGTAAGCTCATCATAGTTATGAAGCGTTGCACGACTCACAGTCACTCAACCAACATTTACTGGTTCCAAGATAGCTACTGGAGTAACAACTCCTGTTCGTCCCACAGAATGTTCTATCGAGAGAAGTTTCGTTCGAACATTGATTGCAGGGAATTTATAAGCAATCGCATAACGAGGATGATGTTCGGTCGTTCCAAGTTTCTGCCAGAGAGCAAGAGTATTGAGCTTGATAACCAGTCCGTCGATTTCGAAATCAAATGTCGGACGATTAAGTGTAAGTCGATGAATCTCTCCTTGGAGTTCTTGTAAATTTGTCGCACTGAAAATATACGGAGTCTTGGTAAAACCAAAAGATTCCAGAAGTGAAAGATAGTCTCGATAAGTATC
>JBAZVV010000040.1:7083-10405 GCA_041660685.1 Candidatus Altimarinota bacterium | reverse complement strand
ATCGATAGTTACTCGGTCTCCTTTTTCGATAACCACTTGTGAGGCATCGAAACCGTCTTCACTTTCGCTTCCAGCATCATGATAATGAGTAAAACGTTTTTCAATTTCCATAATAGTAGAAGTCACCTCGTCTTCCTCAGTTTTTACTTCTGTTTTCTTAATCTTAATTTTCTGCATCTTTTTCTCGTCGATAATCGCTTCTGGGAGAACTTCTACATCGAGAATAACTTCGAGTGGAGACTCTGATACAACAGTTTTCACTGATCCAGCAGAAACAGGAACAATCCCTTCTTTTTGAAGTGCCTTATGATAAATCTTGTCGAGGAGCATATTTACTGCTCGTTCTCGGATTGTTTCTTCTCCGTATTCTTTAATAATAACGTCCTCAGGAATCTGAGCTCCTTTACGAAAACCTTTAACACTCGCATTATTTCGGATATTTTCTATCGCTTCTATTCGAGCCTTGTCGAATTCTTTACTATTTTCCTTGATGGTGAGCTCTACTGTGTAGGCATTGAGCTTTTTTGAACTACTTTGCATAAAATGAAATTTTTACAGAATATAAAGTGGCGTTATTATATGAAAAATCAGAAAAAGGCAAATGTATTCTTGGTTAAAAATAGTTCTCCGAAAAATAAACTTGAAAAAAGAAAAAAAGTTATTATAACCATACGCCTTTGACAAAATATATTATTATACTATCAGTGATGAATACTCCACGAAAAAGTTCTGGAACTCCTGAAAAAGTTTCAGAAATGAAAAAATATCCACTCTCTTCTCAAACTAAAAAAGATATCATAGATCAACTGAAAATTATATTCAGAACTCATGGTATAAATAAAAAACAATTAAAACAAATATCATCATATCATTCAGAATCTGATATGGATTCATTATCACAAGGTATTTCTAAAGAATCGTTTAAAAATTATGTATTTATCTGAGATGATTGGAATTCTTTCATACAAGATATATTTCTAAAAATAGAAAATATTTGTACAGGACCAATGAAACTTACGAGAAAAGTAATAGAAAATGACATAAGAATACCAAAGGAAAAAAGAGATATTTTCCTTTCTGAATCTTTAAAAGCATCTTCCTATATTGAGGTATATATTTGAATCATCGAGTCACTTATTTTATCACTCATTGAGATACTTCATACTGGTGTAAGTCAAAAAGATTTTCAGTTGAGTACTTTCTTTCTTGAAGAATATGTAGAAAAAGATAAGAAAATTCAAGAATTGTTTATGTATCCAACATTTCAGCTTGTATGAATAGCTGAAAATTTTCATCATGCTTTCATACAATTCATTATCCATTGCGTAGTAGAAGATGGAGATAAAGAAGTGCAAAAAAAAAAATAAAGAGATATGAAGACTTTCCAAGGCTTTTTCTCAATCAGAAACAAAACATCAACAAAATTGTATGTCCCTTCGTGAAGTGATAAAATGACAAGTTCAAAATGCTACGAATATTCCTCAGTGAACAAAACTTACAGATGAAAATAACCAATTACGAACAATATTAAAACAGCTAGGATTTAATATAGAAGATAAGTTAACACCTGATGAATGGATTAAGATAAGAGATGAGAAAGTAATACAATGAAGAGAATCCGAATGGGAACGTCTGGCAGTAGAAGAATCTCTTCGTGCAGATGATAAAGCTCACAAAGTTAATGTCCTGGAACATCAACTAGCTCAACAACAACTCTATATCCAATCTCTGGAATCTAGATTCACAAGCGAAACTCACGAATCTCTTCGTAAAGAATATGACGAAAAACAATGGAATACACAAGTTATGGACATAGAAGAAATTATGATATATCTTTCCAGAAATTCAGAAGTTGCTACATTGCATAAAGAAAAAATTATCAAATCTATTGATAGATTAATCGATAATAAAATAGGGAAATTTATTTGCTCTTCAACAAATGATACAAGTGTATGAATGTGAAGTGGTCATACAATTAATCATGTCATCATTCGCCTTCTTCGTTTTATACAGAAGCAGATTGCTAATAATCAACATGAATATCTTACTCTTTCATGGAAAGAAATAACACGGAGATATGTAGACAGTATAGGTACATGACAAGGAGTAAAGTTCCAAACATCCTTTCCTTGTATCTTAAAAGCTCTTCCCGAAGAATCAGGAAATATCACAAATATAGAAGCTCTTCTTGTATGAATATCTGCGATTGAAGCAAAAATTGATTCAGATTTCAAAGGACTTTGTGGAAAAATAGAAAGAAAGTTTAAGGAAGAAAATCTCACTCTCTATCGGCAGATATTTCCAAATAAAAATGGAATAGTAGGACAATAATTTCCATCATTATCTCTTTCATTTAAAGAATTCATTTTCTCTCCAGAAAAATGGATTCTTTATTTTTTTATTTCCATTTGAAAAATAGACGTTCCACCATATAATATGTCGCGTTACACGGGAAACATTTATAGAGAAACTATCTCTGAATAATGCATATCCCTGAATACATTTTTTGTACAGCAACTTTTTATTTTCTACTAATCAATCACTACGTATGGTATCTGGAGAAGTATTTACCGCCATAGATATAGGAACAGCAAAAATCAAAACCGTTATCGCAACATTTACCGAAGACAAGAAACTTCGTGTACTTGGAGTAGGTATTGCAAAGTCCAATGGTATACGAAAAGGGAATATCATCGATATGGATGAATTCAAGAAAAATATAGATGATTCTCTCTCTGAGGCAGAACGAATGACAGGAGAACAAGTTTCTGCTATTTATCTTTCTCTTTCTGGAACCAACATAGAAGTAGTTACTAATAACGGTATTATCTCTGTGCCACATGGAGAAGTAAGTACCGAAGATGTGAATCGTGTTCTTGATATGAGTCAAAATGGTGTTGATCTTATGAATAAAGTTGTCCTCAAGGTTATTCCTGAGTCATTTACTCTCGATATGGAATCCTGAGTTAAGAATCCAGTGGGAATGTCTGCTAAAAAACTCGAGGTTCGTAGTCATATATTTTGTATCTCTAGTAATATTCTCAGTAATATTAAAAAAGGTATTTACGATGTTGGAGTGGATATCCTTGATATCTACCCAAATGTCCTCGCGGCACCAGAAGCCGTTCTTTCCAAGAGACAAAAAGAACTCGGAGTGGTATGCATCGATATCGGAGCAAGTACGACAGATGTTGCAGTATACGAAGAAGGATCTCTTATATTTGCAGCGGTTATACCAATAGGAGGAGAACATGTTACTTCGGATATCGCTCTCGGAGCTCGTGTATCTATAGATACAGCAGAGAAACTCAAAATCGAGTAT
>JBAZVV010000040.1:0-7073 GCA_041660685.1 Candidatus Altimarinota bacterium | reverse complement strand
ACGAGATTGATCTCGCAAAGATTTCCAAAAATGAAACAACAACGATTTCACGAAAATATCTTTCTGAAATTATTCGGGCTCGTTACTCTGAGATTTTCTACTATGTAAATAATGAACTTAAAAAGATAGGACGAGATGGTATGCTTCCAGAATGAGCGGTTATCAGTGGAGGTGGGGCAAAAGCACGAGATATCAATGAACTTGCCAAAGAAGTACTTCGACTTCCTTCTATGATTGGAACTCCTGAAGATTCTGACTTCATCAGTGGAACTTCCATCGGAGACCCTATATTTGCTGGAATTATCGGAACACTTCTTCTTTCTCAGAAATATGGAGTCACTCGAAGTGGATTTAAGTTCAATCTTTCTTTCAGTGGATTCCTCGGATCTATGAAGAATGCTTTGAAAAAAATAATGCCATAATTTTCATCGCGATCAAAAGATGGTAATCTAGAACAACAAATATTTAAACATTTTATTTTTACTAATTTTCATAAATATATGGCTATCAGAAAAACTGATGATAAACTCAAATCTCTCCTTGGTGGAGGAAATAATTTTTCAAGAAATGCTGAAGAAATCCATGTATCTGAATATATTTCTCCTGTTGCCAGTATTAAGGTAGTTGGTGTCGGAGGAGCTTGATCCAATGCGATTAATCGTATGATTCAATCTGGACTCGAAGGAGTAGAATTCATCGCGGTTAATACGGATGCACAAGCACTTTTCACTTCCAAAGCACAAGTTCGAATCAATATCGGACGTGCAACCACTCGTGGACTCGGAGCTGGAGCTAATCCAGAAATTGGTAAAAAAGCTGCAGAAGAATCCAGTGAAGAAATCAAGCAAGCTCTCTCTGGAGCTGATATGGTTTTCGTCACTTGTGGACTCGGTGGAGGAACTGGTACGGGAGCTGCTCCTGTTATCGCTGAAATCGCGAAAGGACTTGGAGCTCTTGTTATAGGAGTTGTTACGAAGCCTTTTGCTTTCGAAGGACAACGTCGGTTTGTTCAGGCTATCGATGGATATGAGAGACTCAAAGAAAAAGTAGATACACTCATCACTATCCCCAATGATAAAATCCTCTCTATTATCGATAAAAAGACTCCCCTCTTGGATGCTTTCAACATCGTAGATGAAGTATTGAATCAAGGAGTACAAGGGGTTTCTGATCTCATCACTCTTCCAGGACTTATCAACGTCGACTTTGCCGATGTTCGATCGGTTATGGAAAATGCTGGTTCTGCTCTTATGGGAATCGGATATGGAAGTGGAGAAACCCGAGCAGCAGAAGCTGCAAGAGCAGCTATAGACTCCCCTCTTCTCGAACTCTCTATCGCGGGAGCTCGTGGACTTCTCTTTAATATCACCGGAGGAACCGATCTTTCTATGTTTGAGGTTGATGAAGCAGCTCGCATCATCACTGAAGCTTGTGATCCAGAGGCAAATATTATCTTCGGAGCAACTATCAATGAAAATTATACTGGAGAAATTAAGATTACCGTTGTTGCTACTGGCTTCAATGGAGAAACTAATCAACGATATCCAGAAGTTACAAAGACTATCGGAAATCAGTTTGGAAAGAAAATGCTCGGACATCAGGAAAATCTCGGACATTCTCCTTTTAATCAAAGTTCTCAGAAAGATACTAGTACTGCAAATACCGCACCTCAATCTGATCTCGATGTTCCTGCATTTTTACGCAATAAGATGAAATAATATACACGATATAAAAACTCCCTTTTCCATTTTTTGGAAAAGGGAGTTTTTTGTTACATACTATTCTTGTTTGAGAGAATCTCTAAAATTCTGGGCTTGTTGTATGGCTTCTGGTGAAGTTATACCTTTAACGAGGAATTTTGGTTTATATCTTAGATTCATAGCACTATGTTGTTTAACAAGTTCTTGTACTTTAGGGTCAGTTTTATTAAGATTTGCTAATAAAACGGGATCTGGATAATCAGCATAATACTGAGTAAGCCAAGTATAATCATCTTTTTCAAACATCTCTGGATTCGTTTTATAAAAATCTCTGATAGTTTTCAAGGGGAAAGAAGGAGTAGGAGCTTCAGCTTTTTCTATAAGATTCGCCAATGAAATAATCTTAGATGCATCATTTTCAAAGACATTACAAATCAGAGTAATCCATTCTTTATACGAAGCAGTATTTTTACTAAAAAGTATATCTTTTAATGGATTTATATGAATAGATAGATTTTGACTTTTTGAAACCACGTAATTACTTATGAGTTCAAAGAATCAAAGCATATAAGCCTGCGTTTCAGGACTTTTTTCCATAAATTGAGATTGAAGACTTCGGAAAAAAGCAATATCTTCACTGGAAAGTTCCACGTTTTGTAATCCAACAAAGAGAGCTTGTAAATCTACAGCATCAGGATTTAATCCCTCTGTCATGCCATACCCGATATTAGTAATCATTCCTTGAATATTGCTATAATCTTGATTATATTGCTCTGCGTAAACTTTCGCTGCTACTTCTAGACTTCCTTCAAGTCTCTCGAGTTTTTCAACTATCTTTGCACTTTCATCAGTCACTTCTGATCCTCATTTCATAATCCATGCAACCGTGTCTTGTGCCTGTTTTGCAAGAGAAATAGTAGTATTATCTAAAACAAGAGGAACTATGCCCACATCTTCTATTCTTGCTTCCATTTCAGTAATGCATGCTTCTAAATTACTCCCTATTTTTCAATCATTTGACATATATAAAAAAGTAAAAAAAATAAAATAACATTTTAATTATATCATAATCATCCTTATTTTACAAAAACTAATCCCCATCAAACTCACCATCTAAATATTCTTGACTCAGAAGTGGATAGACTTCATTTTCATAAAATATCTTAATACGCTTGTCAGGTGAAAAATTGGAGTAAAGACAAGTTTTATCCTTTCGAGCGATTGCCGAAAAGATAATTTTTTGAAGAAGAGAAATAGAAATATGTCTCGTATGAGTATATATTTGTTCATTGGAAGCAAGTTCTAAATGTATTTGTTCTTCATCTACGATACATCCCTCTGCAAAATACTCCTGATAAGCGTGACAAAGAAAATGGAGAAGTGTGATATCCATAGGTGATATGAAATTATCTACCGTGAAACTCATACTTTCACCATTTGAATTATCGATACTACAAGAATAGAATTCATTCTCGTTTACAACTGCTTTAATAGTATCGATACGGAAGATTTCTGCATTTTCCTCAGTCATAATTGATTCGGTAAAAGTATCTTCCGCCTCTGTTATCATGCCAATATGGAGATTCATGCGATTCAAAGTCGGAATAAGATAAATATCGACATCTTCCTTACCAATTGTTCATGGAATCTGTTCAGTAAGACGAATGAAATCATTGACTCCTATTTCATATACATCATTTGGTCCTTTCTCTACTCGAAGGAGAGATTTAATACTGATTTCCTCATCATGATTTACTATGGTTACAGTGCCAGTTTCGGATAAAATCTCGAAGAATTCCATGATAGTAATATCTCTTGGTGTGAGTCTTTCAGTATAGATATGAAATATAGGCTCTGGTTGTATAAGTTTATGAACTTTACCCACCCTTCATTCTAGAGAAGGAAAAGGAATGACAGAGTTCTGAGTCTTTCGGAATTGATTTGAAATATCTATTACATTTTTAGTCATAAAAAAAGAAACAAGAAATATATGAATCTGAGTATACGATAACACACGAAAATGCAAATTATTTTTATATTTCACATCAATATATTCTATTGTATAGTTTCTATAGTGTCAGAATAGAACTATTATAGAATCCTCGCTTGACTAAATAGGTTCTATCACTACACTCATCATTATATAATTTTTCACTCAAAGGTAATGCTTTCAGAAATAATCTACCGAGTCCTCGAGGTTCATCCCGATTTCACCTATGAAGAAGTGGAAGAAGTCTGTGAACTTTTCCTCTCTTCCATCACGGAAAAGATTAAGGAAGAAACCAAAATCAAACGACTGACAAAATACCTCGAGAAAGAATTCGAACTCGAGAGTCAGGAGACGAAAAAAGTTTCCAATAAAGCGTATAGTTTGGAGCTTATTCCTGAGTATCTTTTCAATGGAAAAGCCGAGATTGCATCGAGTCTTGTTACTATCACCAATCTCACGAAAAATATCGAACAGACCGAACTTTTTCTGAACGCCGATATGAAGATAAATCGTCGAGATAAGATTGCGCTCATCGGGAAAAATGGAGCGGGAAAAACCACACTTTTGAAGATGATTATCGGGAAAGAAGGTGATTTTGATGGACGAATCGAGAAAGCAAGTGGTCTCAAAATCGGATACCTTTCCCAGGATCTCTTCTGGCAGGATACTAAGAATACCCTCCGGACCGAGATGCTCATGGTGTTTCCGGAGATTACCGAAAAAATGAATCGACTTATAGAAATCGAACACAATGATGCTCATTGGGAAGAAACGGATGCTTTAAAGAAATATATGCGAGAAAATGATGGATATGCTCGATATGACCTCCAGCTGGAGATACTCAAATACTTCGGATTCTCAGACGAGCAGATGTATTTTAATGTGCTCCAACTCTCCGGAGGAGAACAGACCAAAGTACAGATTGCGAAGTTCCTCATCACCGAAGTAGATCTTCTGATCCTCGACGAGCCGACGAACCACTTGGATATCGAAGGAATCATATTCCTCGAGCACTTCTGCAAGATCTGGAAGAAAGCCATTCTTTCCATCTCCCACGATGTCCGGTTCATCAACAATACTTCCGATAAAATTATAGAAATTTCCGATAAGAAACTATGGAATTATCCAGGAAACTATGAGCAGTACTTGGTTCTTAAGCAAGCGAGGTACGACCAACAATTGAAAGACTATGAAACTCAGCAAAAAGAACTCGAAAAGCAGCAAGCTTATATCGACCGGTTTCGATACCAAGCGAGCAAGGCTGCGGGAGTTCAGAGTCGTATAAAACAGGTCGATAAAATCGAACGAATCGAACGCCCTGAGAATGAATCCACCGTTCGAAATATTATCGTTAAAACCGATAAAAGACTTCCAGAAAAAGTTATGGAGTTTTCGAATCTCGCGGTTGGATACAAAGACCCTATCATTACAACTTCCGATGAACTCATCGTTCGAAAAGACGACAAAATCGGGATTATCGGACGAAATGGAGCCGGAAAGACTACATTCCTTAAGACCATTCTCGGAGAACTTCCCACTCTTTCTGGAAGTTTCAAAATCAATCCCGACCTCATAATCGGCTCCTATTCACAAGTCCTCGCGGATTTAGACGGAGAAGAAAGTATCATCGTAGAACTCGGGAAAAATCACGAAAAAGAGAGTGAAATCCGTGCGATGCTCGGAGGCTTACTCATCTCGGGCGATAAAGTGGAGCAGAAGATTAAAACACTTTCTGGATGAGAGCGAGCGAAAGTAGCACTTACCAAGATGCTCCTTACGAAACCTCACGTCATCATCATGGATGAACCTACCAACCACTTGGACCTTCATTCCAAGAATGTCATCAAGAACATGCTCGAGCATTTCAACGGGACGAGTCTCATAGTGTCGCATGATCGAGATCTTCTCGAACATATATCCAACAAAGTATGGCTCATCCAAGAAGGAGTCCTCCGAACCTTCGACGAACCTGAAAAAGGATTCGCGGAAGTGTTTTAGAGATAAAATATTGACAATATATACTTTGTAAATATTTTTTTGTATAAATATCTCTGATTTTACTACTATGGCATTTAATTCTAAAACGTTTGGTGATGGAGTTAAGGTTGAAAACTATTGAAATGGTAATGTAAGTGTAACCGGAGATTATCTGGAAAATACAGGAGCAATAGATTCTCGTTTATGTAATATTAGAGGGCGTGTCTGTTGTATATTTCGTGATGAATCTGGAAAAACAGATGTACGTTTGCAAATAGGAGGTGCAAATTTATCTGGATATGAAGCAATTTCACCAGCAATAGCTTCGGCTAAGAATCATCCCAATTTCCCTAAAGTTGTTGATGAAATTGTATTGAATAAAGATGGTAAAATAATTATCTTCTCCGATTGAAATTATGGTGTAGATATTCTTCCTAATGGAGAAGTCCAAAAACATCACAGTACTACCTAAAATTTAAAATCCCCTCGTTCATTTCTGAACCCGAGGGGATTTTTTTTTAGCTTTAGAGACTTTTGACTTTACAGACTCCGTCCTACACTCCGATAAAACACTTTGTTTTCTTTCGCATCTTGTTTCCGACTACGAGGATGAGTATTCGAGAAATCCACATCGCAGTGAAGAGTGAGAGAAGGATACCAAGTCCGAGCATAAGTCCAAATCCTTTGATGAGACTGATACCGAAGATATAGAGAACGATGGCACTCGTAAAGGAAGTTATGTGTGAGTCCCAGATAGCTGACCAAGATTTTCCAAATCCGACGATAATAGCTTTTTCTACTTCTACCCCATTACGAAGTTCTTCTTTCGTTCGCTCAAATATAAGAATATTTGCATCGATGGCAAGTCAGATCGAGAGGATGATACCAGCAATAGAAGCAAGAGTCAGAACGATTCCAAATGATTTTACGATAGCAAGAAGTATGAGTCCATATATCACGAGTGCGATACCAGCCATAAGTCCAGAAACTCGGTAGATGAGAACAAGAAATCCTATAATGAGAAGAAGTCCGATAAGACCCGCATTGATGATAACACGAAGAGAATCCGCTCCAATTTTCGCATCAATCGTTCGTTCACTTGTGAGATATATAGGCGCTGGAACGATACCAGTATTGATATCAGTAGAGAGTTTCTTTGCACTTTCTGCTGTGTAATTTCCTGTGATAACTGCTCGACCATCTGGGATTACTGATTGAACCGTTGGTGCAGTAAGAAGTTCTCCACCAACAAATATAGCAATTTGTTTTCCGAGAAGACGTTTGGTAAGTTCTGCGAAAATCTTTCCACCGTCTGCATTGAAGAGGAGATCTACTTGTGGTGCAAAACCTTGAGAGAAGCTTACAGAAGCCTTTGTCAGATAACGTTCGTCAAGAACTTTTCCATC
>JBAZVV010000039.1:0-11323 GCA_041660685.1 Candidatus Altimarinota bacterium | reverse complement strand
TGCGAAGTATTTTCTTTTTCTGAAAATATCTGCTTCATCGGAATGTTTTTATGTACAATCTTCCCAGTATTCTCAACTTCTCCTGTGTTGGTCTTCTGTACTCATACAGAATCAAATATTCCTGTCCTTGTAATATTCCCTGTCCCCATTTCTACTGAAATCTCTTCCTCAGTTTCAATCTTTTTATGCACATTTTTTGTATCATCCGTTCCTACCATTTGTATTTTTACTCCTTCATTATGAGAAAGGGTTTCCAGACTCAAAATACGATTCAATAAAAAGCTATCAATTTCTTTGACAGCACTATTTGCAATCTGGGAAAAATCATTATATAAACTCTTTACAATCATATCTTCCGTCCTAAAAAGCAGGAATACAAGCGCCCCTGTAAATGAAAGAATAATAATGGAAAAAAAGAGAAGAAATTTATTTTTAATACTCATATATAAATGGAAGAATGTTTCTTGGAAAAAGAAGAGAAATAAAATAATATACAAGTATGCTTATGATTGTGTAGCAATGATTTTTTTAAAGGCTTCTAACGATGTATGGTGCGGGATAATATGAAGAAGTCCTACAAGATCGAGGGTATCATAGATATTTTCACTCAATCCTATCATATGTACTTCGGATTCTTTATCCTGAAAAAGTGAATACCAATGTGCAATATTTCCAATAGCCGTGGAGTTCATATAAGGAACTTGTGAAAAATCAAGCAATATAATAGAGGGACTCGTAATAGTAGTGACCAATTTGTCAATAACACTGCTATATGGTTCGATAGTAACCGCATCAAGATCACCCAAAAGCCTAATAGTAAATACGGATTTCATATACAATAAAAGTAAAAATATAATACAAAAAATAGTTTAATGTGCTTATTTACATAATAGATACTTCTATCCCTATATCTGCAAGAGCGGGCGTGAGTTCTTCTGAGACTTTTTTTACTTCTTGACAATCAGGAGTCAAATTTTTAACAACTTTCACAGTCAGTCCTCATTTTCCATCAACATTATCTTGGATCTCAAAAGTATCTGACCAATTAATCACAATCTGAGCCAATCCTCTTCCACGAATCGTAGTATTTGTAAGAGGATTTATTTTCATAAGTTCATAATTTTCATACATTTTTTTAGTCAATACTTCGGCTGTTATTTTTTTATTTCCTGTTCCTGCATCGGTTATAGTCACTTCAAGACTTCCATCAATTGGATCTAAAAACAGACTAATAGTTACAAGAGAATGTCCATCTGATCAATGTTCGATAGCATTATTGACTAGTTCGTCAATAACAGACTGGAGTCTATATGCCCAACGAGAGGAGAATTTAGTGTTGTTACGAATAACAGAAAGTACCAGTTCCCGAATACGTGGAGAGAACTCCATATTACTAAGAATTGCGATAGCAATAATCTTCCGCCCCTTTCATGAATGAGTCAATGACATATATGTATTCATAAAAAATAAAAAATGAGAAAATCTCTCGAGAAATAGTCTATCATCTAAAATGTTTAAAAGCAAATATTTCCAGCAAGATGGATAAATATCAGAAAATATAACTTGGATAAATTTTCTGAATAAATATAATCACTCTAACGTATTAGAATATATACACATAATTTCCTTCGCTATGAACTATGAGGACATAGTCAAAAGAGTATCTGAAAATCCCGAAGTTTTTGCTGAAATAATTGACTTATATCAGGAAAAACTCATGCGATATATTGTACATACGACGAATATATCTCCGTTGGATGCCGAAAATCTTTTGCAAGATATTTTCATAAAAGTGTACCAATATATTTATGAGTACGATAAACGGTATAGTTTTTCGAGTTGGATATATCGCATCGCACATAATATGATTATCGATAATTTCAGAAAGAATCAGAAAGAATCGTGAAACATATCATTACAAGATGAAGAATATAAAAATATTATAAATACCCTTACAGATGAAAATTCACCACATCACGATCTCAAAAGAAAAGACATACAGTTATGTGTACAAAAAGCTATTTCCGCACTTAACCACGATTATAGGGAAATTATACTTCTGCGATGTATTGAATGATATTCATACGAAGAAATATCTGATATATTAAAAATCCCCATCGGGACAGCCAGTACTTTAGTAAATAGAGCGAGAAAACAACTCAGAGAGAATCTCGAAAAACTTCATTGTAATACTTAAATATATTCCCTATGAACAATGATTTTAAAAGTAAAATATTTTCAAAGATTGAGAAGGAAAAAATAGAACCTCTTCCTGAATCATATTTTGTAAACAAACAAAGAATACTCTGGCTTATTATCGGAATATTGTTCTTATTTGCCATATTTTTTGGAGGATTTTTCCTCGATAATGCAACAGAATTCTTTGGTATGCGATGATATAATGGATGAAATCCCAGTTTTTTCATATTGCCAAATATTTTCTGGTTAGGACTTATCGTATTACTCACTTTTATCGGAATACGAAAATTACGAGACACTCCTACGGGGCATAGACATTCCTATCTGCAAGATATTCTTATTGGAATTATTATTATTTTCATCGGGAGTTATATAGTGAGAGGAATTGGTATTGGGCCAAAGTTACATTCTGTCTTGATAGATACTGTTCCAGTCGTTTCGAATATTCTCTATAACGAATCTGCTTGGAATAATCCAGATAATGGCAGACTGGCAGGAACTATAGAGAATATAGATTCGCAAAGCATAGTTCTCAAAGCACTCGACGGAAATATATGGAATGTTGATATACGACAATCGGGCATTTCTCCTATGATATCGCTCATAAAAGGCGAACAAATACGAATACTTGGGATTAAAAATACAGGAAATTATTTTGAGGCAGCAACTATCATACCGTGGCTTGGTCGCTGAGTGGGAATGGGCTGATGATATCGTAAAAATCATGGAATGTACGGATATTAATCATAATGACTAAAAAAACTCTCCTTTTATGAACTGCACCCAATTTAGTGGAATGAAAATAAAACTCTCTTAGGATTGTAATTGAAGAAGATAATTTCTGTATTCTACAGGAGTCATCTTTTTCTTTGTCCACTGGGGGCGTTCATTGTTGTAGTAATGTATATGCAAATCTATGTATTTTTCAAGTTCTTCGAATGTTTTACACTCCGATGTATCAATTTCATCTTTCATGTGACCGAAGAATGACTCGGTCGGAGCATTGTCGAGACAATTTCCTTTTCGAGACATGGACTGGATACAGACCATATTCAAGAGTTGTTTCGAGTAGCTCGGATGCGTGTAGTGGAATCCTTGATCGGATTGGATGTGTGCTCATTTGAGTTCGTCGTTTACATACTTAGATTCAAGTCTCTGAAGTGTCTGCTGCACAACATCCAAACCCAGACTGAGTGAAATTTTCCATGAGAGTATTTCAGTACTTGCCATATCCTTGACGACGGAAAGATAGCTCCATCGATCCTTGTAAGGGATGTAAGTGATATCGGTTCCGAATTTTCGGTACGGAATATTGGTCTTGAATTCACGATTCAGGATATTTGGTGCAGTCCGATGCTCCTGAGTTGCTTTTTGTATGAGTCTGTAAGGATTTCTTCTCCGTATATTTGCAAGCAAATTGTATTTACTCATAATTCGGAGCACTTTCTTGTGGTTCATGATTTTACGCTTTCCATTTTCTCTTTCTTTCTGAAGCTTCATAGTGATGATTCGGTATCCGTACTTTTGGTGGTGTTTTTCCACGAGTTCTCGGATGAGTTCCAAATCCGATTTTTCCTTACATTCTTTGGTTTGTCCCAAGGACGTTTGCTTCTTCTGCTTGTAGTATCAAGAAAGTGAAACCTTGGCAATCTTGCAAAGGAGTGGAATGGGATACTTTCCCGAGAGTTTTTGGAGTGTCTCGAATCGTATTTTCTTGCTAGGGATCATGTCCGTAGATCTTCTTCTGGATTTCTTCGAGGTATGCTGTTTTTGCTTCGAGATACTTGATATACTCATCTTTTGTCATCAATGAGACATCTACTTTCTCCTTCGCCTTTCTTCATTTTTTCGCATGAATGAGTCCGATCGATCCTTTTGATTGTAATCGTCTTCTCCAGGCTTTGAGGGAATTTCTTGGTACGTCGGAAGTAACAATGAAGTCAGGAAAAGAGAAGTATCTGAATATATCCCTAAAATACCATCATTGCTCATCAAATCTTAGTGCGGCAATTCGACAGTCATAAGTAAAAGTGATATATTTCGACGTACATGTCCGCACGTACTGATTTGAGCGAAGTAGTTCTATCTGCTCCGCAGTGTATGTTATCTTGCTCATAGTATTATTGGGTAAAGGGATATATGAGATCCTTTTTCCACAATTATACCTATTGGCTAAAAAAAAGTGGAATGGAGTTTTATTTCCATTCCACTTTTAGGGGGTCAGTTCACTCTCGGAGTGTTTTATTATTGTTTTATGGCATCTTGAATCCAGGAGGTGGAGTAGTTTGAAGACGAGTATCGTATTTGATAACGAATGGATATGTTTCAGAACCTACAGGAACACTTGGATGGAGCGATGCTCCAGGACTAGACGTACCTGTTCCGGAATAGAACCGGAAATAATTGAGATCATAATGTCTTGCTTCTTGACTGGTACATGTATTTGCTCCATATGGACACTTGAGAGGAGTCATAGAGGCTCAGCCAATCGTATTGTCTGAAATAATAGATCCTTCTAGGAAGAGTTGTCCTGTAGCTGTTTGAGTGCCTAGAGAGGTATCAGAATAATATTTCAAAGGTATTGGTGGAGTAGGAAATTCTCCTGAAATAATACTCTTGTCAGAAAAAAGCACTGCTGCGATATTAGAAACATTCTTCTTGATATAGATATTTCCACCATTTCCCGTTGCATCTTGCAGAACAATAATCCCATGTATATTTGCTGTAGTATTGAGAATATCATCATCAATTATAAGATCCCCTCATTGTATAATAATTGTGTCCTTTGTTATATCTGGCCAAGAAGAAATAGTTTTGTTTCCAATATATGCTTTATAGTTGGCATTTGGTGGAATCCCTCACTGAGTCATAATTGTTACATTTTTATGTATCGCATTTTTAATATCAACACGGGTCAAGGATCCGACTGCTTTTGTATTATTTCCCTGTAGAACATCGATAGTATTGCGACCGTTGGTCATACCAAGGATCTTGACAGATTGATTAATAATTCCCGATCCCGTATTTGTTGCACTGAGAGCCATAACTGCTCCATTTGCTGCTAGTGCTGAACCATTAGACCGGTTATAAGATGGATAAATAACATTCACTGAACCGTTTGTATAAGAAATCTCAGATGTATATTTTACAACACTATTAGCCGGCGCAGCATATATGATAGTTGGTTTCCAAGAGAATGTCATAGGGCTTGCAAAAGGTACAGAATTCATCAAAAGATTCGAAGAATCAGGACGACTACATGTAGGATTGGTAGAAGTATATGATCCATTAAATGTTGTAATAGTCTTCATGTATCCATTGCATACTTCTGTTCCACCACCTATAACAATAGGATTTTGATAAGTCATGAGCGTATTGGTATCGATATCTAAGATATGTCGTACTCGTGGACTCGTAAGAGCAACCGTTGTTCCAGTGAGTAGAGATGCAGTGAAATTACTATCGTATCCTTGAATTATATTCCAATTATCCGCATTACTCACACTTCCCACATAGAATGCTGGAGAGAATTTGAGATTATTAGTCCCTATTTTGTTTTTGATATCCATTTCTATAATTTCACCAACACCCGTATTTCCGTTATTTGCTATGACCTCATAACTGAGTTTTTGTAGGGAGATATCGTTGTTCGTAGTAGTGAATGAATATCCAGTTTTTGTTGGACCATAGGAAGAAATATTGAGAGAATAATTTCCTGAGGTATTGCTATCTATACCAACAGAACCACTTAAATAAGTAAGTCCGGCAAATGTATTTGATGGAAATTGAATTGCATCTCATAAATCTAGATTTCATCAAAGGATGATATCTCGCTGATCTTTATCAACATTATTATTAAAAGCAACACGAACATTTATCGTCTTGATTCCAGGTTCATTTTTTACAGGATTTCCATACTTATCACGAAGGTGTACATTTATAGAATGAACCGCATTCACATCGGCTACGACAGAATTTACAAAAGTACCCGTATAACTTGATGCAGTTCCACCAGCCGTAAATCCAGCAATAGGAGATGTAATAATATCAGTTGGAATATTAGCTACTACTTGAACATTTTGAGAAGTACTATTTCCAAATGGATCCGTTATACTAAGCGCATAGGATTTTGCCTGACGGAAATCATGTGTAAAACTTGGAGACGTAGGACTATAAATAGTATTTCCACCATCCCACTTATCAACCGTAAAAGTATAATTTCCACCCGATGGCATTACTGGGGACGGATCGATCATGGTAAATACTTTTGATCCATTTGCTGCGAAAGGTCTAAAATTAGCAAGACTTGGAGGAATTATGTCTGTCATAAGACCTTCCATATTTATCCATCCAAGGTTTTCACTCCAAGCATATCAGTGAAATAATCCATTTGCTTTGTCAAAAAATACATCAGAATTAGTAAATGTAGCGGAATCTATGTTATTTTTAGGATTAAATGAAACCCATCCAGCATTTTCGCACCAAGCATATCCAGTCATAGGCATAATGTTAACTACACCAGTTAACTGCGCTCCGTTAGTACCAAGTCAACTAAATGTACACCACCCAGCATTTGCAGACCAAAAATTTCCAGTAAATGTAAGTGTATTTCCATTGATAGATACCTCATTGGGTCCAGGGAGTCATACTTCATAATTGAATGTTAATATTCCAGCATTCTCTCAGGTAGCTGTTCATACAATCGGAGCAGTGCTGGATATTGCTGCAAAAGAAATTGACATACTTGTACTAAAAACAATACAAAGCAATGTTATATACAAAGAAAAACGTTTCATAATAAAAAAAGTAAGGAAATATTTATTTTTATTTGGTTTGTTCGAGTCGGAGTTTTACTGCATCACTACATTGTTTCCGAGTTCCTGTATCATTTATCTTAAGACAAAGTGTATTATCTTTACTGGTTACTCATTGTTTTAGAAGAATACTATCACTACATTTGGTTTTAAAATCGGGACTTATAATAGTTATGCAGAGTGAAAGATTATTTTCTGCAATTGCTTTGCTTAGAATAGTAGCATCATTTACTCGTGAAAATTGGGTTGTACAACTGGTCTTACGAGTTATATCTATGATCTTTGTACAAAGTGAAGCGTTTTTTTGCTCGAGTGCAAGTGTCATATATACTGTATCATTACAAGCATTCCTCATATTGAGATCTACAATTTGTTTACAGATATTTACATCTTTGGTATTGGTTCCTTTTTGCAGAAGATCAACATCCCCATCTTTTTTGATACGATTAATACAATAATCTTTATCTGCTCCAGTGAGCGAATCACAAGTGTTAGTAGTTCCCGAGAAAGAAGTTGATTCGATTTGTGCAAAAACAATATTTTGTGTACAGGCATTCTTTAGCGCATCATCTCCAGTGATTTTACTACAATCAGCGATATTTCCAGAACTAGTAATAGCTTCGTAGATAAAATTATTCGCACAATGAGCTTTGATTTTTGTATCTTGAATTTTCTCGCAAAGTGTCGCATCTTTATTTTTTGTAGCTTGAGCAGAATATACATTATCTGTACATTCTTTTTTGAGTGTATCATTATTGATGATTTTCTCACAAATTGTAACATCAAGAGTATTGACAGCAGCATTGTAATTAGTATTTGCATCCATCTTTTCTTGTAATTGTTTCTGCTCTGCTTCATAGAGAGAATCTGTTCCAGATGATTCTGTATTATTTATGGCTCCTGTCTGGATAATATTTTTGTCTACTATATTTGTTTTCTTCTGTGATGTAAAGAATCAGAAAGCTACAACTCCAATAAGGAGTACTATGAGTAAAGTCTGTAAAAGAGGAAATTTCTTCATAAGAATAAAATTATAAATAAAATATATGTATTCAAACAATATTATCATATCATATTGAAAAGGAAAATTCAAAAAGAAAAAATTGATTTCTTCATTTTTTTCGTACTATAGATTTCTATTTCCAATAACATTTTTTTTATGACCTTGTTTCTTTTTTCTCTCCTTACTTTTCTTGATCTTATTACTTGGATTATTTTTCTGGATGTTATATTCTCTTGGGGATCTCTCATAGGAATACATTTTCGTCCGAAATTCATACAAGCAATAACATTGCCATTGTATGAAACTGTACGTCGTTTGATGCCATCTTCTTTTAGTGGAATTGATTTTGCCCCTATTATAGTATATATAGTTATTATTTTTATACAGAGTCTTCTTATCTCTGTAGATCCGAACATCATGACAGTATTAACAAAATAGAGATAAAAAACAAAGATATTAATTTATTTCTCAAAAGCTATTCTAATAATAAACATCTCACTAATCCTATTCCTCATTTTCTCGTATTATTATGCCATCTAAAAGTATTGATTATTCTATATTTTTCATTATCCTGTCGCTTGTAGTATTTGGGATGATTATGATTAGTTCCGTGAGTGTTTACCCTTCTTTTAAGGTGACTTCTTTGATGGTTGCAAAAGGGTTACTCGCTGAACCGAATAATTATTTTTATCTCCTGAAGAATATTACACATGTATTCTTGAGTTTTATCTTGTTTGCCTTTATTGTAAAGACTCCATATTCTTTTTTCGAACGCTATGCGAAACATATTTTTATAGTAGGAATAATTTCTCTAATTTTGGTATTTTTTATAGGGACCACATATAACGGGGCAAGAGGATGGATCAATGTTCCATTTCTGCCATTTTCTCTCCAACCAGTGGAATTTATGAAGTTCGGACTCATTATTTATCTTGCCTATTTTCTCAAGAAAAGACATTCACAAATTGCCGACTTTTTTAATGGATTTCTGCCATATATGTTCAATTTCGGGATAATTATGTTTCTTCTGATTTTGCAACCAGATTTTGGATCTATCCTTATCTGTACGCCATTTGTTGTTGCTATGTTTTTTGTCGGATGAGGAAATATCAAGCATCTTCTTGCTTCACTTGGGATATTTATGGTATTTGCGCTTTCGATCTATGGACTGGGGAAACATAGTGAACCCACGAACAGAAACTCTTTTTCATATATAACGGAACGAGTAGATAACTTTCTCGCGGATAATAAAAATGCCATACAAATTTCAAACAGAACAAGGACTTATAGCTATAGGAAGTGGAGGATTTTTCGGTCTGGGATTCGGGAAATCTATACAAAAATTCGGATACCTACCAGAAGTGGAAGGGGATTTTATATTCTCGGTGATTTCGGAAGAACTTGGCTTCCTTTGAATATTATTTCTCGTATCTCTCTATCTTTATATCGGATGGCGAGGTTTTTTGATCGCTGAAGCAACGGCTGATCTTTTTGGAAAGTACGTTGCAACAGGAATTACAACCCTTATTCTCTCACAAGCATTTATCAATATCGGAGTAAACTTGAATATATTGCCACTGACGGGGATTACTCTCCCATTCATTAGTTATGGAGGATCTTCTCTTCTCTCACTTATGCTTGCCATAGGAGTACTTCTGAATATCTCACGAACCGCAGATTTTTCAAAAGTGGAGAATAAAATCGGATTGTTTCGGAGGAATAAGGTGAGATAATATTGAATAATGGAAGGGTTACTCCTTTAAAAAAATAAATAAGTTTGCTTTTATAGTAAGTCTACTTATAATAAAAGCATTGATTATCTTAACTTCACTTACGATGTTTGAAAATATATTAAAACAAGATATTTATGCAGTAAATAAATATGGATTAAGAAAAACTATAGAAAGAGAAATGTATGCTCGGTTTGATTCAAATTCGAAAATAGTTTGAGTTGTTTGACTTCGATGAGTTGGAAAAACTTCCTATCTTCTCTCAAGGAGAATAAAAACTTCTCAGTCTATCTATATTTCTTGCGATAGTTTGGATATTAAAAAAGAAAATCTTTTTAATTTAGTGGATGAGTTGCAGAAAAATTATGGATTTACCACATTTTTTCTTGATGAAATTCATTTCAGTGAACACTGGCAACAGTCCTTAAAAAATATCTATGATTTCCTCGATGTAAAAGTAATTTTTTCTGGAAGTAACATGATAAATATAACGAAGTGATGATATGATTTATCACGAAGGATTATTAAACATGAACTCACCGAGTTTACTTTTAAGGAATATGTTTTTTTGACAAAAGGGATACAAGTAGGGAACTATTCTTTTTCTGATATACTGGAAAACCATATAAATATTGCCAGAGAAAATATATCATGGTATTCAAAAAAAATACTTGAAGATTATTTTAAATACTGACAATTTGGGTATTATTATGAAGATATAGGGAATGTTTTGGAATATATGAAGATTTATCTGATTTCGTTGATATATCTACTCATAATCTCTCTAAGATAGAAGATATTATCTACTATATATCCAATGCCGGAACCTCTGATATATCAATACATTCCATATCAAAAAATATATTACTAAGTCCTCAGACAACCGAAATATATATGGAATTCCTTAAAGATATAGGGCTTATTAATACCATCCCATATTTCTGAAAATTAACAGAACGTTTGAGGAAAAATAAGAAGTTTTATATATCAAATACAAATACATTATCTTTATTCGATTCATATATAGGGAATTTTAGAGAAACCTTCTTCGTTTCTCAGATGAAACGATTATGAAAAGATATATACTTTTTAAGTAATACGGATTTTGTAATAAAGCATGATGAGAAAAATATATTTTTTGAAATAGGCGGGAAAAATAAAAAAAGACCCGAGGATTCTATCTTTGTGATAAAAGATGATATAGAAATCTGAAAGGGGAAAGAAATCCCATTATGGCTTTGGGGATTGGTTTCATAGTGGGGGAGAATAAAATAGGATTGTTTCGGAGGAATCGGGTGAGATAGGAGTTTTTCTATTCAACTGATTCAGAATAAAGGGTATCTGGACAGAAATCTTGACCACCATTCCATGTAACTGTTCCATTTTCTACTCGTGCCGAATCAAACATTTTCTTATCTTGCAACTTTCTAAAAATACCTCGATTAAGATACGGTTTTACATCAAATGTTTTCTTCTTGCCATTCGAAAATTGCAGATGGAGAGTATATCCATCGCCGATCTGGACAGTATTGACATATATTTGCATAATGACTATTTTAAAGGATCGATTTTAAATA
>JBAZVV010000038.1:0-11382 GCA_041660685.1 Candidatus Altimarinota bacterium | reverse complement strand
GGCAGCAAATACAGAAAAAGGACTCTATATATTTGAAGGACTCACTCAAAAAGAAATTGCCTACTTCATAATGATGTCGGAATCAATTCAATGCGATAGTGGGGAAGTGCTTATGTCAGAATGAGATACATCGGATAATCGTGCATATTTGATAGAATCAGGAAGTGTTGATGTATATCGACATGGGGAAAAAGTTTCAACACTTCATTCTGGTGATATCTTTGGAGAAATGGCTCTCATAACCAATGAACCACGAAGTGCCAAGATTATAACAAATGCTCCATCAGAAATATTGATATTTAACAAAGATGAATTTATTATGCTTTATAAGCAATCAGAGTTTTATGAGGATATAAAGAAAAAAATTCTCGCAAGAGTAAAAGAAAATTTTCAAAATGATATGTAATAATAAAAAAACCTTCCATTTTGGAAGGTTTTTTCGTAAGAGAATTGTTGATTACTTAAGTTCAACAGTTGCTCCAGCTTCTTCAAGTTGTTTCTTGATTTTTTCAGCATCAGCTTTTTCAACGTTTTCCTTAACATTACCTCCATTGTCAGCAAGACCTTTTGCTTCTGCAAGACCAAGACCAGTAATTTCACGAATAACTTTGATAACTGCGATTTTAGCAGCTCCAGCAGAAGTAAGGACAACATTTACTGTTGTTTTTTCGTCAGCCTCAGCAGCTCCAGCAGCAGCTCCAGCAGCAGCAACTGGTGCAGCAGCAGAAACACCGAATTTAGTTTCCATAGCAGAAACAAGATCAGCAAGTTCAAGAATAGTAAGACCTTCTACAAGATCCATAATTTTTTGTGCATTTGCACTAAGTGTAACATCAGACATAATGAATGGTGATAAAAAATTAAAAATGTGATTTCTAGATCTTCATCTAGCAAGGAACTATCCATCGAAATGGATAATCCCCATGTAAAATGACGATTAAGCAGCAGGAGCTTCTTCTGCTGCTTCTTGAGCAACTACTTCCGCTACGGTTGTAACAGCAGCAGAACCAATAAGGTCTTTTGCAGTCTTAAGCCCTTTTGTTTCCATATCTTTCTTAGCTCCATCGAAGAATCGAGCAAGTCCAGAAACTGGAGACATCATAGAACCAAGGAGTTTTGCAAGAAGAACCTCTCGAGAAGGAAGACCAGCGATTCGACCGATAGCTTTTGCATCGAGGATAACTCCATCGAAGAAACCTCCAACGAATTGCATCTTCTTTTCTTTTGCCCATTCTTTCACGTACTTATTTACTACCGCAAGACCAGCAACCTTATCTCCTTTTGAGATAACGATAGCAACTTGACCAGGAAGAGTATCAATATCGAGTTCTACATTGAATACATTCTTAAAGGCCAAACGCATAAGAGTTTTCTTTGCGAGCATAAAAGTTGTATTCTGAAGCCGAAGTTCTTTCTTCATAGTTGTAACATCAAGAGCAGTAACTCCCGTATTACTTGTGAATGCAACGGAAGTTGATTCTTTGAGGTGTGCTTCAAGAGTAGCGAGTATTTCACTTTTTTTTGCTTTAGTAATAGCCATATTTATAGGTAATAATTAATAAAAATCTCCGTGACATAGTCGCGGAGAGTGAAAAATTCATAGGATATACATTTTTATAAAAAAGATGTATGACTTTATAGATTTCTCGGTCTCGGTAGGATTTTAGATTCACTCGGAAGTGAATACCTACGGTCTGCGACAGATATACTTACATAAAATAAGTACTGGGGTATTGTATAGAAAAAAATAATAAGTCAAAAGATTTTCCTATTATTCTCGACTTGCCTTGCTCGCAGCTTCCAACTTCGCACTCTGATCAGCAATCGCAAGTGCATCAAATATAGGTGCGAGTCGTCCTGCCATAATCACGGGGATATTGGAGAAATTCTGTCCGATACGATGATCGGTTACACGATCTTGTGGGAAGTTGTAGGTTCGAATCTTCTCGCTTCGGTCTCCCGTTCCGACTTGTGCGAGACGATCTGCCCCAAGTTTATCATCGACTTTTGCTTGTTCTTGTGCATATATTCGAGAGCGAAGTACATCAAGAGCTTTCATTTTATTCTGGAGTTGACTTCGTTCATCCTGACACTCCACTACAAGCCCAGTTGGTATATGAACCATTCGGATAGCAGAAGAAGTCTTATTTACTTTCTGACCTCCTGCTCCACTCGCACGACATGCCATAATTTCGAGGTCTTCATCTCGGATGACGATTTCAACAGGATCAACTTCCGGGAGAACAGCAACGGTTACAGCACTGGTATGAACTCGTCATTTACTCTCGGTTTCTGGGATACGCTGAACTCGATGTACTCCTGCTTCGTATTTGAATCGAGAATATGCCCCGTGTCCTGTTATTTTCATGATACATTCTTTGAGTCCACCACCATCATTTTCTGATTGGTCGATAACCTCGAGGTTATATCCTTCTTCTTTGGCAAAGAGGATATAGGCATTGGTAAGTTCACGTGCAAAAAGTCCCGCTTCATCACCTCCAGCGCCAGCTCGAACTTCCAAGATTAAGTTTTTTTCATCGTTGGGATCTTTTGGAAGAAGGGCAAGTTTGAGTGCTTCTTCGAGTTCCTCGATTTTTACTTCTGTGGTGAGAATTTCCTCTTTTGCCATCTCGATCATATCTGCATCTTTCTCAGTTGCAAGTATTTTCTTTGCTTCATCATAGTTTTGATTTACCTGTTTATATTCACGATACAAAGTTACCGCCTGTTCGAGCGATTTCTTTTTTTGCATGATTTCTTTGAGACGTTTTGGGTCGCTATATACTTCGGGATTTTCGAGCTCATGGTCGAGATTCGTATATTCTGCGAGAAGATTGTCGAGATTAAATTTCATAATAAGGATATGGATGGATAAAAGATGGGAACAGTGTATAAAAAAGGACAGGGAAGTCAAACGGAGTTTAAAATATAAAATATAATGGCTTTTAAAAATTCTCCAATGAAGATTATCGGAAAATATTATACTGAATGAATTATATTCCCTTATTCCTATAATCTCAATATATATCTTTTCTCATTTCCTGCGGAAATCGCTTTTAAATAAGAAGTACTCAAACAGTCCTCGTCCTTTGAAAAATACATATTGAGATTATTCAGTATTATAATTAAATTACTCTTTTATTATACTCTGCAATTTCTCATTCAATTTCACTAATGGCTTTCTGATTACCACTATGGGAACAGTGAGTCATTTTTCCCGTATAGCACGGATAATCTTATATCCACAAAGTTCCAATGTATTTTCGGAGAGTTTCAAATCCACAAGAACGATATCATACGAACTGATTATCGGGAGTTCTTGGAGGAATTTGAGGAATGAGTGCGTAACTCGAACTCTATTCGTTATAATTTTGGACTCAAATATTTTCGCTATTCTATTTGCCAAAAATATATTGTCTTCAATTATGAGAATATTCATATAACTATATCTTTATAATAAACTAGTTGAGTGGAATTTGTATACTAAATCTCGCTCATCCGAGCCGATCACTGATCGTAGCAGATATATTCCCCCTATGCATATCTACGATTTTCTTACAAAGATAGAGACCCATTCCGAGGCTGATAGATTCACTACTTCCGGTAGAATATCGATCAAATAAATCTTCGATATTCATATGAAAGAATCCATCTTGAATAATAAGCTTCGATGATAATAATAGATTCTTTCTTATCGAGAAATTTTATAGCATTTTGTAATAAATTTATGAGTACCTGGTGAAACTGTATCTTATCGAGTTTTATAAATCATATATTTGCATCGATGAGATCTACGAATGTAGTATCTTCATACATACGTGCATAAATTTCACATTCTCTTTTTATTAAAGTAGTTATTTGTATTCGTTCTTTAAAAAGTTCTACGGAACGAGTATCGAAATATTGCATAGAAAAAAGTCTGGTTGTAAGATCTCCTGTTTTCAACAATTCTCCATTGAGGACTAGAAGCTCTTCTTTTATAATATCTCTCGAAATAGCGACATTTTCGATATCCTCAATAATACTATTTTCTCATCAAGTGTATCAAACATCTGAAGTGCACAAAAATTGGTTTTAAAAATATGTTTCATTTCCATAAAAAGATACCTTTCTATTTCTGGAAAATAGGTCAAATAAGAGATATTTTGTTCCAGTTTTTGAACGATTTTTTCAGTTCTATCATCAAATGATTCCCGAGAAATATTTTATGTAGATAGGTATATGAAATATAAAAAATCATGACTCAAATGACGGTGTCAATAATAGAATAATGATCTTGAAACATCCAATAATTATTAATCGGTCCTGTTTTAAAATGAAGATAAAGAAAAGAGATAGTGTTAATAGAAGCAATCGAAAGGATGATAGAAAGATACGCGATAAATATTTTCCCTATACCATACTCGAGAGAAGAAAAATAGTAACGTTTTACGGTATATACAACAAATAAGACAAAGAATAAGAAGAGAAATATGAACTCTTTTTCAAAGATCCATATTCAAAATAGTGGTAATATAAGTTGCAAAGTCAATCCACAAATCACAAGAATAAAAGCAGAAAAGAGAATATTTTTGAGACGTATTCTATTGAGATAACTTTGAAATTTTAGTTGTTTGATACTATAAAATGTAAATAGAGGCACGAATAATATACTGAGAATAATATGAATAATATAGGCATTTCCATATATTTCCCTATATACATTATGAATTGAGTCATATTGAAGTCCGGAAACTATAGCGGGCGTAAATATAAATATTAGTAATAATAAGGCAAAAGAAAAAAGTACGAAACCAACTCTTTTCGTTAATATTTTCTCTTTTGCTTGTTGAAAGTTTTTTACAAAAAAGAGAAGACTATAAATTCCTATAATGGATGTACCAAATGCCGATCGTGATAAGTAGAGAATGATATTTGTATTTTCAATCCCTGAGAAGAAAAGGAAATAAGTACAAAACCAAATCGACAAAAGTATAGTAAATAAAAGGAAAAAGAATCCCGAGATATTTTTATATCGTTGAAATATGAGTACTCATCCAATGATAGAGAGAACAATTGAAAATACATATATAACAAAATAGTAACTCATGCCCATGAAGTAATGTGATAGAGAGATTTAAAATATAATATAGATTTTTGAGCGTATAAGAAATAAAAATTATTTCACACGCCTTTTTTGCTTATAGATTCTTAAAAAATCTTTTATCCCCATGGCAAAATTTTCCTTGAAATCTTTTACAGGATTGTCGTACACTACAATGTCGCTGTCATAATTTTCCCCAGTGTTTCTAATTTTTTCGTGTAATTTTGGTACATCACCAATTCAGAGAGATTTTCGTCCCATAACACCATATAGGTCGTATAAGTTATTGTTTTTATTCAGCTCAGTAATTCCTGGTATTAGGTGTTTTTCTGGAATAATTTTTGCAAATGCATTGAGCATCTGAAATATTATAAAAAAGTTCGTATATTTTTCTGATAGTCCCATAGAAGAAAAACTCATTATATCTGGAGGAATATATCCAAGAATAGTTTCGACTCTTTCTTGTATAATCGTATATCCTACTTCAGAATAGTGATAATGAAGCTCTCTCCGAAAGATAGTTTCTAGATTATCTATATATCCATCCATATATCCAACAATTTCATCTTCCTGATTTTTACAAACAAGGAGAAATGAATCACTTTCTAAAAGCCTTTCTTGTATTTTAGAATATTTTCTGGTCCGTAAATAAGCTTCGTTTCTCATTTACAAGATGGGCATATTATATTTTCCATTCAAAGAATGTTCATAATTTTTGTAACCGTTTTTTCATAAATATCTTTTGAAAGATTTCAAAATACATCTTTTTTTGAAAGAATTTTTTCACATGTGTGACATTGTGCAAGTTCACCTATTCCATATGTCCACATATCTTGTGTAACTTCATTGATAGCAGTAAAATCTGATACAGTTAGAATATGAGGATTGACCGCCTCAGTTCTTATTTCGTGAGAAGCACATTTTTCCATAAAAGCTTTGTTAATAAGTAAACAAAGCTTTTATAGCTATCGAGAGTTACATTTGCGTTACATTTTCCTGGAAAAAGTTTACCTTATCTCTGAAGGTTTTTTTATTTCATTCCAGAAATATCTCGTAATAAAATAAACCTTAACTGATTTATTTTTGCCAAAAAAAATCCCTCGTTTTCACGAAGAATCTGTTTTACAATTATGGTGCCCCAAGCGGGACTCGAACCCGCACACCCGAAGGCAGAGGATTTTGAGTCCTCCGCGTCTACCATTCCGCCATCAGGGCATAATTTATTTGTGTGGCGGTATCGTATGGAAAAAGAGAGAAAAGTCAAAAAATTATAGACTTATGAAAGTTACAAATAAATAGAGCGTTTCAGAAACGCTCTATTTAAGGGTGAATATATTACTTTTTTGAAATTAATTTTTAATGCAACGAAGGGAGAGATAATCAGATGATGTTTTGATTTTCGATAACCAAGAGGATCCATTATAATTATTTATAGAATAATCATTTTTAGATGACCATAAATAGGAATCAATATTGAAATCCACATATGATGTACCGTCGTACATTCCAGCAAGTTCTGCCCCAGTTGGAATAAGTGTATAGGTCAAAACTTGAGTATTAGTAGGAATATGCCAACCAGTTGGACAGATTCATTGTGCTCACTCTGTTGTCGATCCATTCATAATAGCACTCCATTTATACAGAAGTCCATAGGTAGTATCATTACCTGTGCTTCCATTTGCACTTTTTGTAGAAGATAAAAGCGCTCCTCCAGTTGGTGTTTTTGTACTACGAAAATTCGTTTTCATCCAGCAAGCAGCACCTATTGCAACTGTGGCATATGTATGTGTATCGCTATCTGCAACCGTTGATACTCCACAGGCAAAAGTTACAGTAAGTGTTTTTGGTGTAATATCTGCACAACTTCCTCCCATAGGGATAATGGAAGTAGATCCTTCTTTAAGTGTAGTAATGCCTGTACCTGTAATAGTTGCAACCGTTGCATCAGAACTTGTATAACTTGTCGGGGCAATAGTACAAGTATTACCGATAGTAATGGTAGTTCCAATAGGAGCGGAGATATTAGAGAGACTAAAAGTACCTACCGGAGCCACAACAACGAGAGGACTACTGATGCTATTTGTAAGAAATGAATCTGCAAGGATAGTTCCTGTTCCTGTTGCTTTAGTAAGATTATCAAAATATACTGTATATTGCGTAGTGGTAGTTGCTACATCAATACCTATATTATATATAGGAGCGAGAGTAATTGGATCAAGAAGAATACCTATTTTTTTACCCATAGTTCCTGGTAATCTATTTGTATAATCTGTAATATTTGCTGCAAATGCTGCTGGAACAAATTCTGGAAGCATTGAAAGTTTTTTTACATCAAATTCTTCAAAATATACCAAAATCTGAGCTTTGCTTTTTTTACCATTGATAGTATATGTATAGTAGAGATCATCTTTAGGGTCTCTCCCAGATCCTTCAAAACCTATAGTATCTAAAATTGTTCGTCCTGCTGTTCATTGGTATGCAATCATACCACCACTCAAGCTCACGGTCGCATAATTCTCTGGCATAGGAAATTCTCCCGTTTTCCCAAGAGATATATTCATTTGCCCATAGATATTTTTCATATCAGCAAGCCTTACTCCATCCCTGGCTCCTGCAAAATATCACCCAATAGAGGCAAAGCCTATAGTTGAAAGTATAGCAATAATAGCGATAGTTACAACAAGTTCGACGAGTGTAAAGCCCCCACGAGAAAATTTCGATGTAGGTATCTTATTTTTTATATCAGTCTGTTGCTTCTGTGTGATATTTTGTGTTTGCATAAAATTTTGTGAGATAAATAAACGACTTTTGTATTATAAATTATATAAATACTAATGTCAAATATTTGTCAGATTTTATATATTCTTCATGCTTAATTGAATTTTCCCTGTTTTTAGGTCGATTCCAGTGACTCGTACTTTTATTCTGTCCCCAACTTTTACAATTTCCATGGGATTATTGATGAATTTATCGGCCATTTGTGAAACATGAACAAGTCCATCGTTCTTGAGTCCGATATCCACAAAAGCACCAAATGCCACGACATTTCGAACTATTCCATCAAATAAATCTCCTTCTTTCACATCTTCTATCGCGACTTTTTTCCGAGCCTTGGTGTGTGTGGAGTTCACTCGTTTCTCTACTCCGATTTCTGCATAAGATTGTAGGATAAAATGAAGAGTATCTCGATTGGTATCGGAATAGAGTGCAATCATTTCTTTTGCATGCTTACTGAAATTATCTTCATTTACGGTATGCTCGAGGATGTATTTTGCAAGTGCGTATTGATCAGGGTGGATATCGGTATTATCGAGTGGTTCTCGGCTTTCGGGAACTCGGAGAAATCCTATTGCGAGAGAATAAGCTTTTTCAGAAAGAGTTTTCTGTAAAACCGCACGAGATTTATATGGACGATGATTGTATATCTTCTTTGCCTCGCGTTTGTCTATTCAGGATATATGCTGGAGCACATAAATCGAAGCAGTATTTACATTGATTCCGACTTGATTCACTACGTCTTCCACGACATATCCGAGTTTCTCATCGAGTTTTTTTTCAGCGATATCGTGTTGGTACATCCCAACTCCGATACTTCCAACGGGAACTTTCACGAGTTCAGAAAGTGGGTCAATATAGCGTCGTCCGATAGAAACCGTTCCACGATCGAGAGAATCCAGATCAGGGAATTCTTCTTGAGCCACAGGACTGGCAGAGTAGACAGAGGCTCCACTTTCATTCACGATGAACACATCTCCTGAGAAAAGTTCTGCAACGACCGAGCAGGTTTCATCACATCCGGTTCCATTTCCTATAACAACTGTATCAATCGAATGTTTTTTGAAAATACTTATGAGTTTCACTCGTGCGTTTTCCATCTCATGGAGGAACATCTTATCAAACAATATAGGATTTCCGAGCGAATCGATGACACACATCTTGCATCCCGCTCGGTATCCAGGATCTATGGCGAGAATCGTTTTCCCGTATTCGGGACGAGTCATGAGAAGCGAGAGGAGATTCATCTGAAAAGACTTAATCGCATCATCCTCTCCGAGTTCTCCTAGTTCTCCGCGAATCTCATTTTCTACGGAGCTCCAAAGTGCATCGTACCCAGTTTTGAATCCGAGTTCGAGTTCGTCGATAAAGCCCTCACCCCCGACCCCTCTCCCAGAGGTAGAGGGGAGATTGAGGATATTTCTATAGACCGCACGGATACTTCCGAGAATCGTCTCGTCTTTCTCGAGTTTTACATTCAGGATCCCGAGATTTTCCCCACGATTGAGAGCGAGAATCTGGTAGGGTTTCATACGATTGATTCGTCCGGTGAATGTAAAATACAGAGCAAATTTGGGAATCTGTTCCGTATCTTTTGCATTGAGTTTCTCGAGCATCTTGTCGCTTTTTTTACTCGCGGAAATATCTCCGGTTTTCTGAAGTTCAGCGATGAGTGAGTGTCGGAGATTTGCATTCGCAGAAACTTCTGCTCCGATGATTTCGATCGCGCCTTCGATGATTTCTTCACGCGCAAATTCGGATAGAAGTTTCTCAGGAATTTCGAGAGAATTATTTTTAATAGCGTCTGCCACCACTTGAAAACCTTTTTCAATCGCAATCATCGCTTTGGTTTTCTTCTTGGATTTGTAGGGTTTGTAGAGTTCCTCCACTTCTTTGAGAGTCTTCGCTGCTATGATATTTGCGAGCAATTCTGGAGTCATCTTCCCGAGTTCCTCGATTCCGTTGATTGCGGTCTGCTTGGCTTTGTAGAGATTCTCCTCCTTGGTTTGGAGTTCTATGATGGCACGGATATCCGTCTCATCGAGATTTCCAGTGCGTTCCTTTCGATATCGCGCAATAAACGGCACTGTCGCACCTTCGGCAGTGAGTTCCAGAACAATGGCGACTTGATTTTCTCGGTAGTCGAGTGTTTTGGAGATAATTTGGGTGTAGTTGGGAGTGGGGAGGATGGTTGGAGACATAATTTGATTTTATGATTAATATATTGATTTATTTCATAACTTCTATTTGATTGGTTAGCTTATTCAAACAATAGATATTATTTTTATCTTTACAGAGCACTCAATCTACTCTATGACATTGCTCAAAACTATCTGGATCAATATTTTCTATTTTTTTCCAAAACCCCTCATCCTCTATATATCCAAAATCATTATCAATTAAATGATCTATTGATTCTTTGGATGAAGTATACTTCTTACTTGTGCGAAAATATACATGATATTTATCTTTTATATAATCATTGTCTATTATTTTAAAAGTTTCCAGATCGATATCTTTGATGCCCATTAATGATATTAATTCTTGATTTTCTTCTTTTGTTATTTTTTTAATTCTTCGAAACATTTTCGCATCCATTAGTCTATTTCTCTTATTTGCTTTTATCTCTGGTGTCTGGGGAATATCTCATATCATCTCAAAAAGATGATCTATATACTCTTCTAGTCTTCTATTTTTTTCTTCAATTTCTTTAATTCGTTCATCTAAAACATATAAGCCTCAAGAAACCATGATAACAAAAAATATCATTTTTTTTATTTCTTCAGGAACTCCAGGAAGCAGTAAAACTAAAAGTATGATTATTCCAAGAATCCAGTAAAAGACTTTTTTCATACATATAAAAATTAAAAAATAGATTTTCTCTCATCATATCAATTTTCACAAAAATCCCAAACACTTTTTCTTTCCTTTCTCATTTTACAACGAACATTTTTTCCATATACTTCGGTTTTATTTTCATACGACTGACCTACTGTATCTATGTGATCAAAATCTATTAATCCCGCAACGGGAGAAACTATTTTCGAAGTTCCGTATATCCATGAAGCGGAACTTCAAACAAAAATCGAAATAGCAGCTCGGGCATACAAAGTTTGGAGAAATACTCCTCTTGCAGAAAAGCAACGACTTTTTACCTCACTTATGGAAGTGCTCGAAGCGAAGAAATGAGAACTCGCAAAACTCGATACTTTAGAAATGGGTATGCCGATTTCTGACGCTCCGGGCGATGTATCCAAATCTATCGGAACTATTAAATATTTCCGAGATAATGCCGAAACTTTGCCCGCTCCAAAAGCATTTGACGAAGGTGGAGCAAGAGGACGAATCGTCTATGAGCCACTCGGAGTTCTCTATTGTGTGACTCCTTGGAATTTCCCATTCAACCAAGTTATCCGATCTACTATTCCTAATATTATCGCAGGGAATACAGTTCTCGTCAAACATGCATCCAATGTACCACAAGCTGCAATTGCTCTCGAGGCAGCTTTTCACGAAGCTGGTTT
>JBAZVV010000037.1:0-11443 GCA_041660685.1 Candidatus Altimarinota bacterium | reverse complement strand
CTACCATATACACCACATACTCTACCAATGCATCTCAAACCAAGATGCAAGCTATGAGTTTCTTGGAAGATGGAGGGAATATAATAGCTTATGAAAGTTCTCAGCCACTCCAGAGTACTGCCCTTCGGGGAGCCTCATCCCTCGCCCTTCTCCCAGAAGGAGAAGGGAATAAGAGTGTTTTTTCTTTACCCTCTCTCCCTCTAGGAGAGAGTTGGAGTGAGGGCTTATTTACTCAAGCTTCTGCATCTTCTACTTCTGATTATAGTAAGAGATATCCGAGCACTCAGTGAGATACTCTTGGTATTCTTCTTTGAAATAGTGGAGGAAGTCTGAATCAACCAGTACAAGAAAGTGGAACGGGAGTGGATGTTGTGAATACGAATAGTGGGTACTTGGCAGTATTTGGGAAGAATAGTAGTGTGAGTGGAAGTGGAACATCTCTTATTACTGCTTTTGCCACTTATTCACCCGATGGAAAAAATTTATCAAAATACGATAGTAGTTTGGTTGGATATTGGGATATGGAGACTTTAAATGGAGTAAAGTTGAAAGATTGGAGTAGATATGGAAATGATGGAACATGTTATCATGGAGCTATGAGTGGGAATTGCTGAGTAGTCTGACCTCAGATTGTAGATGGAAATGGGAAAAATGGGAAAGCAATGAGTTTCTTAAATAGTCATATCAATACAGGTTATATACCAAAAGCAGGTGCAAAATCAATGTCCTATTGGGTGTATTATAATACTGTGAGTACTGGTGATTTACAGTTATTTGGTACTCAAGAAGTCGGTGCTTATTTTTATGATGGTATTCTCAATGGAGGACAATGATATGCTTATGGAGGATGACAAGGTGGTAGCTATAACTACATATTTAATGCTGGAAAATGGTATCAGACTACTATGACCATGGAAGAAACAGGAGGTGGTGCAGGTATTATACATCACTACATAAATGGTATTCAGATTGATACTGCGAACTATCTGACAAGTAATAATTCAACGCTTAATTTTTATATTGGTACATTGGGTAATGGAAGTATTTCTGGTAGTTATACATTTAATGCCAAAATTGACGAAGTTCGAATCTATAATCGCACTCTCTCTGCCTCAGAAGCTCAATCCCTCTATAATGTTACGAAATAATTTTTAATAACCTTCATTTATGCTCATATCTCCTCTTGGTCATACCGAATTTGGTATCACCATACAAAACAAACAAGGTGAAGATATTCGTATTTTGGTTGATGCTTGGCTCTCGGATTATGCTTTTGGTGATCTCATGGAACGGACTCCCAGGCTCGAACTCGATGACGAGAAAATAAAATCGATCGATGTGATTTATCTGAGTCATGCTCACTGTGATCACTTTGATCCGTATACTCTTTTGTCTATTTATAAAATTAGCAATCCTCTACTTATTCTCCCCGAAACACTCACTTTCCTCGTACCCGTTCTCGAGAAATTTATCCCCCAAATCAAAATCCAGATTCTCCGAAATCGGGAGATTTTCACCTATCGTGGAATCGATTTTTTCTGAATCTGTTTTGAGAATGAATCTATCACCAATGAGGATGATGTTATGACGCTCGCGGTTAGTAATCATGAGGAAATAGTGTATGCAGAAATTGACACGGTTATCCCAAAAACCGAGGAAGCCTATAGTCTCCTTACTCGGCTTTTTTCACGAAAACCCTATGCTCGTGTAACGTATCTTTCGAGTCGAAATGAACTCGGTGCGAACCTTCCTATTCTTGATAAGTCGACAGATACAGATCGAGAAAAATTCCGAAAGCAGTATCGTTCCAGTCGAAAAGAAGAACTCGAATGGGAATATGAAATGCTCGCACAAGAAGAACTTCCCGATTTTACCAATGTTCCCAATTTTTGCAGAGGATTTATCGGTCAGGGAATCTGTTATCCGAGCATACTTGATGAAGAGCTTTCTCATATTGCTGCAATGAGTCTTAATGATATATCAGAACTGGAAAATGCTATTACCAAGAATTATGGAAAAGATTTCCCAAGTCGCGTTCTGACTGCTGGAAAAGTATTTGAAACTACTAATAAAGGACTTAAACCGATTCAAACAGAGTCATTTATCGGGAAAATTATTTCAGAAAATATTTCCAATAAACCGACTCTTCAGGGTCGAATCTATGCAAAATGACCACTTCGAGACGGGGTAAGAGATTTTTCTTCGCAAGAAACTCTTATCCTCTCTATTCTCAATAATCGATTTCTGTCGAGTGTTTTTTCCAATCCCGATGATAATTTGAAATCGGCGATTTTGAGCAGTCCTGATAGGACTTACCGAATCGCGATTCGATTTGGAACAAAAGCAAAATTTGAAACTCGAAATTACATATTCTCATTTGGAGAGATAAATTTCCGTCGTGAGGTGCTTGAAAATCAGGAATCTTCCAAAAAAGAGCTTGTTTATCAGGAAGATTATTGGGTAAATGACTTAGAAGATTTCTGGAATGGAACACAGGAACTTTATTCTAATTTCTTCCATCTGCTCGATCCAAAGCGAACTTACCGACTCTGGAATATGCTCGGAGCGAACTTTTTCAATAACGATATCGTGAAACGGAAATACGAGTATCATTTCGAACGAGCAAGTCAGGAGAAAACCGTGGAGGATTTCGTTGGAGAGATTTATCGGGGATTGGAGTAAATAACTTTACCGAACTAATTCATTGCATTGTACGGTTTCAATCTTTTGTGCTGCCATCTCTGATCATACGATCATGCACCGAAGAGTTTCATCATTCCCTTCTTTAGCTAGAGAATAAGCATTTCTCCAGAAAGAAAACGCTCTTTTCCATCATTTGTGAACTTCACTATTGTCCACAAGTGGGATAGGATCGGTATTTTCATCTGGACGAATCTGTTCCAGAACTTTTATTCGGTAGGATAAGGGAAAATCTGGAAATTTTTCCGATTCCTTTCAGAATAGAAATTTCTCTGCTGATTTAGAATGATTATGAACATCAAAATAATTAAAATTTACTCCACAAAAACTGAGTCGTCCACAAATATCTATTGCAACATAGGGATACATAGGGGCAATGTTTGGGAAAAGGGTATTTTTATATACCCGTAAATTTCGATATTTTTCATTGATTTCCGCATGAGCACTATATGAGTTGATGTCTGAGAAATCGAATGATTCTATGGTATCGAATTTCACTTTCAATGGATTATTCCTAACAGTATCGCTCGCCATATCCAGAAAATACGGACCAATTTGTATGAGATTATGGAAATAAGAATCATCCATAATCCCATGTACAACTCTTGGAATAATCTCAAGAGGATATAAATCTTGTATAAGATCCGAGAATTCTTTTCCAAATGAACCATCATGTTCCGCATCGAGAAGATGATAGGTGTGTTTCGCGAGAAGATCTGATCGAGAAAAAGGCATTTCTTCTATACTTTCTCTCTGAAGGAGATCATGATGAACGATTTTCGCTATCGTTCCACAAGATCCGATAGGAAAACTAAATATCCCATGATAGCGACCGTCATTTTGATCCAAATATTTCTCTGGAATATTGATAAGTTTTTCCGTTTCCTCATCCAAGAAACCAGCTCCGATCCGAAGTTCTCTAACCGCCCAATTGATACGCTTACGAAGCAAAAGAGCCGCATCCTGAATTTCTGCTTTACGAGGCTCTATAAGAGCGAGTATTTTTTCACGAATACGAGAATTGATTATCAGAGAACGAGAATGATTTCCATTTCGATGAAGTGTTTCTAAGATATTCATTTTTACCAATGTTTATTACTATCATAAAAATATATTTCATATATAATCAGTAAATAAAATATGTCAAATGCAATATCTTTGACGAAAAGTAATTATTCCTACAAGAACGGTAAAAAAGTCCCCTCTTCCCCTTTACATTCCTCGAGTTTTTCATATAATCGCGCCAGTTTTTTTAACCCATTCTTTTTTCTATGTCTGCAACATCTTACGATAGTAGTAATATACAGGTTCTTGAGGGTCTTGAACCAGTACGAAAACGCCCTGGTATGTACATCGGGGAAACCAACGAACAGGGACTTCACCATCTCGTTTGGGAAATCGTCGATAACTCTATAGATGAGGCGATGGCAGGTCATGCAAAAAACATTACTGTTACTATGCACGCTGACGGTTCTGTATCTGTGGGAGATGATGGTCGTGGAATCCCCGTAGATCTCCACCCAAAAACGGGAAAGTCTGCACTTGAGACGGTTATGACCGTTCTCCATGCCGGAGGAAAGTTCGGAGGAGAAGAATCTGGATACAAAGTATCTGGAGGTCTCCACGGAGTAGGTGCTTCGGTAGTAAATGCTCTTTCCGACAAGATGCAAGTTTGGGTTCACAAAGATAAAAAAGTCTATACTCAATCCTACCAACGCGGAATTCCCGACGGTCCAGCTATTCCAACTGGAGAGAAGACCGATACTCATGGAACGATTGTTCGATTCTGGCCAGATGCGACAATGTTCACAACGGTTATTTTCGATTATGATACGATTTTGACTCGTCTTCGTCAACAGGCATACCTCACAAAAGGTATTACTATGACTCTTATCAATGAGTTTAGTGGGGCAAAATACCGATTCTTCTTCGAAGGAGGTATTCAGTCCTATGTTCACCACCTCAATCGTGGAATAGATACTATCGGTGATGGTATTTTCTATGCCGACAAAAATCTCGACGATATCCAAGTTGAGATCGCTTTTCAATACAAGAAAGATGATTATAGCGAACGAGTAATCAGTTTCGTAAACAATGTTACGACAACGGATGGAGGAACTCATATGGCAGGTTTTCAGGCTGCATTAACCAGAACGATCAACAAATATGCTCGTGAACAAGAGATATTGAAAGAAAAAGATACCAATCTTGAATCCAGTGATGTTCTCGAAGGGCTTTGTGCCGTTGTTTCTATCAAAGTTCCAGATCCACGATTTAGTTCTCAGACCAAGGAAAAGCTCGTAAATCCCGAGGCAAAACTCGTAGTAGACCGAGTACTTTCCGAGAAACTCTATGAGTATCTCCAAGAGAATCCAAAGTCTGCAAAAGCGATGGTAGAAAAATCTCTCCTTGCAGCTCGTGCTCGAGCTGCGGCTCGAAGTGCTCGAGATACTATTATCCGCAAGGGAGCGCTTGAAGGGATGACCCTTCCAGGGAAACTTGCTGATTGTTCGAGTAAAGATCCGTCTAAATCAGAAATCTACATAGTAGAGGGAGATTCTGCGGGAGGTTCTGCGAAGCAGGGTCGTGACCGTGAAACTCAGGCGATTCTTCCACTCAAAGGGAAGATTCTCAATACGGAACAAGCCAGACTCGACAAGATTTTCGCCAATGGAGAAATCAAGAACTTGATCATCGCACTGGGGACTTCCATCGGAGAAACCTTCGACCTCAAACGCCTCAGATATCACCGAATCATTATCATGACCGATGCGGACGTGGATGGAGCTCATATCCGAACTCTCCTCCTGACTTTCTTCTACCGATACCTTCGTCCACTTGTAGATGGTGGATTCATCTACATCGCACAACCACCTCTCTATAAGCTCACCAAAGGGAAAAATACTTGGTATGTATACAACGACGAAGAGAAGATAAAAGTTATGGAACGAGAAGGAGTGACTTCTGAAGGTATCCAGCGTTACAAGGGGCTTGGAGAGATGAACCCAGAGCAACTTTGGGAGACGACTATGGATCCAGTACAGCGAAAGATGGGACGAGTACATATCCAAGATGCCGAAAAAGCCGACGAAGTATTCCGAACCCTTATGGGCGAAGATGTGCCACCACGACGACGGTTTATTCAATCTCGAGCGAAGCATGTAATGAATTTGGATATATAAGGGATTCTTTGAAAATTTCTTTTTCTCATCTTTAAAGCAATATGGGTCGTAAATATTCTAAAAAAAGAAGAAGCTCCTCGCAAACAAGTCCAGAAGAGGCAATTTTTATTATCATTCTTTTAGTGATTTTATATATTGCTTGGACAATTCAAAAATATATAAAGCCCTATTATGAAACCCATATTCAAGAAGTAACTTATTTTTCCTATATAGTAGGAATCCTTATTATTCTATGAATAATTTGGTGGTTGTTTTACTCGAAAAAAAAGAAAATAAAGAGAGTAGAAATATTACAATGACTTATCTGAGCTGTTGTTACTGAAATTAGTGAATTTAAGCCACTTAAACAATATAGAAATGAACTTGCTTATCAGATGGAATTAGCATGATATCTTCGGAAAACATTTCCAACTCTTTCTATTGAGGAAAACAAAGAATGAACACGTCCTGATATTATTGTAGAAGATATCGCCATCGAGATTAAATGACCGACAGGAAATAATGAACTCAGAACTATTGCTGATAAAATTATTCGATATTTAAAACATTATGACAAGTTAATAGTAGTTCTCTTCACTCTCGAAGTTCCACAGAAAGAATATCTGGAATGGAAAGAAGATATAGAAAGTACATTTGAAAACAAGAAAGAAAAGTTGTTTATACTTGATATATAATTTTCCATATGTCCCACTCCACAAGCCCACTCCCAACAACAACGCACATTATCCAAGTCACTTAGCCCCCTCAAAAGGGCTTTTTATTTACCATAATCTTTTCTCTTATGAAACTACTTTTTGTCACTGGTGGAGTACTCTCAGGTATCGGGAAAGGAATCGCCGCCGCATCTATCGGAGCTCTTATGGAAGCTTCTGGTTACAAGGTTTCTATCCAGAAATTTGACGGATATCTGAATGTCGATCCGGGGACGATGTCGCCGTATGAGCACGGGGAAGTTTTCGTAACCGACGACGGAGCAGAGACCGATTTGGATCTCGGACACTATGAACGTTTCATTGATGAACCACTCGGGAAACATTCCAGTTATAGTGCGGGGAAACTCTATCAGGAGATGTTGGAACGGGAGAGAAGTGGGGTGTATCTCGGGAAAACCGTACAGATTATCCCACACCTGACCGATATCGTACAAGAAAAAATCTGTGCCGCAGCAGACGCTTCGGAGTGTGATATATTGATCGTAGAAATCGGAGGAACCGTCGGAGATATGGAAAATGAATTCTATCTCGAAGCAGCGAGACAACTCCGGTTCGAACTTGGTTCGAAGTGTGTGCAATTCTGTCATGTCACACTTCTCCCCTATCTTGCCGCCTCCAAAGAACTCAAAACCAAGCCAACTCAAGCGTCTATCCGTGATCTCCGCAGTCGTGGAATCCAAGCCGATTTTATCATACTTCGAGCCGATGCTCCCATTCCAGCCGAGCTTTGCGAGAAAGTATCTCGTTTCTGTGATGTACGCGTAGAATGTGTTATTCCAGCACCAACCGCCGATTCTATCTACCGTGTGCCTCTGAGTTTCGCAAATACAGAGCTCACCACAGAGCTTCAGAAACGATTCGGGCTTCCGATTCATACGCCCGATCTCTCTGACTGGGAAACATATATTCACCAGATGACGAGTGTAAAAACAGAGGTTCATATCGCTATGGTCGGGAAATACAATGCTCTAGAAGATGCGTATATTTCTGTTGTAGAGGCAGTGAAATCAGCTGCATATCATCATTCTCTGAGTCCCATTATTCACTGGATCGACGCAGAAGATATCGAGGAGAGATGAGGAGAGGATATCTTACAAAATATGCATGCGATTTTGATTCCTGGAGGGTTCGGAACTCGAGGAATCGAGGGGAAAATAATCGCTGCGAAATACGCACGAGAACACAAGATTCCCTACCTCGGACTCTGTCTCGGATCACAGATTATGGCGATAGAATTTGCGAGAAATGTTTGCAGACTCCTGAATGCCAATTCTGAAGAATTTGGAGAAAACTTCGAACACAAAGTCGTGCACTTTATGGAAGATCAGAAAACTATCCGTCAGAAAGGTGGAACGATGCGACTCGGAGCATATCCGTGTACGATCAAAAAAGATACTCTTGCTTATGAGGCCTATAAAACTACTGAGATTTCTGAGCGTCACCGACATCGTTATGAGTTCAATAATGCCTATCGTGAGATTCTGGAGAGTCAAGGATTTATGGTTTCTGGAACCTCGCCCGATGGAGAATTGGTAGAGATTGTCGAAATCCGAGATCATCCCTGTATGATTGCGGCGCAATTTCATCCCGAGTTCAAATCACGACCTCATCGTCCACATCCTCTCTTCGATATCTGGATTCGCAAGACAAAAGAAGAGATGAATAGTAACGTAAAATAAACTGAATTTTAAGTGATAGGTAGTATATTTTATTTCGATGTCTATATGGCCTTGGTAAATGTACGATATTGTTCTGGCTTCATATATACGAGAAGTGAAAATATACTACCTATCACATCATGTAAATATATTAATTTGGTATAAGATTGATTTTTCTGTATTTTCTATATAATCGAGTGGAAATATCTCAAAATCTGTAACTTATAATTTCCCTCAATGTCCTATACCATCGACCGCTATGAAGGTGCAAAAATCCTCAACTGTTCTACTCGCACGATAGATCGACATATCAGTGCAGGGAAAATCCGTTCCAAACGCATCGGGAAGAAAGTATTTCTCCACGATGAGGATATTCGTATTCTCCAAAATGGCGGGATTCAGGAAGATTATATCGTCCTCGATTCTGAAGGACAGGTCATGATTACCGGACAAGAAGATTCCACTTTTACACGACGAAGTATCAACACAGTTGATTACAAACAGCTTTTTGATGATGCTCAAAAATCCATAGAACGAAAAGATACACTCATTCAAGAGCTTTCCTATCGTGCTGGACAGGCAGAATCGGAGCTCAAGAACTCTATCTCTATGATCGAGTACAAGAAAGCGACGATGCTCCTTGAGAGCTCCAAGATGCACAACGAAGAGGAAAAGAGATCACTCGATAAAAAAATCGGCGAGATTTCTTTGGACTTGGAACAAAAAAATATGACAAATATTCTCCTTATGATTCTCGCTACTATACTTTTTGTGGTGGCGGTTATTTTGTGGTTCTTTGCATTGTAAAAAGATTATTTGTCATCCTGAGACTCTCTGTGAGATGAACTTATAGAAATCATAAAACTTCATCCAGAGAGTCGTGAGGATCTACATTGCATCAAGGAATTTAAAGAAATCACCATATAAAATATCTTTTTATAAATGGAAGATTACCACATTCATTCGAATCAATCATAGTGATTTTTTGGAAAAGAATATAGTCGAATGAATTCGTAATGACAAATTATTTTTATTTTCTCTCTTTCTCTCTTATGAAACAACTCCCTGTACCAAAACGTATACTTCTCAAACTTTCTGGAGAAGCACTCCAAGGAAAAGGCGATCATGGAATAGAAACAGAATTCCTCGATGAACTTGCGAAAAAAATCGTCACTCTGACACAGGTCAAAGATATCGAAGTAGTAATCGTTATTGGGGGAGGAAATATCTTCCGATGAGTTTCTGGGGCAGCAAAAGGACTCGACAGAACAGCTGCCGACTATATGGGGATGCTCGCAACTGTTATTAACGGTATTGCTCTCGGAAATGCCATCGAAAAAGCGGGACAATCGGTACGGATAATGTCCGCAATAGAGATATCGAAAGTAGCAGAACTTTTCATCTATCGTCGAGCTCTCAAACATTTACGAGAAAAACGAATTATCATCGTTGTAGCTGGAACGGGGAATCCATATTTCACTACCGATAGTGCTGCAGTACTTCGAGCGCTCGAGCTCCACTGTGATTATATGGTAAAAGGAACAAAAGTAGATGGAGTTTATGACAAAGATCCTGCAAAATATAGCGATGCCAAACGATATGACCAAGTTTCGGTAGATGAAGCACTCGAAAAATGACTTCGAATTATGGACCAATCTGCCATCGCTCTCGCAAAAGATGAGAAACTCCCTCTCTTCGTTTGTCGAATCGAAGACATCGATAAAATCGGATCACCCGATATTCGTGGAACGTATGTATATGTGAATGAATAAAAAATAAATTAAAAGTCTCATTGATCAATGAGACTTTTAATTTACCCAAATATTGGCCTAGTCATAAAGGACATTTCATCATACTGTACCAATATCTCATTTTTGAGGTATCTTCTCCTTATTTCTCCATTGGAGAATATCATCATTTGTATAACCAGCCACTTCTTGTTCTTTCATAATTTCGATTTTTGTCTGCTTGATTTCTGCTGTCATGCTTGCGTAAAAATCTGCATATTGTCTGATGGCTATTTCCAATTTTCAAACACACACATCTTCAGTAATAGCAGGAGGATTCAAATTTTCTCACATTCCATCTAGAAAAGTCTCTCTGATTTCTTTCCATTTTTTCATAGAATCCTGAACCTCTTGTATATACCGAGTAAGTGCTATAGAAACAGGATATTTCTTTTCTTTTCTATATGCTTGTTCTTCATTTCATCGTTGAATAAGATTCGTATCAAAGGCAATTCACTTACTTATTTCAGCAAAAATCTCATATATAATACTATCAAAAGCCAGGTGTTCTGGCATTCGTTCTGAAAGGAGTAAATTTATGTACGGATATTTTTCAATAAACATCTCTCTTTCTAAGATGTTTGAAGATTTTTGTACAGTTGTATTTATTAATGATCTACTATATTCTGAAGGAAGAGATATATTCTCATCTCACTGAACCTGTGGTGCAGTTGCAAGAAGCAGGACGAAAAATGTCCCACGATAATACGAAATTACTGGAGATATTGCTCATTTATTTATTTGTCCGGTAATTCCAACTTGAGGAGATATATGATTCATATAAAAAATAGGAGAGATAGAATATTTATTTTCAATAATATATACTTTATAATTAAAATATATGAAAAAGCAATAGGAAAAGTCCGTGTTTATAAAATATAGACTTTGGCTTATCTCTTTTCTAACATCGTTCTCACATAGAGTCATTGAACTTGCAGACGAGCCCATTCCGTTTTTCTGAGAAATTTCAAGCTCGACTCTTTACTTGGGTGACTTTTGAAACAATTAATTCGGATGAGCTGACTCAGTTCCTCAAAACCATATTCCTCGATTAGAAAATCCATAATCATAGAGAGTGTCACTCCATGAAGTATCTCATCAGTTCGGTTATTTTGTTGCATATCGGAGATGAAAAAGTGAGAAAATAGTATCACGGGTAATATATCTAAAAAGAAAACTTTGTAAACAAAATCATTTCCCCACGAGAAGCACAGATGGGTTTCATAAAAAATATATGAAATATTGACAATTTCTTTTCATGCATATAGTATGCATGTTATAATCTTAATTACTCACGTATATGAATATGGGAAATACACAACAGGACAATACTCATCGTCCACGGAAAGCGACGATAGCAGAACGAAAACTTCATATGAATTTCGAAAAAAGACTGAAAACGA
>JBAZVV010000036.1:0-11452 GCA_041660685.1 Candidatus Altimarinota bacterium | reverse complement strand
ATGATTTGATTTGAAATATATCTAATCACTTCTTGAGATTGGTAAGGTTCTCTATTCTATTAGCATCACGAGCAGAAGACTGAAATCATCAGAGATTAAGGAATGCTATAGTTCAAAGAATAACAAGGATGGTTATTACTACTATGAGTTCTACGAGGGTGAATCAGGAGTAGGATTTTTTGGATTGGGGGTTTTGGGGAGTTTTTTGAGGGGTTTTCATAAAATGAGGATAAAGCAGATATTTTTACACTCTTATCTTAATGAAATTTCATTTTAAAAACATTTAAACCCTTCTTTCGGGTAGTAAGCCGGATTCTGTGTCTCGACATACATCTATCTCGTAGTACGGTCGCCCGTACTCTCTAGCGAGGTATACTTCGCCTCTCGACCGAGATCGTCATAGAGAGTCAAAGTACCATTCCTCTTGCACTATATAGGGTTTGCCACATAATTATTCCGAAGAATAATTACATCCACCTGAAGCGGACTTTTCACCTTTCATTTGCCGAAGCAAATTAGTATCGTCTCTGTGGTACTATCCGTACTCGAAGTTTTAAGTATATCTCCGAGCCAGAGCCATTAGCTCTTATACTATCTCAGTAGTGTCCGGACTTTCCTCTGAAGGTTTAACCCTTCGGCGTATGTCCCTCCGAAAGAAGAGGTTGGCATTATACAGAGCCAGAGAGATTTACAAAATGTTTCTTAAAAAATAAAAAAAATTTGCAAAAGCAAGTAGATTGCCTATAACTATCCAGCACGAAATTCCGTGTGAAAACAAAAAGAAAGGAGAATAGGTGAAGAGATTAATTAGACACACATGTCGTACGAGAAGAACACGTCATGCAAAACAAGCACAGCATGTGCGGAAAACAACGTTTTTCGTTCAAATGATGCACAAAAAACGTGGAAATTAAGATAAAAAGAGAGGAAAATAAAATGGGAAACGGTCGTAATTTGAAAATGGCAAGATCTCCCAAGTCTGCAAATCTTAGAAAAACTCCTCTGAGAGTTAATAACCACGAACGGCCGTTACAAGCAATTTGTGGCGATAACAAAAAAACAGATGGAAAACCTGTTCGTATCACGAAAGGTCATGGTGGACAAGTCACTTGTGACACTGATAAGGGCAGATGTCATGGTTGTCCACATCCAAAAGTGAGATAACAAAATTAAAGGCCGTATCAAACGGCCTTTTTCTATTGTATTTTCATCCCTTCATCCATCGCTACATTGGAGAGTCTATCCGCTTCTTTATTGTACTCGCGACGTACATGAGTGAAAGTAATTTTCCCTTTCCAGACTGAGAGAAGTCACTGAATTTCCATGAAAATAATTTTCAGTTCTGGATTCTTGATTTTAAAATTACCAGAGAGTTGCTCGATAACCAGATTGCTATCCATTCGAAGTTCTATCTCGGTCGCTCCAAGTTCTATCCCTCGACGGATTCCATAGAGTGCTCCTTGGTATTCTGCCTGATTATTTGTCGCAATTCCGAGGTACTTATGTCGTCGCTCAATAGCTTTACCATTTTCATCCGTTATAAAAACCCCGATTCCTGCAGGACCCGGATTGAATCGTGCTCAACCGTCGGTGTAGATTATGAATTTCATAGAGTAGGAAATGTAGAATTTATACGGGAAATAAGACTTTCTAAATCAAGAGAATTATCTATCTGAATAACCAAGGGATCTTCTGGAGTTTGAAAAACTTCCTTGAGTGTGCAGTATATGGAATAATCCGCATCACTCAAATCATCTCGACGAGCTTCGAGTCGCGATTTAATACTCTCATCTCTATCGCAAGTCACGAGGACAAATACTGTTTCGTATCCTCATTCTTCTGCGAGTTTTTTCACTTCCTGTCGTCTATATTCATGTGCAAAAACTGCATCCCAGACTATTGTTTTCCCTACTCACATAGCCTCTTGAGCACGATTAACGCAAGTTTCCCAGACCTTTTTAGAAGCTTTTTTACTATACTCAGGCACAGGAAATAATTCTTTCCGAATCCCATCCGCCGATATATGAAGTATTTCCTCTTTCGGGAGCATATCCAAGAGATACTTCGCCACCGTCGTCTTTCCACTTCCCGGCAGACCAAATACGATATAAAGAGTTTTGTTCATGAAATTTAGAAAAAATAACTCATCATGCTAGGATTTTCTGAGTACAATTTTTAAAAAAATGATGATTTTCTAAAAATGGGATTTTCAAGGGGAAAACTGCTTGAGAACGACGATAAACAATCTATTTCCTGCCACCCGGCGAGTTTTTTCCTCTTGAAAGCTTTTGGTACTTTTCTCGACAAAAGTATAAAGAATATTTTAATAAAGGATTAACCCCACAAGGGGGAGCTATGGCTTCCACTACGGTCGGAATGACATTTTTTATTCCTTCATACTTTCCACTCCGCTCACAATCTCACTCACTTCCTTGGTAATACTTGCCTGACGAGCTTTGTTATAACTCAAAGTAAGTGCAGAAACTTTTTTCACAGCGCTATCTTTCGCATTCTTCATGGCAACCATACGAGAAGAGTGTTCCGATGCCTTAGACTCAAGGAGGATTTCATAGAGAAGCATCGAGAGAATCATCGGAATAACTTCGTTTACAATTGTCTCGATATCTGGTTCGATAGTATATTGTTCAACAGTTACGAGATTGCTCGTATCTTGTCCGACGATTTCGCTCAAAAACGAAACAATGTCCGCACGATCGAGTGGAAGAAATTGCTTCACTACTGCCTTCTGATTTATAGCAGAGATATAGTAACTGTGTACAATTTTGACCGCATCATAGTTGAGTTTCTCGTACGCTTGTTTAGTAAAAAGTTCACGAAGCATCGAGCTAATAGATTTTACATCTCCAATTTCTATCGTATCTTTCATAGAATCAGAAAAATCAGCAACGAGATTTCCTCCAGTTCGAAGGATGAACTCACGAGCCTTTTTCCCGATAGTGATATAATCAATGGTCTTTTCTGGATGGTCTTTTCGATACTGTGCTACTTTCTTGAAAGTATTTACGTTATATCCACCACAGAGTCCTTTATTAGACGACACCACGACGAGAAGTTCGCGTGAAGTTCCGTAAGAATGTCCTCGGATAGAAGGGATATCTCGAAGAGAATCACTCACATTGGCAAATATCCGAAGAGCTGCCAGAGCAAAAGGACGACTCAAAAGAACTCATTCCTGAGCCTTTTTCATCTTCACCGTCGAGATCAGTTCCATCGCACGAGTAATCTTCTTCGTGTTGGTAACGGACTTAATACGAGCCTTGATTTCTTTTCCTGATGGCATAGGTAAATAAAGTTAAAAATTATGATTTCTTGCTTCCCGCGAGAACCTTACGACATCTTTCTATTATTGCACCAATCACCTGAGGAGAACTCGTTTTTATCAAATCTGCCATCCACTTGAGAGACTGAGGAGAATTACCCATTCATTTTTGAATATACAAAGAAGATATATGCTCATTGATGAGTAATTGTTGAAATCAGGCAAGATTCGTAATAACACGATCATAATCTCTCTTTTCTACTTCTGTATAATCGGTACAAGAAATCGTTCCAAAATGATGATATATATCTCCAATCATAGGAGAAAATTTGAAAGCTAGTGCGGTTGTATACTCTGATATATAAGATTCTATCTGAATAAAATAATCCAAGTCTTGCTCTGTTCCTTCGAATCCTTGTTCTTTTAAAAATTTCTCGAAAGGATACGATATTATCACCCTTTGAAAATTTTTGCGAATCATTTGTTTATCAATATTGAAATCCTCCAAAAGACGATTTGGCTTTCTATCAACTAGACCTCCTGTCAAAACTTCAGTGAAATGAGACACCATATGAGAAATAATAATTAATACATTTTCTTCAAACTCTCCAAAACTCCATTCAATTTTGACTTACTTTCATCATTCAAATCTTTCGTTTCGAGGATACTTGCAAGAATCGTTCCTTCTTCTTCCAACTGAGCATACAAATCTTTCTCAAATTTCTGAATATCATCGACCGCAACGCTATCGAGATATCCATTGGTTCCTGCATAGATAATACAAGTTTGTTTCTGAAATGGAACAGGAGAATAAACATTTTGTTTCAAGATTTCTACCATACGTTTTCCTCGTTCAAGGGCTTTTCGAGTATCTTCATCGAGGTCAGAAGCAAATTGAGAGAATGCTTCAAGTTCACGATACTGAGCAAGAGAAAGTTTCAAAGTTCCTGCAACACGTTTCATAGCCTTCGTCTGAGCAGAACCTCCGACTCGAGAAACAGAAAGTCCCACATTAATCGCTGGTTTAATACCTGCATTAAAGAGATTGGATTCGAGAAATATCTGACCGTCGGTGATAGAAATTACATTCGTTGGAACATACGCAGAAACATCTCCTCCCTGAGTTTCGATAATAGGAAGTGCGGTCATAGAACCAGCTCCAAGAGCATCGCTCAATTTTGCAGAACGCTCCAAAAGACGAGAGTGAAGGTAAAATACATCTCCAGGATACGCTTCTCGTCCTGGTGGACGTCGAAGGAGAAGTGCCATTTCACGATAGGCATTCGCATGTTTTGTAAGATCATCGTAGATGATGAGTGAATGTTGCCCATTGAGCATGAAATATTCTCCTACCGCACAACCTGAGTACGGAGCGAGCCATTGCATCGCAGCAGGACTCGAAGCTCCAGCAGCAACGATAGTCGTATATTCCATAGCACCTGCTCGGCGAAGTTCTTCGGCAATCGCAACAACCTTAGAATCTTTTTGTCCGATAGCAACATAGATACATTTTACATTTTGACCTTTTTGGTTGAGAATAGTATCGATAGCGATTTGGGTTTTACCCGTTTGTCGGTCTCCGATGATAAGTTCTCGTTGTCCTCGCCCGATTGGTACGAGTGCATCGATGGCTTTGATACCAGTCGCCATAGGCTCATGAACCGATTTACGACTCATAACTCCTGTTGCCACACGTTCTGTTGGGTAGAACTCTGCAGAGATAATCGGACCAAGTCCATCGAGTGGATTCCCAAGTGGATCGATAACACGACCAAGAAGTCCGTTTCCAACGGGAACTTCGAGCGTTCGACCGGTTGTTTTCGCGATCATCCCTTCCTTGATGGTTTCAACTCCAGAAAGTACTACGACTCCGACAAAGTTCTCTTCGAGATTCATAGCAACTCCGCGAGCTCCCGATTCAAATTCGACAACTTCGTTATAAGCGACTTCACGAAGTCCTACGACTTTCGCGATACCATCCCCAAGAGAGATAACTTCTCCAGAATTGACTCGTTCTGGACTAAGGTCGGTTGAATCGATTTTTGCCTCGATTTCACGGATAAGAGAGTCGATGAGTTGTGTAGACATATGTAGAGTAGTTAGGGATTAGTTGTTAGTTTTTAGTTTATTTATAATGCTTTACATTTTTATTTTATTTTTGATTTTATCTTTAATTTCTTCAAATTCTCAATTAGTAAGTCATCAATTCTTATGTGCAACGGAGATACTTTCAAGTTGTTTAAATAAAAAATGATTTCTAATCTTAAAATAAATATGTCTTATTCACATCAAAGGTAATATAAACAATATTATTGCCAATATTATCAAGAACACTACTGGTCATATCTCATAAAAATAATTAGTTATTATTTTTATTATGCCCTTCAAATAATCAATACTTAGAAAGAACATTATAACTATAACAAAAGCTATAATTATTTCAAATAACTTATGTCCATGTAGTAGATTAGGTCATAATTGCTTAAGTGCTTTATAAAAAAACATTCAAGATAACGAAATCAGGACAACAAACGTGAGTAATCAAAGGAATAAATCCAAACTCATAATGATAATTATTAGGAACTATCCTCTCTTCAACCGATTCTCCACTTCTTGGAACGATACATCCATCATATCATCTCCGGAGAAGATTCGGATTCCTCCGCGGATGGTATTATTCTGTTTCCATTCGATGAGTTTCGTATCGATAGTCTCTCCGAAGTGGCGAGCATAGGCGGCGATTGCCATTGGTTCGAGAACACTTCTATTCTCTTCCCCAAAGTACTCCACTCGGTAGAGTTTCGTACCCGATTGGGCTCGTGCGAAAAGAGCACGACCACGCCTCCCTACGAACTTTTCGAGGGCACGATAGGATTTCAGACCTTTGAGAAGGTTCTGGAGTTCCGTTTTAGAATGAGTGGAAAAGTCCATAGTTTGTAAAGTTGAAAATTAGATTTTTGTCATCCCGACCATAGTGGAAAACATAGTTCCCTCTGGTAGGGTGAATCTTTTTTGTTGGCACATTTGAGACGAAACATTTTAAGTCATAAATATATGTTTTGTACTTTCTTTAAATACATTCTCATAAGAGAGATTTAAAGGGATTCCTCGATTTCACTCGGAATGACATATAAAATGACATTTTATTCCTTCATTGCTTGTTTGATAAAATCAGCATTGGATTCTTTTGCTCCAAAAAGGCGTTCGTTCAATTTGAGGGCGATGGTCAAGATTCGATCTTGCATAGCACCTTCCATTTGTTTGCGTTCGTTGGCAACATCGAGCTCAGCTTTTGCTTTCATCGCCGTGATTTCCTCATTTGCACGAGTAATCATAAGCACTGTTTCTTTTTTCGCAAGAGTTTCCGCCTGAGTTTTCATAGCAAGTGCATCTCGACGAGCGTGCTCAAGGATATCGTGCACCATTTTATCAGCATCAGCTTTTTGGACTTCCATGTCTTTTGCGAGCGTATCGATATTTGCCTGCTTTGCCTGCTGTACATCGAGGTAAGAAATGAGTGGTTTAAAAACGAACTTTTGGAGTACGTAGAAAATGATCGCAAAGTTTACGACCTGCACGAGCATTACCTTCCAATCGACGAATTGTACGAGTTGATCCATGAGAATTGAGTTCTAAAGTTTATAAAAATCTGTAAAGTCTGTAAAGTTAGTGGACTCGAATTTTATAAAAGAATGAGATGAGTTCGAGAAAAAATTGAGTATCGTAGTGAACCGTACGACTGTACGGAGAACGAGACACGGAAATTTTGACAAAGAAATCATCCATTCTTTTATAAAATTCCCTATTTGATTACGAATGCCATCGCAATACCAAAGATCGCCAATGCCTCGATAACTCCAAGGAAAAGGAACATTTCGATAATAAGAGATTTTTTTGCATTGGGATTTCGTCCAATTGCTTCCATAGCTCCTTTACCAACAAGCCCAAGTCCGATACCAGAACCGATAAGTCCAAGTCCGATTACGATTGCCATAGCAAGTGCGTGTAATTCCATAAGAGAAAAAATTAATAATAAGTAAGTTAATATAGGAGCTATTAGCCTCTAATTTCTAGCTTCTTTTACAGAAGACAGAAATTAGATTCCAAAACTTTCTGGAATCTTTTAAAAGGAAGAGATTTGTATGAAAGTTGCGTACCGGAGTGAACTGTACGAGTCAGTACAGAGAACGAGGAAACGTAAAACTTGAATGCAAATATCGAACTTTTCAAAGATTCTCTAATGGTGGACTTCTTGCGATTCCTTGAAATATACGAGCATCAAGATAGTAAATATAAAACCCTGAAACAATGCGACGAATATCTCGTACAGAAAAAATGGAATCGGTCCAAAAATAGGAAGATGCAAAAATTCTGCACTCAAAAAGGTAATTACGGAGATGAGAATAATCCCCGCAAAGATATTTCCAAACAATCGGAATGAGAGTGAGAGAATACGAGAAAGTTCAGAAATCAGGTGAATCCATCCAAACAACATATTTCCAAATCGTGCGCCGATACTCGCTCCACGGAAATTACAGATATATCCGCTGAAGTGGAGCCAAGTTCCTTTGGTTCGTGTATGGTAAAACTGTGCGAGTCCAATCGTGAAAAGTGCCAGAACGAGTGTCGTAGAAAGATCCGAAGTAATCGGTCGAAGGTAGTGTGTAATACCTGGATCAAATGCTCCAATCACTTCTAGGAGTAAACCAAAGAGATTCGCGAAGATAACAAACATCGCAACCGTTGCTATGATGAAGAAATTCTTTCGTGCAAAATCTTCATTATCCAGAACGGAGTTAAATCCAGAACGCATCAATGATATGAGTTCCTGAAAAAACATACGAAGACGTCCAAAGTATCCTTTGCGAATGGAACGATTCACGAAAAAAACAATCGTGAAAAGAATCGCCATAAAAATCCACATAGAAAGAAGTGTCGTTGTTACAAAACCAAAAACCGGCTCTCCTCGGAGGGTCGGAATATGTGGTCCAGTATGAACTTCGGTGGTAGTAACTAGCTCAGTTTCACTCATAAACAGATGGGGTGTATAGAATGGGTAAAATCGCGGAAAGTATAGAGAAAATAAAAGAAAAAGCAAATGGAAATCCTATCTTCTTCTACTATAGACTTCTTTCACCGAACTCTCCGTCCCCAGAGAAATATGTTTCCCTTTGCAAATTGGACACTCGTAGAGATATTTATCAGGTTTTAATCGCACAGCATCGATATTCTTCTGACAATCACGACAATAAAAAGTCACCACACCGCGCTCCTGAGAGAATTCTTCTTTTCTTTTCTCAAAAGTCGGGATATTTACGAGATCGTTATAGGTGGCCATAGAAGTGAAAATTAATAATTAGTCTTTATTTGTCAAAAATTGATCGTCATCCCGAATTTATTTCGGGATCTTCCGTTGTTTTTAAAAAAAATTGGAAGATTCTAAACCAAGTTCAGAATGACAGTATTTTTATACTAAAATATCTTACTCAAAATCCCTCCTTCTGCAACTTCGATTTTCTTTTCAGCTGCTATCTCGTGGTAGAGTTCTCGTTCTCTTTTATTTGGATGCGTTGGAATCTTGATATTGACTGTTATAAATAAATCTCCTTTCTGATCTTTGGAAATATGTTTCACTCCATCTCCTTTGAACTTGAGAACTTCTCCATACTGTGTTCCTGCTTTGATTTCCACCATTCGCTCTCCGAGAACGGTAAGCTTGAGCGTTTTCTTGGTTCCGAGAACCGCCTCCACTGGATCGATTTCGAGGGTGTAGTAGAGATTCATGTCTTCTCTCGTAAGTCCATCGATACTATCAGGGATACTGAAAGATATATACAAATCTCCCGATTTAGAACCGATTCCGTCATTTCCTTCACCACGAACTTTGATGGTCATCCCGTCGTCGATTCCAGCAGGAATATCGATTTCCTTCTCGGTCTTTAAAGTCTCGCGTCGCTCTCCGTGACAGGTAGTACATTTATCCGTGATAATTTTCCCCGTCCCCTGACACACATCACAGATTCCGGTTTGTTCCATAATCCCGAAAATGGTTTGTGTACGACGACGAACCTGCCCAGCTCCACGACACTGCGAACATTCTTTTGGTTCTGTTCCTTTCTTGGCACCCGTTCCCGTACACTCGGTACATGCCACTTTTCGACTATAGGAAATATTCTTCTTGAGTCCAGTCATCGCCTCTGCGAAATCGAGTTTCACTCGGATTTCGATATCCTCACCTTCTATACCACCCGAACGACGACGAGTTCCACCCGTTTGAGCTCATCCACCAAAAAAGGACTCAAAAATATCCGAGAAATCCATATTGGTATGAAATCCACCCTGTCATCCACCAAATCCACCACCCATATCATTGGAGCCAAATCGGTCATAATGCGCTCGTTTCTGTGGATCAGAGAGTGTTGCATAAGCCTCATTGACTTCTTTAAAAAGAGTTTCTTTTTCTTTATCGCCACCATGTCGGTCAGGATGTACTTCCATTGCCTTCTTGCGATAGGCACGCTTGAGTTCCTCGGCACTGACTTCGCGAGAAACTTCGAGTATTTCATAAAATTCGTATGCCATAAATAAATTACAAGTTGAAAGGTAAAAATGAAAAGTTTCTAATATTGTCATCCTGAACTCGTTTCAGGATCTTCCCTATTTGTTGCAACAAGATTGTATCGAAAAATGAAAAAATGCAATCAAAAAAGAACCTAATTCCGAGAAATTCAGTTCTTTATCAAAAATCTTAAAAGACACATCTTACGTATTCAAATAAAAATCTGCCATAGATTGATTCGTAATGACTCAATTATATTGAGATTTCATATCTTGAGCATGTTCTCCATTCATTATTAAACAAGAAAGACTGTAACGTTCTCTTGTTTGTTTAATAATCTCTTCTATCGCTCTCGCAAGATTTTCATCAAGTTCATATATTTTTCTTGTTCTCATTTGGAAAAACTCTCAAAAAATTGATGATAGTTCATAAAATGCATTTATATAAGATAAAAAAAATAATATATTCGCAAAATATGATTTATTAAATCTAAAACAATCGCATCACCTTGGTCTCCTCCAATTGTATCGCTCCGCGTTTCACAAGTTCACCGAATGCTCGCGTGGTAGCTTCCACATCGACCATCGCATTGTGGGCTCCTTCGAACCATTCTCCGAAGAGGTGTTTATAGAGTTCCGAGAGCTTCGGTGGTTTAAAAGAAAACCCTCGACCCTGAAGTTTGCAATAATCCGTCGAACCTCGCATCGTACAAACTCGCTTGATGGGTTGATAATCTCCTTCTCTTCTGAGTCGTTTCAACTCCGAACGAATCACTTCCTCATCATACTCGATATTATGTCCAACTACAATATCGGTCGTATTTAGATATCGGAGAATCTGATCCATAACTTCCTCGATATACGGAGCATTTTCCACATCTCGATCATAGATTCCATGGACTTGCGAAGCAGCAAAGGGAATAGAGATTCGTGGTCGTACCATGATATCTACTCGTTCCAATTCCGTGAAACCATTCTCGCTATCTACTTCGCCAAGAATTCCTGCAAATTGCACGACATAGGGTTGTTCATCCAGATGTCCATTTCGAACGGTGAGTCCTGTTGTTTCTGTATCGAAGATAAATGCTTTCATAAAAATGGTTATAATTTATAAAACAAAAGGAGTGAAGACTTTAAAGGCCCTCACTCCAACTCTCTCCCAAAGGGAGAGAGGGTAAAAAAGAAAAGCAATTTTCTCCCTTCTCCCCCTGGGAGAAGGGTCGGGGATGAGGGCTTTCTTTAAAAAAACTTCTTGTAATCATAACTCTTCAGCTCCGTATCCACTCGACGAATAAGTTCAAGAACAACACCAACAACGATGATAAGTCCGGCTCCAGAGATAAGGAAATCGATTTGTCCTCCGGCTCCAGATGTATCGATAATCTGAACAAGTCCATTGAGTTTTGACATAAGATACGGAAATATGGCAATAAATGCAAGGAATGATCCTCCGTAGAGATTTAAATGGAGAGAAGTTTTCTCAAGATACTCTGCAGTTTCTCGTCCTGGACGAACCCCTGGGATATATCCACCACGTTTTTGGATACTCTCAGCAACTTCTTCTGTATTAAATACTATAGAGATGTAGAAGAATGAGAACCCAAGTAACAATAG
>JBAZVV010000035.1:1424-11481 GCA_041660685.1 Candidatus Altimarinota bacterium | reverse complement strand
GTCTGCATTCGACAGCCAACAATATTATAAAAAATATTTCCGAATCTTTTGTGTGACAGGAAAAAGAAATCTGTGAAATATTCAGAGCGTTCTATGGACAACTTATGTGAAATGATTGAAAAACTAATTTTAGAAGTTTACAAAAATGATATTGAGATGATTATCTGAAGAAGCTCGATGAAATCATAGACTTCCTTTGGACACATTTTTCTCTCTATCGCGTAGACGAATTATGAAATCTGCTGATCCACGGATGAATACCTATTTTAGCTGACGGAAGTATCGTTTGAGAAGAGATTCATGGGAAATACTACTCATGAATAGATTATGTAGTGAAAATAGATGAGATAATGAAAAAATTTGATATTCCAACGCTCGAGAAATTATCCGTCATTCTTGGGGCATACGGAAGAAAGATATACAACGAGATGTATGATAGGTGAGCTATAATAAATCCGACTATAAGTGAATATCAGATGTACAACTTCGAAGCATATTTCTCTCCCACCTGGTTTGCAAACGGTTGATATGAATTACAATCCGGAGATCCGCTTCGATCCTTGAGGAGGGAATTGGATCGAAAATGATTGAAGAGATTACTTGTATGACACTGGTTTAATAAAAAGGCGGACTTCTCCGATTTGAGTAGCGAATATGCACAAAAATACTATGATACAGTGATAAGGCTTGAGAGATGTGATATCCCCATATGTTATGAGACTGATTCTGATTATTGATACAAAATGCCTATATATGGAAACTTTGGGTATTGTGTGATTGATAAAAACAATGTGTTATCGGAGGTTGGGGATGCGAAGGATATTGTAGAGCAATAAAAGATGGGAAGGTAGAAATGGTGAGTAAGCAAAAAAAACGAGCACTCCCACAAGTGCTCGTTTTTTTTATTCTCGTATATAACTTATTCTTCTATTAGATCATTCGCAACTTCAGGGAATGCCTTTTTTAAATAATTAAAATTTCTAGGATCTTTAGAGGATTCACTTTCTAATTTTTGCTTGAGAAATTGGTATTTCCATCGGAGATTTTGAAGTAATTTTGCCCAAGTATAAATCCATACTTCGAAGTGGTCTTGCATCATGGAACATCATTCTGGCAATCATTTCTGAGTAATACGATTTCTTACCTGAGAGTCAGTTTCATCCCCAATAAGAATAAATTTCCACTTAACGGTCTCTTTATCAAATCTTATATCATCAGCAACTTGTTGGGCATAATCCTCTATTTGCGATAATTCTTTGTTAGTCAATTTTAATGAAGGACGTTTAAGTTCTATTACCAAATGTTCAAAGTTACTTTCACGTGTTTGTGGATATTGTCTAAAAATAAATAGATCAGGCCTATCATTAGATATAGAATTTAAAGCAACCTCATCTATAAGATCATCTCGTCATAATAATTGAATGTGTGTCTTAAGTACATCTTTCATAGTTCTATCACTAGTTCATTCAGTATAACCATCTCAAAATATCCATAGTTCGCGTTCTAATATTTTGTGTAGATGATGTCGCTCCAGTGTTTTTCCTTTAAAAGAAGGATCTTGAATTAGTAATCATAGTTCTTCTATTAAAGACAGTTTATCAGTAATGATTCTCGATAATTTGATTACATAAGAAAGCGAATATTCATCTATAAGTTGTGTAAGATTATCTATCTCCTCCTTTGGAAGATTTAAGACGCTTTGAAAAATAGGAATAATCGATGTAGCATCTCTCTCAATAGCTTCTTTAAGAAGATTTAAAACAATTCTTTTTGAATCCGAACTATCTTTATGAAACTTTTCTGAATTGGAAGAGATTGTAAATAGACACGCATCAAAGACAGTCCTTTCATCTTTTTCGATTGGGGTAATCGGAGCATCTTTATAAGGATATATACCTTCCTTTTTGAAGTTTTCTATAGTTGGTGCAATCTCTTTCTTAAAGTACTCCCGATAATGTTCTTCGATTTTTTGTTTGATTGCATCACTAATTTGAGTGAAAAATGCCTCAGAAGTAAATAATTGAAAAATTCCTGCTTTCTCTTCAATTACCTGACCAGAAATATATACTGAGTGTCAAAAGTCTTTTCGTGCTAATCATGTGTTTCAATCCTCGTGTATTATTGAGAAATCTGAATTTACAAAGTATCTAGCATGTACACCTCTATCCTTCCAGTGATAAATTGATAGTTTGAATGAATGTGAATTATTATCTGCAGGATCTCTAGCAGAAAAATTAATCTCCTTTGGCTGAGATGCTAGTGCATTTGATATATCTAGTGCTTCTCAATCTATGATAATTTGTATCTTGTCCTTTTCATACGTCTTAAGATAATGTGCAAATTCCAGTAATAAATCCTGTCTGAATTTTTTAATATCGAATTTCTGAGAAAGATCCGGACTTAAATTCTCGATCCTTACTGTAACTCATGTTTTTGACTTATCTGTATCGACTGGATCAGAAACAGAAAAGTTTCTTAGAGAATTGGAATTACTAATCGTAAATTCCTTGAATTTATTTTGAATCTTATCTCTATATATACTATCCCATGTGGTCTTTCATCATAAACCTATCGTATAAGCTCTTCATTCACCATTTTTACCATGTACAAATCGACCTTTTTCATTTTTCATTCATTTGACCTTCGATGATTTTCAGAGATGTGTAAATGCTCCATTTACGTCAATAAAATCTATTCAGTCTCCATTATCTTCTATCACTATATTTTGAACCACAGAATATTCACCTTCTCAGAACAATCATCATTTCTCAAAGGCAACATTTACAATATCAGCATTTGCATCAAGGGAATTCCATATCAACTCTGTAACAGACTTACTTAAATCTTTGCAATACTTACGTTTTATATACTCATCTGAAGTACCGAGTGTAAATGTTGTTGAGGACATATAAGAATTGATTAGAAATTAACTTAATCTTCAAACCTTTCCACGAATCCTTTTAATTTCGCCAACACTCTTTCGATTATAGGGGTTCTTTCCAGAAGTTTTGGTTTTGTGTTCAGTACACCAATGATCTCATCTCGAAGAGGAAGTTTTCAGGTGTAGAGGTAATCACTTATGATCTTTTGGAATCATTCCGAATTTATTCCTTCCTCATTACAGAGTTCGAGAAACGATCTGTTTTTCTCTCCTTGCATAAACTCCTCGAAACGAGCCGATATATCATCCGGATCTTTTATGTCTCACAAATACTCGTTTATAAACCTCTCTATCAAGTCTTTTTTGCTTCGAAGTGTCGGTTCTCATTGTATGAGATCAATAATAACTTTCTTTTGTTTGGTCTTATTTCTCTCATCAGCGTTATAAAGATTTCAGAGGAGAGAGATGATATAATCAATATTTATCTCGTCTCTTCTGATAAGTTCGAGTTCAAAATCGACATCTTCCAGGATGGAAACTTTATCCTTGGAATGGTCACTTTTTACTCTGTCATAGATATCGAGATATTTACTCTTATAATCTTCAAAAGACTGCTCGTCTATGGCAAGTTTATCGAATGAAAAATCCGAAAAAGTAGTGAGAATATTTTTGATTCTTATAAGTTCCCGGAAACGCCTTACGAACTCAAACATCTCTTCTTCGGAGATGAGATTATCTACCGATCCGATAGTTGGGGCAATATCTTTGAGCTTGGATAGAGCATCATTGAACCTCTTGATATAATTTTCAAACGGTTCGAGAATAATCACGTCTATAGCATCTTTGTTGGAAAAGAGCTTTATGGCATCATCGGTTGCTTGTTTAAGATTTCGGAAACAAACGATATTTCCCGCAGACTTTTGTTCATCGAGTATTCTGTTCGTTCGGGAGAAGGCTTGTATGAGCCCATGATATTTGAGATTTTTATCCACATAAAGGGTATTGAGAGTTTTGCTATCAAATCCTGTCAGGAACATATTCACCACGAGCAAAATATCGATCTGTCTTTCTTTTACTTTCTTTGCAATATCATTGTAGTAGTTATAGAAAGAAGTGGAATCTTTCGTCGTAAATTTGGTGTTGTACTGAGCATTGTAATCACCGATATACTCTTCAAGTTTATCTCTGGAGTGTTTATTAACCTCGTTTTCGGCGATATCGAGATTCACATCTCCAATGAGTCCGTTCGCATCGGCATCGTTTTCATTTACTCCGTATGAAAATATGGTTGCGATTCTGAGATTATGTTCTCCTTTATTCTTCATTTCTTTGAATATCTCGTAATATTTCACGAGCATATCTATACTGCTGACACAAAACATCCCTGTAAAATATCGGTTGTGTGTTTTGGCGTTATGATTCGCAACGATATAGCCAGCGATTTTTTCAAGCCTTTTTTTATCTTCGAGGAGTTCTTTCGTATCGATATCTTCCACTTTTATATCCAGATTCGTTTTGGAATCTTCTCGTTGTTTATATTTTCCGACGTATTCTACCGAAAACCTCAGTACATTCTCATCTCTGATAGCGTCAGTGATAACATATTTATGAAGACAATCCTCAAAGAGATCCTTGGTGGTTTTCCCATCACTATTATTCTCGGCAAAAATCGGAGTTCCTGTGAATCCGAACATCTGGTGATTCGTGAAAAAACTCTTGATTCTTTTATGGGTTTCTCCGAATTGGCTTCGGTGGCACTCATCGAATATAAATACGATCTTTTTATCTTTCAGAGCAGTCATTTCCTTGAGGTATTTTTCCTTGGAAATAGCGGTATTGAGTTTCTGGATAGTGGTGACTATAAGTTTCGGTTCTCCTGTCAGTTGCTTCACGAGAGTTCCCGTATTGTCCGTTCCATCGATACTTCCTTTGGAGAAACTATTGAACTCTTTGGTTGTCTGATAATCGAGATCTTTTCTATCTACCACGAATATTACTTTATCTACTTCGGGCATTCGCATGAGAATCTGGCTTGCCTTAAAAGATGTCAGAGTTTTCCCGGATCCGGTCGTATGCCAGATATACCCGTTTTTATTGCTATTTTTAACGCGTTCTATGATACTTTCGGTTGCAAAGTATTGGTAAGGTCGTAAAACCATTAAAACTTTATCAGCCTCATTTAAAACGATATATTTTGTTATGATTTTCGAGAGGTGGCATGGCTCAAGGAAAATATTCGTAAAATCCTCAAGTTTTGTAATGTTTTTATTGTCCTTATCCGCCCAGAAAAACGTTTGTTTAAAGGATTGTTTCTTATTATTGGCGTAATACTTCGTATTCACTCCGTTGCTTATGATAAAAAGTTGGACGAACTGAAAAAGTCCGTTTCCGCTCGCGTAGGAATGTTTCTCATATCGGTGCGTTTGATTGAAAGCTTCCTTGAGTTCTAATCCTCTCCTCTTGAGTTCTATCTGCACGAGCGGGAATCCGTTGATGAGAATCGTCACATCATAGCGATTCTTATAGCTTCCCTCTATCTCTATCTGATTTGCCACCTGAAACTCATTCTGACACCAGTGATCCATATTGAGAAACTCGATATATACACTCTCTCCACTATCCCTCGTGAGTTGCATTTTATTGCGGAGAACTTTCGCTCGCTCAAATACATTTCATTTACTGAGATGAAACAAAACCTTCTCAAATTCTTTCAGAGAAAATTTCACATTATTGTGGATCTCCAATTGTTTTTGGAGGTTCACAATAAGAGCGTTCTCATCGCGGATCTCCACTCGGTCGTATTCCAAACCTTGGAGTTGCTTGATGAGGTTATTTTCGAGAGTTTGTTCGGATTGATGAGACATAAAAAGTTTATTTTATTAGATTAATTTTTAGCATCTGTTTCATGAAATAAATAATATAAATTATATATTAAGTGTAAAAATAATAAAAAATATAAAATAATAAAGTATAAATATGTTCAGATCGCAAGATATTTTATTATTCAATAATTTAACAAAACATCTATATAAGCAATGTTAATACTAAAATAGTTAACTATATATAGGATACACTTATCCAAAAATCAAATAAATATATAAAGTCATAAAAATGAGAAAATATATATCAAAATAAAAAATATAGAAAAAAATATCAGAAAGAAAGTTTTATAATAAATAAAATAATATAAATCAATTGTCTCCATTTCGGGCACCTTTTCAGTTCCTTTATTAATTTTTCAATATGAATAATCTCAACTTTTCTTGTTCTTTATGTCGGATAAAATTGTAGAGTTACTGGTTAGTACAATAACTAGGAAGTTTAACAGTAGGCTTCCTGTAACTCAAATGATAGTAACTAAATTTGGAATAATCTTCTCAATATCTGAAGTTGTTATATTTAAATAAGCAAGAAAAAAAGAAGCTATTACTGGTAAGATAATAAATATGAAAATATGTTTTCATAAAAATTGAGCCTTTAATATTTTCCTAAAAAATAGCTTTAACTGATGCATACTCTAAGTATTAGGAAATATTTTTTCCACTAGAAATTTTGATATTTTTTTTAGATACGATATTTTGACATCACCTATGATTGTTCAATCAATAAACTCAACTCATTCCATTCTGTAATTAAAACAAAACTCCTCCATATTGATTACTTTTCATAAATCATTCTTAATTACTAATTTCTTTATAGGTAAATCTAGACTTGGTGCTGTTGGTCTAAACTTTTGAATTAAGGCTTTGATTTTTGATGCATTGGTCTTATTTAAACTTACATTCACATCCACAGTATCAGATTCATCATATCAATCAATATTTTGTCATAATTGATCCATAAAGTCTCATACCTTCTTTGTTTCAACATAACTAATGGTTAATCATGCTCCTGAAAGCTCACTTAACTGCTGTTGTCATAAAACTTCTTCCAATCAGAATGTTTGTATGCCTCCCGCAATATCCAATTCATTAAAATTGGTTTCCAGTATTTTTTTTATAACGAATTCCAATTCGCTTTTAGATAGACATTCTTTGAGGGTAGGTTTTGATACGATACCGTTTATTGCTTTATTGTGAGTATCATACGTTAATTTAAATATATAATAAAAATCCCTAATAACCATCTCATCGTCAGTTTTGTCAGATTCTCTTCATATAAATTCTGTATCTTCTGATATATCGGCAAAATTTCAATTTTTAGAATACAGATATATCTGATCTCAATAATTTCATTTTACAAATCGTCAAAAAAATAAAGATTCTTTTACTTTGTCAGTAAAAGTTGTATATGAAGTTGATGAAAAGTTGGATAAATATGAAATTCATGTACATTCTAGATTATTAGAATCATCATGATTTAAACGAAAATTAGAGACCTCTGCTAATCAAGTTTGAAACTGAGTATTATCAAAATTATTTGTAACTGGATAAGTAAACTTATAAAAGATATGATTTAGATCCTTTTTAATCATAGAATATAATGATAAGAAATTAAATTAAATTTTATATAAACATCTCCTGTAATAATCCCTTCTTCCACTTCTCCACTACTTCCAGCTCTTTTCAAACAACCTCTATTTTTGTATCGATTTCAGTGAGAAATGAAGCAATCTTTTGTTGTTCTTCCACTGACGATGGGATGTATACGGATATATTAGACATTACATTATTCATCAATTTTGGATTTCATACATATGAAACATAATTTCTTGTAACACTGTTGAGTATTTCAGCAATGCACTGATTTGCATATCATTCATCACTCAACAAAACACCACAGACATTCGTACAATAGAATTTATCTTTTCTATAATTTACATCTCAAGCATTCGCTCAATCTGTAGTCCATGTTATGGCGTTTTCAAAAAGGAATTGTGTATAAAAACCAGATAATCAATGATTCTTTGTCTGGGAAGAATAAACTGGATACAGATAATCATCTTGTTGTTTTGGAAGTACTTTTGTCATTGCCAAAACATTTCATCGAGTAACTTTATCAAAAATATCTCAAATTTTTTTCTCCTCCCACTCCTCAAACTCCTCTCCATTCTCATCTTTAAATCGAATTTCCCTCGAAAATATCTTTTGCATCACTCATTTTTTGTATGTTTCTAGAAGCTTTTTCTTTTCTGTAAGTTTCATTATTTTTTCGTCGACGGATGAGAGAAAAGAGGCGATTTTTTGTTGTTCGGGAAGAGATGGAAATGGTAATTGCAATTTATTCATATCACCGCAATTTAGATGCTTCATGGTCGATCCAGTTTCTATTACTTTTAGGGATCTTCTTCCAAGAGTTGAATTAAAGTATTGGTGATAAAATCTTGAATATGCAATTTCTGGAATATATCGGGAAATAATAAGAGCATGACAATTAGATCATTCTAATTCCTTTGGAACAACGGTCGTTACTCCTACATCGCCAGTTTGGATAGTCAATAAGTCTCATTCTATTAATCGAGATTTTTTGTTTTTTGCATGAAAAGCCTTGGAAACATATTTTATTCCATGTAGATTAAATCCTTTTTCATTTACATTATATCATTGAATATATAGTATGCCCGCATCTTCCACATAATGATCGGTAGCCTTTCAAACAAATCCATTGGTAATTATGGATGTAATTTCTTTCATTTTACACTCTTCCCACTTGCCACGAAACTCCCGAAACCTGAGTTTCGGTATGTTCTTTTGAGTGAGAGGGTTTTGTACGGTCATAGTTTTAGTTAATCAAAATATTGATTCTTCACTTGTACTCTTTTTTCATTTTCTTCCAGAATCATATTCCGTAGATTGATGGCTCCACTACTATGTCGTATATATTGTAGTATTCACATAACTCTTTTATACTCTTTCTTCAGAGTCATTTTTCTAATGAAATTATTTTATCAATGAAAATACTTTTTCATTTCTTAATCTTAAAAAAGATTTTATTTAATCCATTTATAGATCACCTTAAAAATATTTCATCCTCATCTGGTTGTTCAATTATAAATACAGTTCAGTTGTACAGAAACATAGATTTAAATAATGATAGCTTTATTAAATATCTTAATATATAAAAATATGCTTTTCATAGTAGATTTTTATGAGGATAAAAATCTTTAAATGGAGTAATTTCTTCCAATCATTTCTTATAGTTTTCATCTTTTGCACTACAATAAACATCCAATATATTTCTAGCATCTTGGATATTGATATTTTCTTCTTTAAAGATTATCTCGGAAGCGTTCATATTTCATTTTAAATGATATACATGTTCTTTGATCTTAAAATGGACTTTTAATACCCAATTCCTTACAAAACCCCGTAATTTTCATATCTATCTCTTCCACACTCATATCAAGCACTCGAATTTTCTCTGCCACTTCATTAATATCTATAATCTCTTCTTCTTCAAACGTATCCACATATCGCGAAATATTGAGATTGTAGTCATTTTCTTTGATCTCACTCAGAGGGGCAATGTGAGAGTATTTTTCCTCTTTCGTACGATTACGGTAGGTATTTACGATTTTTTCTATATCCTCAGCTCGGAGTACATTCTGATTGCCTACCTTTTCAAAATAAGCACTCGTATCAATAAAGAGAACATCCTTCGGATTCTCTCGACACTTCTTGTACACCATAATACAAGCAGGGATGCTCGTACCATAAAAGAGATTTGCAGGAAGTCCGATGACTGCATCGAGATAATTCCTATCCTCTATGAGGTACTTACGGATATGTTGCTCGGCTCCACCACGAAAGAGTGCTCCGTGAGGGAGTACGACCGCCATAGTTCCATGTTCATCGAGATGATGGATCATATGTTGTACGAAAGCAAAATCGGCTTTTGAGCTCGGCGCAAGCTTCCCATATTGACTGAAACGATCATCACTCATCTTGAGTATATCCGCTTTCCATTCAGCAGAAAATGGGGGATTCGCTACTATTGCCTCGAACTTCATCCCAAGGTGTTGCGGATGTTCAAGGGTATCTTCTTGCCGGATATCGAATCTCTGATACTGCACATTATGGAGTATCATGTTCATACGAGCGAGATTGTAGGTGGTGCGATTCATCTCTTGTCCGAAGAATTCTCCCACATCTTCCACTTCCTTTGCGACACGCAAAAGGAGTGATCCAGAACCGCAGGTAGGGTCATAAATAGACCGGAGTTTCTTTTGTCCGGTTG
>JBAZVV010000035.1:0-1414 GCA_041660685.1 Candidatus Altimarinota bacterium | reverse complement strand
CGGTGTATAGAACTCTCCCGCCTTTTTCCCTGCCGAGCTAGCAAATTGCTTTATGAGGTACTCGTAGGCATCCCCGAGAATATCAAGCTCGGTGTTTTGTAGTTGAAAATCTATTTTGTCCAGATGGGAGAGAACTTTTGAGATAAGCTCGTTCTTTTGACTTTCTGTTCTTCCAAGTTTCTGAGAAGTGAGATCGAGATCAGAAAAAAGATCATCAAAATCATCCTCACTTTCCGTTCCAAGAGTAGAATTTTGGATATTTATGAGAACCTTCGCGAGATCTCCGAGGATGAAGTTACTTTCCTCATCTTTCGTTGTCGAGTTTCCCTTTTTGGCAAGATACGAGAAAAGTTCAGTTGGTTTGAGAAAATACCCTATATCAGGGATAGTATCCTGTTTAATCGCATCAAGCATTTCTTTTCACTCGGTCGTATTTTCATCGATCTTTGCATATTCTATCTTTTCTCCCGATTCCTTGAGGATCTTATTGGCTTTTATAACCATCTTCTCAGAGAGGTACTTATAGAAAATGAATCCAAGGATATAATCCCTGAATTCATCAGCATTCATTTTTCCACGGAGTGTATTTGCTATATTCCAGAGTTGTTGTTCGAGTTGTTTTTTCTGATCTTCGGACATTGATAGAAAAGTAATTTGTAGAAATAGGAATTGATTCCGTGTATTCTATGGAAAAGGTAGGTTTTTACAAGTTAAAAAGGAATAGGAATCGGAGGGAGTTTTGAATTTGGAGAAAAAGGGGATTCGGATAGAATTGAGAGAATATACCTAAATATTCATTTTATGAAGATTAAAAGCTTAAGGGTAAAAAATTTTAGATTATTAGAGAATATTCCAAACATTGAATTAGACGCAAGTTACACAATCATTGTTTGAAGAAATAATAGTTGAAAAACCTCGTTAACAGAGTTATTTAAGAAGTTTTTGAATGAGGGAAGTAAATTTCAGTTTGAAGACTTTTCATTGCATTCGTATGCAAAATTTCAAGAGTCTTTCAAGCTCTATAAAGACTATAAAGATGAAACAAATGAGGAGGAAAAAGAAGAGAAAGAAAGAGTTTTTCGTGAAAGTATCCCAAAAATTGAACTCCAGATAACTTTTATAATTGAGGCTTCTGACGGTAGTTTAGATTTATCCTGACTAGATCTTGATGATACCACCAATGAATACAAGGTTTTGCTTGAATATACCTTCAAAAATGCACTTGAATTTTTCGAAAAAGCGATTCTTCAAAGCGATTTCTTGAAGTATCTAAAAAAGAATTTTGATTCAAACTTGGAAATAAGAAGTTTTTTTATAGATTCTACTGGTTTAAAAAATAAATTTATCTGAAATATTTGAGATATTTTTAAAACAGATTTTATTGATGCACAAAGACACTTAGATGATAATTCTT
>JBAZVV010000034.1:0-12040 GCA_041660685.1 Candidatus Altimarinota bacterium | reverse complement strand
GAATCCCTTTCGGAGCGAGATAAGTTTCTCGACGAATGGTATCACGATAGTAAGAATTCCCACAGTCGATAATACAATCATCTTTTTCTAGATAAGGGAGAAGTTCTTCTATAACCGCATCAACCGGCTTACCTGCTTGTACCATGATAATAATTTTTCGAGGACGCTCGATTGATGCAACAAATGTTGCAAGATCCTGAATTTCACCAGAGAGATGTTCATTTCCATATTCTTTAATAAATGCCTGAGTTTTTTCAGCTGTTCTATTATAAACAACGATATCGAAACCTTTTGAAGCGATATTTCGAGCAAGATTTGCTCCCATAACTGCGAGTCCAATCAAACCAATCTGAGCTTGTTTCATAGAAAAAATAAATGAAAGAATAAAATTTAATTACATTGTCTGAATGAATATATGCTATATTCCGCTTTTTTCAAGAAGAAAAATATAGAATTATTTCCCCACTATAAAATCATATTTCTTTTCTTCGATGCCATCTCCAATAGCGTTGGAGATTTTTAAACTCCCAGTATTATCTACGACGCTAAAATAACTCCAAAAAGTTGTTGTCCCAGTTTCTGTGCCATTGGTTTGTCAGAGTGATATACCAGTAAATGAAAGATTGGAATCGTAGGTTCCAATAAAGCATCCCATATTATCAGTACCGAAATTGATCGACTGTGTTCCGCTGATTCATTGGAGAGTAGCATATCAGAAAGATGAGATGCAAGCTTTGGACGAGAGAAAAAGCTCATCCATGGTTTGAGAATGTTGGAGAGTATTTACTTGATGAGTATTATTTGCGATAAGGGTCATCATGGCAAAAAATACGCTTGAAAGTATAACAGAAGCGACGAGTACTTCTATGAGAGTGAAACCTTTCTGATTCTTGATTAACATACAAGCAGGGAAGTAAATAGAAAGATATATTGTCATTATGAGCGGCACCCACAGGACACAGACCCATGGCAATCTAGGATAAATAATCATTTTCTTTATACTTTTGTCGAGAAAAGTATCAAAAGCTTTCAGGGGCAAAAAACTCGTCGGGTATCAGCGATTTATGAAAAATTTAAGAATCTAAACTTTATTAAGTCCTTTTTCATATAAGGAAGATTGCCACGAATATCCGAATAGGATTGGTGATTCCTAAAACACTGAGTAGTCGTATATTCTCGCAATGACAAACTATAATTTATATTCCACAAATTTCCCAATCTCCAGCTCTTTGCTTTTTATCACATTCATCTTCACTTCATCGTACTCGTCTACTTCTGGTGCTTGTATCTCTCGTCGGATGATACAGGTATTTTTCTTTATATCCATAATGTAACCTGAGAATCTTTTTCCTCGGGCATTTTTGGCATGTTTTGTGTAGACTTCATCGAGTACTTTTCCGAGTTTTTTCATACGTTGGTGTACGATGGCATCAGCGACTTTTTCATCGAGTCTGGAACTCGTTGCAAGTGGTTCATCGTGGTATTGAAATACTCCTACAGATTCGAAATTATGACGTTTTACGAATTCTATCAAGTGATTGAAGTCTGCATCGGTTTCGCCTGGGAATCCGACGATGAAACTCGTTCGGATAAACGCATCGGGGAAATTCTCCCGAATAGATGTCAAAAATGCCTCCACATGAGCCTCATTATAATGTCGTCCCATTCGTTTCAATATCCGTTCGCTTGAGTGCTGGAACGGGATATCAAAGTAGGGGAGGAGTTTTTTGAAGCTCTTGAGTTTTTGCACGTGTTCGAGGGTCAAGATATCAGGGTACATGTAGTAGAGTCGAAACTTGAAATCATCAGCCCTCACCCCCAACCCCTCTCCCAGAGGGCGAGGGGGGAGTTTAATATTCTCAATTTGTTCCAAGAGTTCAAAAAGTCGTGGTTCTCCATAGAGATCCGTTCCATATCGGGTCGTATCCTGTGCGATAATCTGAATTTCCCGAATTCCATTCGCGAGCATGGTATGAACTTCTTTCACAACATCTTCTATTTTTCTCGAAGTCTGTTTTCCACGAATCTGCGGGATGATACAGAAAGTACAACTATTATCGCATCCTTCCGCGATTTTGAGGTATTCATAACCAAAAGGAGCGTGGATGTAGGCACGGACTTCGTCACCTTTCCATACAAAAGCTTTTTCTCCGCGTTGATTCCCTCCGATAGATCCCAAATATTCGGTAAGTTTCTTTTCTTTAGATTCCTTCATAGCTACTTTTGCCCGTACAATTGCATCGATATTGAGTCCTGCTTTTTTTCCAAACAAGAGATTTTCAATCGTTGAATAACTGATAAATGGAACGACCGAATGAAGATTCTTAAGACTCGAGAGGAAGTTATCATCTTTCACGGAAACATAGCACCCCATGAGGATCAACTTCTTGCCGAGGCGGTCGTAGTGCCGGAGGGTTTCCTCGGACTCTTCACGTGCAGACGAGAGGAATCCACAGGTATTCACGATGACATAATCGGTCTCCGGATCTTCCGGATCCTCGATGTACTCGATGGGCGTACGGTCAGAGTACTTCAAAATCTCCCCGATAGCGAATTCGAGGTCGACGAGGTTTTTGGAACAACCGAGGTTGATGGAGGAGAAGCGAAAGGACATGAAAAGGAATTAAGAATTAAAAATTATGAATTATGAGTTGAAAATAGGGGGAGTGGTTGTCATTGCGAGGAGGTACGACGAAGCAATCTCTATTCGTGCTCTGTGATTCAGAGATTGCCACGCTTCGCTCGCAATGACGAGTTTGAGCCTTTTGTCATTCCGGAATTTTCGAGCCACTTTGGATGAAAGTAGAGTGGAGTATGTTCTCGAAAATGTCTGGAATCTTCCGATTATAAAAAGTTACATATTAAATCATTTAGTAAATCAATACATATCTATTATTTTAGCTTTTGTATATTTTATATTTGTATCTTCTCATGTTTTAAAATCCAGTGCTTTAATATCAATAGAATCAATAATTATCTTATTTTCTAAGTAAAAATCTTTAATTTTTTGTAAATTCTTTTTATTAACTGAATTTACTTTCATTCAATCTTTGAAATACCTATCAAAAGCAGGAATATTTCAGAATACTCAAAGCATTATTTTTGTAATTAATGTTTCACTTGGGAGATCATCCTCTCAAAAAGAGGTATTAATTATTTTCTTTAATTCTAGTAATTTTTTTATATTTTCATCAGAATATGCCTCTACATCAATTTCCCAGAAAGCCTTATCTAATTGAGAAATATTAATCATTAGATTTTTAAAATTTCTTGCACTTCTTTGTAAGAGAAATGACGAACCTCTCATCATTCCCCAGCTTGCCAAATAGAATCATAATTGTAAACAACTTATTTCTATGTTTTTCTCATCTGCTATTTTTATAATCTCATTATTTCTGTAAAAACTATAAAAATAACCATAACAATAATCAAAAGATGAATATCGATCATCTTTGTTTCTATCTTTTAGAAATTCTTCAATCATTTCCTTGGGATTATTCATTTTTCATTTTTAGCAATTATTTTTTCCTACAATATTCCCTTCAAAATCTCTGTAAACATCTTTGGGTTTCCTTGTCCAGCACTGGCTTTCATACACTGTCCGACGAAGAATCCGAAGAGATTCTCTTTTCCGGATTTATATTCTGCGACCTGTCCCGGATTGTCGGCGAGGACTTTCTCGGCAATCGCTTTGAGAGCTCCTGTATCGGATACCTGACGAAGTTTCTTTGTATCCACGATGGCGTCGGTAGTTCCTCCGTTGAGGAAGAGTTCTTCTACAATCACTTTCGCATTGGTACTGGAAATCTCATCCTTATTTACGAGAGTTATAACACGAGCGAGTTCCTCGACTCCGAATTTGAGACCATCGAAAGAAATAGCTTCTCCGTGTGCATCGAATAAGGTGAAAAGAATAGTCGTGATATATGAGCAGGATTTCTTGGCATCACCACTCTGTTTCACGAGTTCTTCGTAGAAGTCGGAAAGTTCTCGGGAAGCCGAGAGGATTCGTGCGTCGTCGGCTTGGAGTTTATATTCGTTTATGTATTTCATTCGTCGGTCGATCGGGAGGTCTCCGATGGCTCGTTCTTCGATGAATTCCTTCGAAATAACGAGAGGTGGAAGGTCGGGTTCTGGGAAATATCGGTAGTCCATGGCGTCTTCTTTGGATCGTTGAGAAGAACTCATTCCTTTTTCATCGTCCCAACCACGGGTTTCCTGAGGAACTTTCCCTCCTGTTTCCACAATCTTTATCTGACGCTTATATTCATTATCAATCGCACGTCCGATAGCGGAGAATGAGTTGATATTCTTGAGCTCGACACGGTTATTGAGGATGGTTTCACCCGGTTTTCGGATAGAGATATTCACGTCGCATCGAAGTTGTCCTTTTTCCATATCAGCATCACTTGCTCCGCACCATCGCATAAGCTTCTGGAGTTCTTCGAGGTACCCGATAACATCTTCTTTGGAACGAAAATCCGGTTCAGTTACGATTTCCATAAGTGGACTTCCAGCACGGTTGTAATCGCAGAGAGTTTTATTCCCTGAGTGAATCAATTTTCCGGCATCAGCTTCGATGTGCATTCGCTCGATTTTGAATGATTTCATCTCATCTCCCACCATTGCACGAACCACTCCGTGTTGAACAATCGGGTGATAGAGCTGAGTAATCTGGAATCCAGATGGATTGTCCGGGTAGAAGTAGGACTTTCGGTCGAAAATCGAAGTCTCATTTACGGTACATCGCATCGCTTGACCAGCTCGGACTGCGAGGTCGATAACACGTTCATTGAGTACTGGAAGTGCTCCAGGAAATGCCATACAGTACGGACAAGTATGAAGGTTTGGTTCGTCGGCGAGTTCTACTGCATTACGGCAGGCACAAAACATCTTGGTTTCGGATTTTATTCGGACATGAGTTTCGAGTCCCATGACGATTTCATATTGGTTTTCCATAAAAAATACTCGGGTTAGATATAACCCGAGTATTGTATGGAAAAGTAGGAAAATGCAAGAGGGAAGTAGTTTTTTTACTTTCTTTTTGTCACTGTTTCAAAACGAGGATAACTATGATTATGTTCCTCATGTCCTGGGGCATTTTCCGTATGAATGTATAAACATTTGGCGGTTGCTCCACATTTTGCACATCGTACTTTTACAGAGTTTTCAAATGGACCAATAAGCCCATATTGCTTACAATTGGGACAAAGAGATGTTTCTTCGCCGTGATTTGGATATTTATTTTGTTTCATAGTTACCTGAATAAGGATGTTTTAAACATTCTGTTTGATTCTTTCTGTAATAGCAAAGACATCAATAACATCATTCTTAGCATATCCTTTTTTCTGTAGTCTTCCGAGAAGTCCACCGCTTTGTAGAGATGTTACATGAAAATCCTTTTTAAGTGTATCTAATCCTTTATGAGATGTTCCTATATCTAACATTTGACCGATAGTTTCTAGAAGTTCTTTTTGTTCCTCGGGATTTATCCCATCGGAGAGATTTATACGCTCTTTCCCATTTCTCTCAGGCCTATTGTTCACAGCGTCTATTATTTTTGGAATACTTTCACCAAATACTTGCAATCCATTTTCTTTGAGAAATCGCATTGAATCCATTGCTTGATTGATATTTTCCTTCATAGATTTTGTATCACTCATATCCACTCCCGATATCTCCATACCATTCCACAGTACCGTAGATTGTCCTTCGTTCGTATCTTTTCGGATTTTGAAGAGCGTATTGTCCATATAAGTAGTAATAGTTTCTCCAGTAGGGATTTTGGAGAAATTATTCTGGACCTGAGTATGGAAATCATAGGCACGATCCGTGTCTGAATGCGATTTGGTTTTTTCTTTTGTTTCTTGCTGTTTCTGTTGCTCTTCTTGTTTTCTCTTTTCTGCTTCCTCGTGTTTTATAAGTACCTCATTTACTTTTGTGAAATCTCCACTTGGATCATTCAAAGCAGACTGGAATACTACGAGAGCTTCTTTATTTTGAATAGTAGATTCAATAGTTTTAGCAACTTTTGTATTTTTCTCAAGACCAGAGATTTGTTCAATGATGGCTTGTACTTTTTGCTCTTTTTCTGCATCATCTTTTCCTTCCAATAATTTAGATTGTATTCAAAATTTCTTGAGGATTTGTATTTTTTCTTCGAGATTCCCTTTATCTAGTTTACTGAGAATTTCTCTTTTGTCTTTTTCTGGTATTTTTTCCCAATCTGTTTTTTTGAACCCCGCTTTTTCTAGCGAAGCAGTGGTTTGTTCAAGTTCTTGTTTCACGCTCTTATTAAGAATTCCGAGAATTTCTTTAGCACTATTTTTTCCTTTTATAGCATCTATAATCTTTTGATTACCTTCGAATATTTTTGTAAGTTTTTCTATGAGATCTTTTGTTTTTCCTGTAAAATGTCAGTCGTTATCAAACGAATGTGTTAAAAGATTTTTGAGTAATTCGTTTTTCTCATCTAATTTCCTTGGTTCCTTTTCTCATAATTGAGGAAATGCTTTGTTAATAACTTCATATTGTGTTTTTCAATATACCATCTTACTCATTTTGTCTAGGTCACCCCTTTCTTCTTTTGCATCTATTGGAGCGTAACAATAATCACTTATTATTGAATAAATTTTCGATTCTTCTGATATACAATGATTTTGTGTAAATGATAATGCAGCAAGAGTAGCAAAGAATTCAGCTTTATAAATAGTGTCGATTGAAATAGAATCGATAATTTTTTTTAATCAAGGAATATCTTTTTTGGAACAAGTGGTTTCTATTTCTGGGAGTATGGATAGAAGAGTGTTCAGATCTTTTTTTGGTACATTTTCTAATGTACAACCAATAAGACTTTTGCACTCATCTTTATTGGTGGATATTATGTCAGAAAGACTTCCTTTTTTTTCCTCTTTAAGTGATGGATGATGAGAAAAATCCATAAAAGCCATTTCCTGACGATAGGCATCAAATACAGGATTTGGAAAATGTTTTGTGATAAAATCTACCATATCAGTTCTAAGAAACTTAACTTCATATATGTCTGAAGCCTTTTTCAAATCACCTTTTTCCATAGCATTCATCATATCTATGAAATTCTGTTGGTCTACTGTTTGATATTCTGCGATATACAAAAGAGTCTTTGTCTTTTCAAAGTCAGAGCCCCCATTTGTAAACCAAGTATGTTTCTGCGCTTCTCCGAAAAATTTATCTCAATCTTCCGAATCATTTGCAAGAATGGTATTAAGTGTTTTTATAAAATTTGTATTTTTACTGAGTTTTTTCATATCAGGATCCTCTCTCTCATAGACATTATATACAGCATCATATTTACTGAGAGCTTTTGTTATATCTTCTGTATTCGTCTCAAAATCCTCGTTCGTAAAATAAGGAATAGGCGTACCTTTTGGTGCGTTTAAAAATTGAGACATTTCATCAGTAATATATACATTTCTTAATTTTTTTATAGTTCCTTCATCCATCTGTCCATCTTTCTGATATTCTCTAGGAAGGAACATTGATAGATAATTAAGATCGCAGCCATTATTTAATCAAATATCATTATTGTTTGAACCATTCAGATGATAACCTTCATTAACAATATTTGCAATATTATGTATATCGACTCACTTTGATAAAAAGGTTATAACATTTTCCATTTCTCGTATAGAATCAGACATTGGTTGCCATTTTTCTCGAGACATAGTTCATAATGCTTTTCTGTAATTTTTGACCATATCTATAAGTTCTCTAAGGTGCATTATAGCTATATTTCTTGTATCTTTAGAATTGGGATTCGGGCATTTTACAAATTCTCTTGCCACATCAAAAAAAGATTTCTGGAAATCCTGTTGAAATTTATGAAAGTTATCTTCTTTCTTATCAATATTTTCAGATGTGAGATGTTGTTCTATCTCAAGTCCTAGCTCATCTCTTGTTTCTGTCATAGTTCTTTGAAGAGAAATAAAATATATTCATTCCATCGTAGCAGATTCGTAGGGAAATTGCAAAAAAACAGGTGCAAATTGGCACCTGTTTTTTTGTTTTTGAAAAAATTACATTTTTTGTTGTACGGAAAGTCCGAGTTTATCGAGGACGAAGGCACTGGATTTGTAGATATTTCCAGATTTTTCGATCTCTGAATAGATAGGAAGTTTTCGGAGAATATCCTCCACATACGGATTGGAAATCCCCGTAAAATACATCTCGATTCATTTCTTCTCGAGGAAAGAGAAAATCTCTTCAAAAGTCTCGATCCCATCGATATCGATGGAGTTCACCTGTCCAAAACTGAAAATAACCGTTTTTGGTTCTTGGAGTTGTTTGACTTGCTCGAGTTGCCCCTCTATATTGAGATAATTGAGTGTTCCTGTGAATCGATAGATGATAATATCGTGAGGATTCTGAACTTTTACATACTCAGAAAGTCGGAGTTTATCGAAGAATACATGATCGCGGAATACTGTCACATCGATATTTCCCTTAGAAACCTTTCCGATGAAAACGATGAGTGTGATAGCTGTTCCGAGAACTATCCCCATAATCGGATCATCCGCAACGGTTACAAATGCTACGAAAAGTGTCAGATAAAATGAAACTTTATCGAGAGAATGGATATTTTTATAGAGATTCACATCGATCATACCGATAGCGATATTCATAAGAATGGCAGCGATAACGGGCATCGGCAGGAGCTTGAAGAAATCAAACAAAAGCCAACCGATGATGAGGGTGAAAATAGCAGTCAAGAAAGCTGACATTCGGCTATTGGCACCACTTTTTATATTGAAAGCAGTACGAACAAGAACGGCGGTTGATGGAAGTCCTCCGGCAAATCCTGAGGCGATATTTGACATACCGAGACCAAATATTTCTTTATCTTTATCAAATGATTGTTTCGTCATTTTCTCGGCAATCTTTGCGGAGATGATCGTTTCGAGTATCGCGATAACCGCTATGATGAATGCGAATCGGATGATAATCTTGAGAGTTTCAAAATTTGAAAACAAATCGATTCAGATGCTCGAAAACTTTGGAATATCCATGAGAGAAAAAGCAAGACTCGGGAATTTACTGGCGATAGTCTGAACGAGTGGGAGAAATGTCGGCCACATATGAGTGCTCTGGAGATAGGTCGCAAGTCCACCCAGGGCTATTCCTATGACCGTTAATGGAACGGCTCCAGGAATCTTTGGAACAAACCGCTTCATAAGGAGAAGAAATATGAAACTGACGAGAAACAAGAGAAAAGCCAGCCAGTTTGTCTGAGTAATCTGTGAGAATGTCTGGAGGAGATTCTGGTAAATAGTCTCATGTTGTATGCTCGGGGTGATACCAAGTGCACTATTAAACTGAGAAGAGGCGATAGTGATACCAACTCCGAGGAGAAATCCATGAAGTGCCGAAGAGGGTATGAGGGTGATGAATCTCGTAAGTCGGAGAAAAGAAATAGCAAGGATAATAATACCAGTAACTATCGCAAGGATAGGAACATAGACAATATTTCCAGATTTTTGCATAATAAAGGCGAGTATGATTCCCGAAAGTGCCCCAGCTGGTCCGTAGATATTATATTTACTGGAAGCAAAAACAGCTGCAAAAAGTCCTGCCCAGATTGCGGTGATGAGTCAGAGAAGTGGAGCATTGGCACTGGAAGATCCGAGACTTGCAACTGCGAGAGATATAGAAAGTGGTATATTTATGAGTGCTACCGCAAGTCAGGATTTCCAGTTATCACGGATATTTTGTTTCAGATAGTCGAGATTCATGTTATGATTAGGTGAAATATTAAAATAATTACGATGGTTTCTTATCATAAAGACCTCAGGAAGTTATAACCGTATTTGAAAGAGTTATCCTATTTGCTACAACTAGTCTATTAAAAATATCTACATTTGTAAGAGTATTTCCACGTCCAATCAGTACTCATTCACCCGTGGTAACATTTTCAAGTATTGTTGGCTCTTCTTTTGTTGCTGATATGGTAGTTCCGAAACTCAGATGTGATGTTAGGATATCTATATTATTACAAGTAATACCTCCATCAGCTGTACAATTATTTAAGGAACTATTATTGTATGTAGAAGGGTGCCCTATCTCTCACAGATGTACTGCATGCATTTTTGTTTCTCCATGGATGACAGAATGAGTAATAATCCCATCTTGTAAATCTTTCGGACCATCCCCGTGTATGGTACACTTAATAAGACAAGAATTCTCTATTTTACATATATCATTTCTCACTTCATCTAAACGTATACGAGTATCATACAAAAAAGAATCATCATTTATATACGCCTTTCCAATTACAATACTTCGTCCGAAAAATATTTTATTTTGATTGCCAGAAATCTGAGGAAAACTAAGGAGTGATTGTATAATTGGAGCTATATCACCATCTTTTTGCATAGTATCAATAATTTGAGGTATTCATTCGAGGATAAAAGTAGTTTTATCTTTTGGATATGCTTTATATGTAACTGACGATCATTTTTTCATGGTGAGATCGATGAGTTCATAAGAGAGTTTTTCTTCACAGATAGCATAAATTTCCTCTCGATTATAGACTGGAACAATAGTTTCTTCCCGAAGAATATCGAGTCAAGGGAATCGTTCATGAATCAAACTTAAAAAAGAATCAATAACAGCAAATTCTTTATTTTCTTTTGTCACAATTTTATTAAACTGACTCATAGAAAAATAATCTGCATTAATCCACTGCAATTGAGTATCGTAGGTATTTTCACCTATCTCTCCATTGGTACGAGAACCGAGCACCACAACAAAATCTCGTCTTCATTGTATGGACTGAATGGTAGTATCGTATAATACTTCATTTCATGCGTATTGTTCAAAGGGAATGCTTTTAAAATTTGGAGTAATGAACGCATGATTTGGTATAAGACAATTCGGTGGTATAATAATACCATCTTGTATTTCGCTCGTCATACCAATCGTAACATCATCACCAACTATTACATCAAACCCGATTTTACTATTCCATCAAACTGTAGTTCTTGCACCAATCTTTGCACCTGATCCTATATTGGCATTGATTCCTATAAAACTATCTTCTGCGATAGTAACATCGAGTTCATATTTATTTCTTGAAAGGGTTTTGGCAAGAAATGCGGTTTCATGTGCCAGAGAACTATGACTTCCGATATTCAAATGAAGTTTCTCCAATATTTCTTGTTCTGGAATAAAATGTTTTTGTGCGAAACCATGTCCATCTTTTTCTAATTTTACAAATCGAATACCTTCTTGTATATTGACACCATCTCATGTAATAAGAGATATATTATCTGCATTAATGACGTTATTTTGAAGAAGACGATGGGTACTAGAAAGACTTCCAGGAACGAAATATGTATTAGTACCAAGTTTTATTACCCCTTTACTTGCAAGAATATGGAGAAAGACCTCCTTGGTTTCTGGGAATATTTTTCTCTTTTCTGGAGGAAGATTATGAAGATTTTTTAGTACACCTATTTTATTTATAAGCTCAGTAAAAAAGAAAGTGCTCTGCTCAGAATCTATGGAAATATCTTTCTCCATTGCCTCTATGAGAGTTTTAAGGGCAGAGAGATATTCTCATTCTTGAAAGATTATATTTTCTCTTGTCTGTACTCATCATATAATCAAAGACGAAAAGGATTCTCTTTCAGTGGTTATTAATTGCTCTCGAAATGGACTAGTATATAAATCACCTTGCAATCAATCTGCTAGTTGTTGAGGACCAATTATAAGCATAAGTTAGGATAATTATATACACCCGAAAATTTCTCGTAGGAGAAAATGGGAAGCGAGTGTTTTAGTGATTTTTCTCAGAAAGTCAAAAGAAAATATGAGAAAAATAGAATTATCTTATAATAACCCGTGTTCTTCGAGTGTTTTTATCTGTGTCTTTGTTAGGATTTTCTCGATTTCTTCTCTCGGGATTTCATGAATATTTTCGATATTTCCAGCGATTTTTAATATATTTTTTCGTGCGACAGGACCAAATCATGGAAGTTCTTCCAGTATATTTTTCTTCATAGAT
>JBAZVV010000033.1:6719-12275 GCA_041660685.1 Candidatus Altimarinota bacterium | reverse complement strand
TTTTATCCACTCAAACATAGTAGTATATACTTCGGTTCCATATCATTTTCCATGATACTCCTTACGGATCCAGAGTCCGATATTCGGCTCGAGAGTATCCAGACTACTTATTCCGATAGACCCAACAATAACACGTGATGCCTTATTAAAAATAAAACATTCGAATGCTTTTCCATTTTTTCTATCCTCTAGAGTAGAGGTAATGAATTCTTTTTCTTCTTGAGTATTTGGGAGATATTCACTTACATAGAAATTTTCATTTGCTCCACGAAAAGCCAGAGATAGATCATCGAAATCGATTCATTCCATCCGGAATGGTTCAATCGTACAGCGCGGAGTCTCGATAACAATGGTTTCTAGATCTATTTCCTGATTCTTTAAAAATGAATGGTTCATATAATGAAAAAGTTATTTATTAAAAAGTTCTAAAAAAATCCTCCCGGGTTTCTCGGAAGGATTTGTTTTGGTATTACATCAACTTTCATTGTATACATTAAAACATCCCTTCCAGATTTTCTGAAAAGCCACTTGCGAGATTGACTTGCATATATGCACGCATAACGATGTCTTTATAAAGTATGAGTCGATTGTAGGAAAATACAGATATTTGTCAAAAGTTTCTCTATCTCAGGTCGATAGTTCCTTTTTTAGATAAAATCCTTTCTATTTCCCCTTCTTCTTCACTTATCTCTTCGGGTGTTCCATGCTCCTTTCCTTCCAGATGTTCACGTACGACTTCCTTGAGAGTCTCGAGGAGAACCTCCATTGGTTCCTTATCTTTTCGATGTTTTTCTTCTTCTATTTCATGAATAATTTCCTCGATATGATCGGTAATATCGTGAGGATATTCTGCTCCTTCGAGGATAAAATTATCATCATCTCCAGCCGTATAGAGAATAATATCTCCTTTGTGAAAGAAAGAATCCCAAAACGAATGAGTCTGAATTTCGGTTCCTTTTATGTCATGATAATCTATATAGATAACATGACGGGTAAATACATCCCAGTTAACATCTATAATTCAAAGATTCGTTATAATCCATACATCATTATACCAATCAAATATCTTGTAAATGAGGAAAAAATAGAGCAGCATTGCATATGTTTCAAAATAAAGAAACGGTACGAGGTTCTGTAAAGAGAATGAATTATTGTAATAAAAAAATGTTGGGAGCGCGAGTCATAAAAAAAGTACCACAACGATACGATCCACAATCAAAAGTGGATGTCGATGACACACGAAAATAAGCTCTTCTCTTTCTCGAAGATACTTACTAAAGAAAACCTGATCAAAATAATTCATAGAAAATAATTTCTTGCGAGTATATCTGAAAAAGAGTATATGTTTTTCTCGGGAGAGTGCAAATTTTCTCGGGAGAGTTGTTATCTCTTCGTATATTTCACAAACTGAAAAGTTTCAAATTGTTCGGTTTCTTGTTCTCTGAAATCATCTTCAAAAACAGGAAAAGAAGCGTCGCCTTCGTAATCTCCAGGTATCTTACTCAGCCATATCTCATCCACGAGACCATCATTCAAAAATGCCTCGTATATCTTCTGTCCACCAATCAAGAACACTTGTTCTATTCATTCTCATTCCAAAACTTCGAGCATATCAGGAATAGTATGAAATGTCTCGATTCCCTCTTGCTGAACAGTCTCAGAAGATAAAACAATATTGCGACGATTCGGAAGTGGTCGTCCGATGGATTCATAGGTTTTCCGTCCCATAATAATAATTCCCCCCGTTGTGAGTCGTTTAAAGTTCTGAAGATCTTCCGGAAGATTCCAAGGAAGTTGTCCAGATTTTCCTATGATTCGGTTATCTGCCATCGCAGCGATGAGAATAATTTTCATAATGAATAATGATAAATTATATACTTCGTACTCCTCTTCGAAATAAATCCTGATCCATCTTCTCTATGAGTGGAAGAAAGATTGGCATAACTCCCGCGAGAATCCTTCCTGTATTAAATGAGATACTTCGTTGATACCAGGCTGAATAACATCCACTCATATATGTAAGATAATCATCTTTGTTAAGTTCATTGCGACGAGAATTATGAAAAAAGAGATATCCAAAAATAGCAACATCACCTGCAGTTCGATATTCCTGTTTCATGAGCCAATCAATAACATAGGGTTCTTCTATAATAGCTCTACCTCGTGCTCGCATTAGCATCAAATCATATATGAGTTGCTCTGTATAAGAGAATGCCACATACATATCTTCTGTGAGCTCGAAGTGATTGCGATTCAAGACAAAGAGAAAATAATCTCGCAATAAAAGATGGAGATTATCTTCATCTATCACAGCAATTGATTCGATAGGAGTATCGAGAAATTCTTGTACCTTTTCATTTGTCTGAGAAAGAATATCTGTTAATTGTGTTGATATACTTTGATGAAAGTTATTTTCCTCCTGATGATGCCGAAAAACATCTACCGCATTTACAACGATACCCATAAAAATATAGTATAGTTTATAAGTTTTTCCGTGTATAGAAACTCTTATTTCTTTTTCTTTAAATGTCGTTCTAATTTTTCTCTACTTTTAGCAGCTTTTGCATCTGAGTCAGCAAGTAATATCTCTGTACGATATATGATCGTTGCTATAATCCGTCGAATTTCTTTTCTTTCTATCTCTGGAGCATAGAGAAGTATCTCGAGATCTTCTCGGCTAATAATTCTTTTGTCTTCAGATATTTCCTTTTCATCGATCATTTCATGAAGTTGAAAAAGAAAAGTTTTGGCAATATTTTTTCCATTAATCAAAAATCTCCCTCGTATACCTTTGATGATTCCTGCAATTCTATGACTCGCTTCAGGACTCAGAACAAATGATCATTCCTGAGTTTCATCTATTATTTCCCTTCCTACTAAATCATTCATACAAAGATAAGTAAAAATATAAACTATCTATTTGTACAGAAATCATATGCTTTGTCAACTAAAATTCCCAACTTCCGTTCATACTGGTGGATTGTGTATAATTTACAACCGTAGATTCGAAGAAATTGCTCTTGTCTACGTTCGGATCTTGGAGTCGTTCTAGGTGTTTGTATGGATTTGTGATTGCTTCCTTGTAGAGCGGTGCGATTCCAAGCATCCCGAGACGCTGATCTGCTAACCATCTTGTATATTCTCGCGTTGTTTCCCCATTGATTCCTGGGATTCGATTTCCGAGAATATGAGCACTCCACTCGATTTCTTGTTCTACAGCTATCTTCATCATATCGAGGATAATCTGTTCGTTGTAGATAGCAGGGAATTCTCGTTTGATTTCCTTGATGATATTGGCAAATATCGTGATATGAGTCAATTCATCTCGACGAATATAAGCAATCATTCGTCCTGTTGCTGGCATTTTCATATGATCTACCAGTGTGTCAAAGAAGGCAAAACCATTGTAGAAATAGAGGGATTCGAGGAGGAAGTTTGCAACAATTCCACGGAAGAAATTCTCATCCGATGGATTCGTAATAAAGTCCTGATAAATCTGACCGATATAAGTATTTCGTTCTAAGAGGATTTTATCATTTCGAAAGAAATAATAGATCTCATCTCGTTCGTTACTATCTACCACCGATTCGAGAATAGTTGCATATGATTGACTATGAATAGCCTCTTGATACGTCTGAATCGAGAGAATCAGATTCACCTCAGGAGAAGTAATAAAATCAGAAAAATGTGGAAGATTTACCGTCTGAATAGAATCCAAGAATATAAGGAAAGAGAGAATTCCTTTATAAGCTCGTTGCTCTTCGGCAGTCAACTCACTATGAAACATTCGAGCGTCGTCCTTGAGTCCAGAAATCTTTTCTGGAACCCAGAAATTCCCGATCATCACTTGATAGAGTGATTTTGCCCAAGGATATTTCACGGCATTAAGATTGAAGAGTCCGGTCGTCGAACCCTTGATAATAGTTCGAAGTTCTACTTCGTCTTTTCCTTGTGGATTGAAGAGAAGATTTTGGTGCATAATGTGTTGTGGATCTTGTTGTGTCATAAAAATAGGAAATGAGGAAATAATTATTTTGTGGCGGATTATATGGAATATATGTTTCAAGACAAAAGAAAATTATTGGCTTTTTTTTCTTGTTAATCTTCGTTCGATAAATAGAGCACTTGTATAGATAAAAAGTGGCATACCTACTATCATATAAAAGGTAGTAAGGAGCTTTCCTATATCTGTTCTTGGAGCAAAATCTCCAAGTCCAACTGCAGCCATAGTACTAATAGTGAAGTAGAAAGAATCGAGATATCTCCATCATTCTACAAAATGAAATATAAATGTCCCAGCAGAGAGAAGAATTATAATAAAAAATATTTCTATTTCTATTTTTGTCCCAAAACTGAGTTGATGAAGTTTACTGAGGAATCATTTTTGTATCTTCTTTTCCATAGTTTTCAAAAATGGTTATTTATAATATCCTTATTGTGTCAATATTCTCTGTACTTTATCTTCTGGTCATTCATCAGAATCTTGAAAGGAGAGAATGATAGCTCCATCTTGTTTCTGTATATTAACACATTCAGTCAACATAAATGGAGTATCTCCCACTTGTTCTTGCATACAAGAAACCAGAAGATTATGAAATTCATCTTTACATTCCTTTCTTATATTTACCCAATGCATGATAGAAATCAGAAAGGAGGGTGATATTTTTCCATATTGATCTACAAGTATGTATTTACTATCTATTTCTTCTTTATATTCACGAGAAAAATCAGTAACAGCCTGTGTAAATGATGTAGAAAATTGTTCACTCAATCCTCCATCATATTTGGAAGAATTTCGTTCTGATTCTGGATAAAAAGCGAGCGAGTATGTCCCATTTCTCATGAATTCTATCATATCTTGGCTTGGAATAAGTTGTCTCTGTATGAAGGGATTATTTTCCAGAATGACACAATCGAAATGATTATCTCCTGTATGATTGGTTACTAGATTCATAAATGAATTATGTGAAGTAAGAAAATATGGTAGAAATTTTATTTTTCTATACTCAGAAGAAGTTCCCGAGCTTTTTTCGCAACCAAGTACGCATTTGGTGCGACATTTGGAGTATTTGGAAGTTCATCAATACTGTACCAATTCCCTCCTATTACATATTCAACTCTATCTTTATAATCGAGTATTCCTTCATGTTCTTTTACCACGAAGTGCATCAAACAAACGAGTTTCCAGAAATCTGCCCCGGTTTCGTCTCGGTTTTCCATGAGTACCCAGTCAACCAGAGGAATCTCATTCCATGGTTCTGTGACTTTTGCTCCTGTTCGGTTATAGGTGCGGATTATCGCATTGTCCTCGACTTTATCGAGGTGAACTTTTATCGTTCCATCCACCGTGTAGAATACTTCTTTATTAATGTCCTCCATCGGACTTCCGCCCGTGAACTGGTGCTGGATTTTACCATCTTTCTCAGTCGTTACGAGCCAAACTTTTTCACGAGTTGCATCAAGGAATACATGACCAGAAGAATAGGTTCGGACAAGTGGTTTTCCTTCATACGTATCACTATTAGCGATATCGGAGAATGGAACTTACGTGATATT
>JBAZVV010000033.1:0-6709 GCA_041660685.1 Candidatus Altimarinota bacterium | reverse complement strand
TCCCACTCTGGTCTTTTTTCCCGACAAAATACTCCTCGCCGTGTTTTCGGACAGAGCAGAACTTAAGGGCTTCACAGAGATGCTCGGGCTCTATTTGTGGGATGTAACTTGGTTGCATAAAAAAGAAATATGAGATATTATTTATAGAACTATTCTTTCAACTCTTGCTTTAATAAAAGGTTCGTTCTCATTGAATAGAGATTTTGTTTTTTCACCGGTGGAAGTAAGTACAATTTCACCTTCACTATTTAATTTTAAGATAAATCGTGCTCATTTCAGTTCTCATTGAGAATTTGCAATTGTTTTAGAAAGATTTTCAAACATATATTTCCCAAAATTTTCGAAATCTTCTGGTAGGATTTGTACTCGAAAAGCCATACATTTTATAAAACTCTGCGTAAGAGTATTCTCTTTACCAATAATAATAGTACTATCTTTAGTAACGCAATCAGCCATGGTATTACAAAATGCCGAAAATGCTTTATTTAATACCCTCTCTGCTTCATTCCAAAGTTGAAATTCATTAGACTCAGCATCCATTTTTTGAATATCAAAAGACTCAGATAATATCCCCTCAACCTGAACATTAAAAGAAGCAGAAGAGAGATTACGTTCAGTAGTAGCATGAACTACCAATCTGATAATCTGAGGGTCATCTATTGGATAGATTTGAGAATTTTCAGTACTTTCAGAAAGTTTAAGCATAATTAACTAAGGTGAGAGATAAGATTGGAGAAACTCGCATTTTTTCCAAATTTTACATCGAATCCGCGTTCTTCATCGGTGAATCCGAAAGATTGTACATTCGATCATTTATACATAGCAAGGTCAGTTTCATCGTCTCCAAGAAGTACTATTTTATCACAATCAGTATTTGTAGATATGAGACCATCTTGTTTATTGAGTGTAGTGATGATGGAACTATGATCGAATCCTACGACTTGAGAATCCTTAAGTTGAAGTTCATTTCCATATACCACAATACCTTCCGGTGCATTGTGAATTCGGAGAAATTCCTCGATAAATTGAGAAATACCAGAAGAAACAATATGAAGTGATATGTTGTTTTCTTGGATAAACTTAAAAAACTCCGAGAGTCCTAAACGAGGTTTGAAGTACTTTTCATCTGCAACTATGCGAGAAATAAGTTCTTTTGTGAGACCATAGGTCACAAAAAGTTCTCCGTGTTTTCCCCACCATTCCTTTGTTTTTTCAAGATCTCCCGCGAGTTCAAAATCATGGTATTCACCATAGAGTCGATTTCGTTCGGCAGTGTATTCCGAACCAAGAAGTCCAGATTTTGCAAAAACTGACCAAGTCGTTGAACAAGACGGGTCAGTAAAAGTTTTTGAGAAATCGGAAATGATAAGTGTTTTCATAGTTGGAAACTTAAAAAATACAACGTCCAAAGTATATGAAAAAAGTCACAAATTTCAAGGATTTTTTAATCTCGATCTCGAATCCATTGAGCAATAAATTCTTCGGTCAATCTCATCCTCTCAGGATATTCAGCATCCGTTATATGAAAATCAACATCTTCCGGATAGTTTTTCAGAAAATTCTCGTGATCTTGGATGAATTTTACAATTCCTCCAATGGGTTCATTACAACTTTTTGATTCATAAAACTTTCTCAGGTATTCCTCGGAGATATCGAGACTGATAATACACGGCTCATATCCATATTTATCCAATAGATTCCTGAATCCTGCCCAAGCCCTATCAACACTCGCATCAAGTATAAAAGATTTTCACTTTTCCAAAACAAATTGGAGCCTCTGGTCTCTTCGAGAAAGATACTCTTCTTCATTCAGTACTCAAAAGTCTTGATAAATCTCTGACCGTATCGCATCATTATTGAAAATCGGAAGATCGAAATGGTAACTCAGGTATGTTGCAATCGGGGTTTTTCCGCGCCCGACTGGTCAGGCAAAGGTGATACAAAGTGGTTTGGACATAATTCAAGATAGTTTTATATAATCTCCTCATTCGGATAATAATATTTAAAGAGTTCTCTCGATCCAAAGTTCCGACAATCCGACTTTTGAAATCCGAGAGCTATGGCTGTTTCATACACATCTTCTGCACAAGTCGCTTCGATTTCTAGAAACTCTGGGATAGTCTTTCCTCGGAGATTCGTATAAGTGTCAAAATCCAGACGGACCTGCTGGTGAGTATCCGCATCACGGATATAGCTCACACGCCTTTTTATACTCACCGTTCCAACTCTTTGGAGTCCGACTTTCTCGAGCGTAGCAATAACTGCGTCAAAATCCCGTGCTTCGAATCCTGTTTCCTGATTGGATTTCATCTGTATGTCCAGTCCTCCGAGAGACTCCTTGTGTTCTATCATCACGATATCATTCTCCTGACGAACTCGAAGTTTCTCTCCATTCGCAGGGTTTATGAGCCACTGAGCTTTGAGAATCCCCTCGAAATACGGCTGAAATCCCAGTTCTGTAAGTCTCGGAAGGAGTTCTGTTTCGGTCGTGTCGAGGATTTTGGCTTCGATTTCTGGGAGGTGGAGCATAATTAATTATTTAAAATAAAATAACAAAAGTTTGACTTTAAGCAAAATAAGAATATTCTCTTACCAGATCCCAACATGTTACGGAGTCCGCGCCACTAGGGCAGACGTTGAAGTAACCTCTGGAGGGGATTTTTTTGTGTTTATTTTTCATGGCTTATCAATAATTAACCGACATAAAGGAAAATATTCTTCGAGTTTTATCTCTTCTTGAAAAAGATAATATTTTCTCATAATACCAGCCACAAGGTCAGCAATCTGTATAGAACGATGATTTTTTGAAGTTTTAATTGAGCATTTCTTAAGTTTCAAATTAGACTTTTTAATTCATTTTAAAAAGTCTTTTTCATTTTTTCAAAACTTAATATCATCAATATATAATTCTATTTCGAACAAAGGAAATTCATTTGAGATAACAGAAAGAATTTGTGATAATCATTTTATATACGTTTCAAAAACATCTTTTCTATAATCAGTAATATAACTGGAGCATATCATATATGACATATCAGCAAGAAGGATTTGAAATCATTTTTTCTTATAAAATAAATCACCATATTGATTCACACTTTTAATTTCACTTCATTTCTCTATTCCTAAATCATCTGTAATATTTCATATTTTAGCATTTACATGGGAAATATCAGAGAATGTAATAATTCATCAGAATATCAATACTCATTCGGAAAGCTTTTTAGTTTCGTCAAGATACACAAATATTTTATTCATACATATGAGCTACTATTTAAAGATTATTGCAAGAACTTCTTCATAATCGGCAGATTCCAGATATTGTCTGAAATCAATTTTTGTGATTTCCATGAGCTCAGACTTCAGAAAATTCTGGAATGACGATTATTTCCCTAAGTTTCCTGGGACATTAGGCTGAAATTTCATAACTGCATCATATGCCATTTGAGAAAATCTTTTTTGCCATACCACAGATGTAGGAGGAATTCCTACATCTCATCCTGATGCGAATCATTTTTCGTCCATAAATACTGCTCATGTGCCTGGTCTCATTTCTGTCGTAGGTAATTGATCTCCTATAACAAGTGATTGATTTTCCATAAAATGGATAGTTAATTTTAAATAAAAATAAATTTCTTTCTCATATATTTTCTATAATCTTTTGTGCCCCAATATGCCGACTAAAAGGGATTCCTCCGCTACGGTCGGAATGACAATTGCGCTTTTCTTGTATATATTAGAATCTCCTGCAAAACGATGAAATTTGTCGCGAAAATCGAGTACCGTAGTGAACAGTACAACTTGTACGGAGAACGAGGAACGGAAGATTTGAACGCAAAGTTCGCGTTTTGCAGGAGATTCTAACCCGACTATCCACTACAACTCACACAAGCCTCCCCTACTTCCCCAGACAATGAACGTACATAATAAACCGTCTTGATTCCTTGTTCCCAAGATTTCACGTAGTATCCGTAGAGTTCTGCTGGTGAAACTTTTGCTGGATCGATCATCCACTCGAAACTGATGGACTGGTCCACCCATTGGTAGATGACAGACATCATATCAATGACGTCGTTCATATCCATATTGATATACTCCTTATAGAGCCAGAAGTTTTCTGGGGCGAGTTTTGGAGCGACACGAACGGTTGGTGCAGAAAGATTGGTTTCTACAAAGTATTTCTTGTAGATTGGTAGAAGTGCAGCAGTCGTTCCGACAATTCCTGCAGTAGAAGTATTTGGTGCTGGTGCTGTATGGTAGGCGAATCGGACTCCGTGCGCTTTCATAGCATCGAAGAGTTCTCCCCATTTTGCTCCGAGTTTTTTCTCACGAACAAACCATTCGCGGTCGTGGCCGAGGAGTATTCATTTGTCGTATTCTGATCCCTTGTACACTCCATAAGTTCCGCGTTCTTTTGCGAGATTCACAGAAGCTTCGTAAGTGTAGTATGCGTATTGTTCGAAGAGATCATCCACATGAGCACGAGCCTCAGGAGAATCGTACGCCATCCCGTGAGTGGCGAGGTATTCTGCGAGTCCGAGGTACCCGAGTCCGACAGAGCGATATTTCATAGCTGTGTATTCCGCTTCCTTAATAGGATAGTAGTTGAGGGTGATGACATTATCAAGGATTCGCATAACCACAGGGAATGCTTCTGCCATAGTTTTCTGATCAAATACTTTTGCCACATTGATAGAGGCAAGATTACAAACCACCAAATCTCCTGGTTCGTATCGGAGAATGATTTTCCCTCCTTCGATCGTTTCTTCAACAAACTTTGTTGGAGAAGTATTCTGACATATTTCGGTACAAAGTTGAGTAGAATACACCATTCCTGCATGTTTATTCGGATTGAGCTTATTTACTGTGTCTCGGTAGAATACATATGGCATACCGGTTTCAACCGTCGTCTTGAGGAATTTCTTGAAGAGATCTTTTGCTTTGATAGTGTGTTTCAATTTAAGTCGGTCATCTACTTCAAGTTCTGTATAGAGAGCTTCAAATTCGGTACTATACGTATCCTGAAGTTTCTTTCCGGTTACTCGCTGTACTTCATTTGGATCAAAAAGTGTCCATTCTCCATCCTCTTTTACTCGTCGCATAAAGAGATCTGGAACAGAAATAGCAGGAAATACATCAAATGCTTTGGAACGAATATCTCCTGTCTCCGTCTGGAGATCGAGAAAGTCGTAGATATCTCGGTGCCATACATCGAGTGTCACGGAGATAGATCCAAGACGAGCTCCGAGCTGATTTACAGCAATAGCTGTATCATTGATAACTTTAATCCAAGGATTTACTCCCCCAGAAACTCCTTCGATTCCACGAATCATCCCACCGCGAGAACGGATATTTCCAAGGTAGACTCCGATTCCCCCACCGTACTTAGAAATCTGTGCCATATTCTCTACTCCATGGTAGATTCCACGAAGATCATCGTCGATATTAATCTTGAAACAGCTCGAAAGTTGATTGTAGTTGGTACGAGCATTGATGAGTGTTGGAGTTGGGAGAGAGATTTTCTGAGTTGAACACATCTCATATGCCTTGAGGGCAAATGCAAGACGAGTCTCTTTGGGTTCTGGGATAGCGAGAAAAAGTGCCACGGACATATACATCTCCTGTGGAAGCTCTTTCGTTACTTTGTTGGGATTGCAGAGATATCGTTTATTGAGTGAGAGAACGGTAGTATATCCGTACATCTCATCGGTTTTTTTCTTCAAATGTTTTCCAGCTTCGAGGATATCTGCCTCGCTGTAGTAGTTATAGAAATCCTTATAATAGAGACCGTTTTTTATATATTCATCGAAAAGTGATTTGTAGGATGCAGGAGTATAGATATCTCCCAGTTTCATCTTACGATTTTTGATAGCTTGTTTGTAGACATTTCCAAGGAAAATCTGAGCAGCAACCTGTTCCCAGGCGATATTTTCTACACAGACGAGATCCACACAAGTTTTCGTGAGAAGCTTATTGATATCGGAAGTTTTGATATCTTCCACGAGATTCTTTTTGAAAGCCACCATGAGATCTTCGAAAGAACATCGGTCTTCGTGACCTTTTGCGGCACGATCAAAAACTGCTTTGATTTTATCGACATCAAAATATTCTTTTTCTCCATTTGCCTTCGTTACTTTCATCGTGTTTTTCTCAAACTGTTTGATGAGTTTCTCCTTTTTCTCGGTTCGTTCTTCTGCTCGTTTTGATCGATAAATGATGTACTGTTTTGCCACATCATACTTATGAAACTTCATCAAATTTTGTTCGACGATATCTTGGATATCTTCCACACTCGGAGTACGGTTTACAAATATCTCTCCATAAACATGCTCCAGATCTTTTACGATAAAATCGGTGATAACCGTAACAAACGAGCGGTCTGTTTCACCTATATCATTGGCCGCTAAATCGATTGCTTTTTCTATACGAGATCTGTCAAAGTCAATAAGCTCTCCATCACGACGACGAATTTGAGTAATAGTCATAATAATATGAAAATATGAAATAATAAAGTGGAATACAGAGGGGAAAACAAGAGGAAAATTGAGATAATTCATCGCACTTTTTATAGTCTGATTAAAACTATATATAGTGTGTAGACTGTATATTCAAATACCACATATTGTCAAAAGAATTTATGTGAATTTTTATGAAATCGCTCTATAGTGAGAAACTTTGGAGGTGATTATTTCTCTGGACAAATGTCTGTTTT
>JBAZVV010000032.1:0-12436 GCA_041660685.1 Candidatus Altimarinota bacterium | reverse complement strand
TTTGAAGGAATTTACATTAAAAATGAAGGCATTTCAGGTATAATAAAGAGACTTTTTTTTATGTATAAAAAATGTGTACAATTTATCGTGTCAAGCGAATTTTATCTTTTGACATTGTGAAGAAAATGAATAAACCTTATATACTTTTTTGAGGAATGAAAAGTTATAGAGGTGATGAAAAAGTTTGGATAATTATACTGCTCCGGAAGTCTCTGCAATAGATACTTTACATACATAGATTTAGCTTCATTTAGACTACAACCCCTTTTCTAAAACATGCATCAAGTAAACACGGATGTTTCTCTCCTTCGAGATATTATAAAAGAACTTACCACTACCATTCGGAAGCAGGATTTTCTTACGTATTTTAAAAAGGTTTCTTTCTTGGAACAGACGACTGAAAAAATTTCTTTTGGAGTTGTTTCGAGTTTTATGCGTGATAATCTAGCTCATAAGTTTTTTAATGAGATTCTTATTGCTGTACAGAAATATGCACCAACTATTACAACTATTGATTTTCATGTAGATAAAAATATCGATAATCCATCAAATAGTAATGTTGTAGATTGTGGAGCAGAATATAAAGAGATGACGACTCTTAAAAAGAAAAAGGAAGAAACTCCTGGAACTGAAATGGTCGAAGGAATTAATAGTCGAATAATCAATAGTAAATATCGATTGGAGAACTTTATCGTGGGACCATCCAATCAATTGGTTCATGCTGCTGCTGAAGCGGTGGTTCGTAAACCGGGAAGTGCTTATAACCCTCTGTTTGTTTACGGAGATGTTGGACTCGGGAAGACTCATATACTCCAAGCGGTCGGAAATGCTATCAAAGAGCGTTACAAGGACAAAAAAGTTATCTATACAACGGCTGATCGATTTTTGAGTGATTATATAGAGAGTGTGAAGAAACGAACGGTGGATCGTATGAAAGAGAAATATCAATCTATCGATGTGCTGATTATTGACGATGTACAATTTCTTGCGGGGAAAGACGCAACTCAAACAGTGCTCTATAACATCTTTAATACTCTCTACGAGAACAATAAACAGATTATCCTCTCGGGAGATCGTCCACCAAAAGAACTAACCGCTTTGGAACCACGATTACAGAGTCGTTTCGAATGGGGGATTATCGTAGACATAGGGATTCCAGATTTTGAAACTCGACTCGCTATTCTTCAGGAAAAAGCTCGTGCTCGTGAATTTATTCTCCCACAGGAAGTAGCTGAATTTATTGCCTACAACCTCGGTGCAAATGTTCGAGAGATAGAAGGAGTGCTCAATCAGATTATCGCTGAATATGAGCTTCATAATATCCCTCCTACGATTGATAATGTCGCACGACGACTTAATAAACTTTCCATCACCGATTCTCTCATTGGAAATTCTACGAAGAAAATGGCAGCATCCATCAAAACCTATGAAGAACTCCTCGATGCGGTAGCTGGACATTTCGGGATTGAGAAACAACACATTCTCTGAGATGATCGCAAGAAACAAAATATGATCCCTCGTCAGGTTGCTATGTACCTTCTCAAGAATCGTATGAACTATACCTATGAACGTATCGGAAATATCTTTTCTGGACGAAATCATTCCGCCGTTCTCTATTCTTGCAAGAAACTTGAAACTATTCTAAAAAAAGACCAAAACCTCTTTTATGAGATCAATATCCTCAGAGATAAGCTTGGGATATAAGTCGCAAAGCCGAAAAAATCCTCCACATTCGTGGAGGATTTTTTCTATAGTGTTTTCCCAGAATGAAAATTCGTAAGAAATAGAACATTCAGAGAACCATCGTTTCATAGCATACTTCCAAATAAGAGTCTTGATTCCAAACTCTTACCAATTGTAGAAAAAGAATCTTGAAAAAGTTGTTTTCCATCTTCTGGATTCTGAATTTTTTCACTACCTTTGATTCCAAGAAGTCTTCCAAAATAGTGTAGAACTCTTATTTTCTGTGGTCTTCAAAACTCTCCATTTTGTGCATTTACTTGAGTAGTGTTTGTGGAACTTGCTTGTAATACTTGTCTGAGTTGTTCCTGTGATAGATGCCGGATAAAGTATCCGAGACCAGCATCTTCGAGAAATTGAAGACTTACCAGATATGTTTTCACTTTTTCTTTCGGAAGTGTAATAGTATTTTCTGTATTATTTCCGATTTGAATTTTGTAATTATTTCCTTCACGAGTTATGTTATTTGTATTGGAAGATTCTTTACTCAGAGGGAAAGGATATGTTTCTCCATCTTTGATTTTGGAAAGCGGAATATCTTTCAGAGTTGAGTGAGTAGGAATTGATTTTTCAGAATTTTCCTCTTGTTGCGGAAGGGATTTCTCTTTTCTTGTAACCTCAGGATTTTCTTTGTCGAATGATACTTTTTCTTTTTGCCAGGTTTTATATTCTTTGTCGAATGTTTTATCTTCTTTCTGCAGTTGCGTAACCATTTGTTCCATGGTAATTTTCTCAGTTGCAAGACGTCTCAATCCTTCCTCTTTGACATAAGAAAGAACCAAATCTTCTCGTTTGCTCTGGATTAATTCTCCCCTGATTGTATTGATTGATTTATCACATTGATCACGTACTTTTTGATCTTTCGTTTGATTCTTTATTTTTTGCAAATGAACTACATTAGTTTCCTCTTTATTCTCTTGTATTTTTCGTACTTGTCATGTAATACTTGTTATGTTGAGCTCAATATTATATTTCTTTTCGTAGGAGATACCGATTTGTCCTATTTTTTGAATTCCTTTCGCAGCACTCATTTCCGTGAGCATCTTATCTATAGTTGTATCAATCTCTCTTTTTTCTAATGTTTTACTTTTCTCAAATTGAGATTTGAGTTCCGCTTTGATTATTCTTCTGAGTTCTGTTCCTCGTTCAACTAGAAGCGTAAGAGTAAAATCTAAACTTTTAGTATCGAATGCTTTTACTTTTTCAAAGAAATCTCATGGTGAACTAATCGTTGTAATAGTATCAACTATGTATCATAGTTCTGAACTTATCAATATTTTCTTTGCTATGAGTCTGTTCGGATCATTTTCTCCTCATCACTTTCCCCATAGTTTCCCAAGCCCTATAAGGGAATTGTTATTAAATTTCTGCATTAATATTTCTGGCTTCATCATTCATTTTGAATCAAGATATTTAAAATAGTTTGCAAGTCCTAAAGAATTTATATCATGAATATTTTTGGTTTTTAATTCTGTTTCAAATTCTTGTATGGATATAGCCTTATTTTCTCCATCTCTAAATATTTGAATTTTACCTTCAGAAGAAGTGGCAATATCTAATTTTGTTATATAATCCGATCGTATAGCTGTTATTATATCTCAGATTCAACGTTCCTTCTTGGGATTATTAATAATTCTATTGTAGTATTCATCCATCCATTGGACCACAATATGATTAGATCAGAGGATATTGATAATATTGCTTTCTGGTCTTACTCCTCATTCTCATGTGATATGTTGAATCTTCCAATAGTGTAAAAATCCTGCGAGTAGTTCGGGTTTTTTATTGAATTTATTTATGAGTTCATTAATTTCCTCCTGATGCGTCACAAGATATTCAAAATATTTGGCAGTCTTTTTACCATTTATATTTTCTGCATTGAAGTTATTTCTAAAACAGGATTCTTTTGCTTCCATAATTTCTTTTTTACGCATTTCATCTTCTTGAATCTTGAGTTTATTTGTCAGATTCTCTTTGAGTTCTGTGGTATCATAGAGACAATCATTTATAACTGCTTTTTTCTTTGTAAGAAAAGCCTGATGAACTTGTTTTACTTCATCTTCAAATTTTTTATATCGGTCTGGAGGGAGGGCATTTTTTGCCTGTTTTAAAATACCACCCACTATATCTTTAATAGATTGTTTTGATTCACTATTATTTTGGCATTGTATAGATTCTTTATTTCCTGTCATAAATTTCCTGTTATGAGTAATGTAATTTCCTTTATCCTACTATATTCCTCGCTTTTTTGCAATAAATCCAAATGATTTTGCATTTCCAGGGAAAGCTCTATAATGAATGTATATTTTTAACATATATATTATGCAGCAAAATTATGCATTTATTGATGCACAGAATCTGAATTCTGGACTTCATAAACTTGGCTGGAAGATTGATTGGAAGCGGTTTCGTGAATATTTACGAGAAGCGGCTGATATTGAGGTTGCGTATGTATTTCTCGGTTTTATGCCCGGAAATCAGGATCTCTATTTGATGCTCCAAAAGTCTGGATTTGTAGTGGTTTTTAAGGAAATACTTACGACAGAATCTGGGGAAATAAAAGGAAATATCGATGCGGAACTTATTCTTCAGGCGATGATTGATTATGATCGATATGATCAGGCCTTGATTGTTTCTGGGGATGGGGATTTCACGTGTCTCCTTCGATATCTCGGACAAAATAATAAACTTCTCGGAATATTGGCTCCGTATGAGAAAGGACTTTCATCGCTCATACAAAAGCTTGCTGGTGATAAGATCGAGTATCTCCGAACGATTCGGAAGAAGGTAGAATATCGTCCTGTTCGAAATATGAAAACTCGAACAAAACCACTTCCACCGATGTATTCCGACATTGGAGTAATAGATGTAAAAGAGGTGAGTGTACCACAAAAAGTACCACTTTCTCCAAAACCGATAAAATATACCAACAAACATCCAAAACCACGAGTTCAGCTACAAAAAAACACTCTGCGGGCCACAAAGTCAATAGCATCCAGTTCTTGAAAAGGGACGTTTTATACGGGAGGGGTTAAATAAATCAAAAAAAATTTATAAAACAAAAGCATTTGTCATTCCGACCGTAGTGGAGGAATCTCTTTAGATCGGTATATTGACATGATGTTACAAGAAGTTGCCAAGACTGAATTATATGAGAGATTTTGTAGTTCTACTTCATATGGTTTGATTAAAAGGGATTCCTCGAGTCCCCTCGGAATGACAATACTTGTTATTTCCTCTCCATGCTCACTCCGCGATTTCGAAATATTTCTTTTTCAACAGTTGTGAGAAGAGGGGAGAGATTGACTCCTTTGAGGACTATCTTTTGTCCGTATTCGTTATTTCTCTTGGTAAAAAGCTCTCGGTCAAAATAGAGCTCGATATCAGGAGTTTTGAGAATCTCGAGTTTATTTCGGAGTTTGTAGATGATATCCTTGATTCGTTCTTTGCTTGGGTCTCGTACCCAGATATGCACGAGTTCCTTGTATGGGGGATAGGAGAATTGTTTCCTCTCCGCGAGTGTGTGTATGAGAAAATCTCGATAATTTCCCTCGGTGATATTTTTGATGAGTTTTGATTTTGGTACGAAAGTCTGGATGAAAATATTAGATCCTTTTCGAGCATTGTAGGCAATATTGGTATAGATTTTCTCTTCTATGTCATATTCTGGAACGGCGATTTCTGACTCGAGGAGGAGAAAAGCGACAAGGTCTATTCATTCAATAGATAATGTATTTCCCATCTCGGTAGAGAGGAGGATTTGAGCTTCGGATATTTCCTGAAAATGAAGTCCTTCCGAGCGCTTTTTGTCGGAATCTATGCGAGCGATTCGAAGATCGGGAAAGAGTTTATAGAGATTTTCCTCGATTTTTTGTATCCCAAATCCGATACTATTCAAATTGGTTCCGTGGCATTTTGGGCAACTCTGTGGGATGGTAGATTCAGCACTACAATGATGGCAAAGAAGTTTATGACTTGGGGAAGTATGAACAATCATCGCAAGATCGCAATTTTCACAACTTGCCTGATATCCGCAATCACGACAAATGAGCGTTCGAGCAGATCCTCGACGATTGAAAAAGAGCAAACATTTTTTCCCGTTTGCTATGGTTTCTGTTATTTTCTTTAAAAGTTCATCCGATAGAAAAGGGAGAGGACAGCGGGTGTAGTTGAGGTCGATTATGGTAAACATGAAAATAGATTTTATGTTTTAGTTGACGATATTTGAGAAAAATTATAAGACTTGTCCCTTTAGAGGACTGCCTTCGGGAGTATTGCGAGAATATTCAACTATAGAGTTTTTATAGAATCACAAAGGGTTTTTGAATATTTTTGGGAATCTTCTTTATATCAAGAAGGTTTTTATTTGATTTAGATTCTTATGTTTTATATATGTGGTAGATTCCAGATATTTTTCGAAGTCTGTTCGATAATTTCTATACCTTTTCAGTCGAAAAATTCTGGAATGACGAGTTATTATTCCAACTCGCTCTTGATGAATTTCACGAAATCCTGAGCGGTATCGAAGTTATGATAGACGGAAGCGAATCGTATGTAGGCAACATCGTCTATATCCTTGAGTCGATGGAGGATATCTTTCCCGATTCGTTTCGAGGTAATTCCTTTTTTGTTCGATGCCCATTCATTCTCCAGTTCATTAATCATCTGCTCAATCTGATTATGGTCCATACTTCGTTTGTTGAACGCCATAAGAATACTTCGTTGTACCTTGGATCGATCGTAGAGATCTTTTTCCCCGGTAGATTTCGTTACGAGAAAGTTGATAAATTCGAGACGCTCAAAAGTCGTGAATCGGGCTTCGCACTTCTCACACTCACGTCGGCGTCGGATAGACTGACCATCCTCGGTCATTCGAGAGTCGATAACTTTGGTATCGAGATTTTTACATTTGGGACAGCGCATAGAGTAGGGATTAGGGGATAGGGGTAAGAGATTAGGATGGAGTGTATGAATTTTTCTCTTTTTGTAAAGTTTTGACATTCGTTTGTTTTTGAATATAAAGATGATGCTTTGTTGTAATCTCGACTTGTGATCAAGAGTGGTTCACGGGAGATATAATGAAAGATTTAAGGAGAGAAAATCATGGGACAAGGTGGCGGTGGTGGCGGTCCAGCCCCAAAGCAAGTACTGTTTATTGAAGCAAAAGTACTTCGTCGGGTTGAAATTGACCCCGATGTGCGTTTGCACCAAAAGAAACCATTTTTTTGCAAGTTTGTATTTGAGGATGGAAGTGTTGAAAATAGACAAATCCTTCCTTGTAATCTTCAACCAATATTTTCCTGTATTGGTGGAAATGTCTGGTTTCTTACAAGCGATGATGAAAAAAATGTAATGGTTTTGAAAAAGTCAATCATTTTAGGTTTTGCAAAACCATCGTTTTGGAATGCTATTTCATTTATCTTCAACAACCGTTATTTGTTGCCGTGAAATTCCCCTGAAACAAAGGCGTCCAAATGGACGCCTGTTTTTTTATGTTTTTCCTAATTTAGGAATCTTATTCCTCTTTCAAAAGTTCTTTTCCTTGTCCTCCAATCGCTGTGGCAATGACATCGGTCATGGAACCGAAGATGGCTCCGAAGAGGAGTGTTTGAACAAAGAGCGAAATTTCTGATATAGCTTCTGGGCTTGCTGCTACTGCATCCATCCCAGAGAGTGGATCGATAAACACTCCAACAGCGAGTTCTATAGAGATGATAATGCCAAATACCGCTCCACGCAGGAATGCCGGACATTTAAAACCGAATATTGGGTGTATCATATATACTCCGCCGATAGCTACAACAAAGGCAAGTGTCATACGATTCGCAATAATAGTCCACATAAGATCGCTCCCAAATATATCGGGCATTATCTGGAAAGAAAGATAGTAGAGGGTAATCCCTGTTGCGATAACCCCAAGAATCATCGCAACAATGAATCTCTTTAAAAAAGATACTTTCATATATAACAAAGATGAGAATATAAAACGTCACTAGGTATCGTATGCGAAACGCCTACTTTGTCAAAAGGAAAATACCTAACCCTGTCATTTCGAGTAAAACGAGAAATCTTCCAGACCTCCATAATTTAAAAATTCTTGCTTTTTGGGAAAGCTAAAGAAGATTTCTCACATTCGTTCGAAATGACATTTATGAGACTTTACTCAGAAAAAGTATTCCTCGATAGTAGATAGAATTAAAATGATAATTTTTTAATATTTCTTCTCCACTTTTATGCCATCCAAATAATAGGAAATAATTTGTTTGTAATCAAAACCCATATTCGTCGCAAGATACGTGGCACCGATTCCGCTAATTCCAACACCGTGTCATTTCTGAGTATGTCCGACTCATCCTGGGTCAGTGACACTTTGAAGATAGGGAATATTGTCACAGACTGTATTTTTCCCAATAGCACCACTTTTGACTCGCTTCTCACAGTACTGCTTATAGGAAAGAGTTTGTCCGTTCGATTCGCTGAAATACCAAGGTTTTATAGGTTTTCCTTCGTAGGTGATAATCTGTCCGTTGGTCAAATCTACGAGACGAGCAGTATTGGGACTACGTTTCTCATATCCGTACCCGAGATATTTCTGAAATTCATCGGGATTATCGGATCCATCATACGATTTTCTTGGGAATTTTCGATTCTCGGGTTTGGTATAAAAATACGCATACGAACGAGCTGCTGTGAGAATAGTTTTTATTTTTTCTTCATTATTATCATTGGAAACTTCCGCGATTCAGCGGAGATAGTCTTCGAGTGGGAGCTCATTGATAACTACGAGATTTCCTCATTCATTTTGGAGTATGATTTTACCACGGAAAATATTATCATTCATCGTATCAGTAGTATCCCAACTCGGCTTCCGATCCCAGCTCGGTATGACAATCAGATTTGCTTCCATTTCCACTTTGGAGAATGGATATTTTTTCTTTCCCAAAACGAGAGCGATTTGATTGGTTCCACTTACTTCAAATGGCAGTTCGGGATTTTTCTTGAGCGTCCCAGTATTGATTCCAATCGTCAGTCGAGCAAGTTTATTATCTCAGGATTTTATCCGAATAGTTGAACCAGTGTAGGAGAGACGAATGCGGATAAGTGGTCATTTCCCTAGTGTTTGTGTATTTGATATCTGAGAGTCCAGAGAAGCGATTTTTGTTGCTTCATAGTTTGGATTGGTAATAAGACTGCGTCCTATGGAAAAAGTCTCATTTTTCCGCCAATTTTGTACGAGAGCAAAGAGATTATCTCCCGGACAACTTGTGAAACCTACTTCCTTGTGTCCAGCAAGATTCGGAGTATTGAAATCCTCGATGATACAAGTACTTTTCTGACATTCCTTGTGTCCTACGGACGTTTTATGAATATCGATCCCGTATTTTTTGGAGAGATATTCTACTATTGTTTTCATAGATTCCTCCTGTTCTGTCACCACAGAATCCGTCATAAAATTCCCCATAATACTCACCCCAACAGAGCTTTTATTATTCCACATCGCATGAGCTGCGACATTGTAATCTCCACCGGCACGACCTTCATAAATCTGTCCGCGTTGTCCGATCAGATAATTGTACCCGATATCACCCCAACCACGAACGACGGTATGGTAATAATAAATCCCACGGATGAGGGTGAAATCATCTTTATTTTTCATATTATCTTCTGCGGTGTGATGGATGACAATTCGTTCTACTTGCTTGGTTTTCTGTATCGGCCAAACAAGTTCGTGTCCATTTTCGGTTCTCGTTGTTTCGATGGCTCGATCCTGTTCGGGGAAATTGGTCGCGAGATAGGTATTGATGGTCTGAACGCGTGTCTCATAGGCGATGGTTGCATCGGATTTTGGTTTGTCTTTGTCGGCTTCGAGTTTCTCAAATATCTTTTTCCAAGTCGGACTATCTTTGTAATGGAGCGTTTCATCCGCTCACCAGTCAGCTCGTTTTATGATGCTCGGGAGCGTACTTCCGACAGCTGCTTCTGCAGTATTTTCCACAAAAGCGAGGTGAATATTTGCCGCGTCAGTATCGAGTCCTATTACCGAAATAGCAGGAATTTGAATGTTCGATTTTGTTTCAATCGTATAGGAAATATGACTTGTTTTATCCAAGAAAATCGGCTCGGTATAATAAAAATCTTCTTCTCGACCATCGCCGTCCAGATCTATCGCGAGAGGAAAAGTTTTTCCATCAGCCGTAAGTTTGATTCGAATCGGATTCGCTCCTGCTTCTATGATAAATGTTTTTGGAATCTTTATCGTGAACATATTCTGTTCAGTCGAAAAATCAACACTTCCCATCGCTCATTTCCAGAGTGAGATGGATTTTGAATTATTTTCTGTACTTGCCGTTGGCTCTGCAATCTCTTGAAAATGAAGAGTCTGCATCGTATCTTCTGAAGCGTAGGTGTACTTTTTCACCATATGAAAACTCCCGATGAGGGGTGAAAACAGAGGAAGAATAAGTGCTATGAGAATGAGGCAAACAAGTTTTTTCATGGAAGATTTTGCAGAGGTTAATGATGAGAGTATATGGAAAAAAAGGATTTTTCAAATTTGAGGTTTGGTAAAATATGTAATTTATAAAAAACTTTTGATTTACAAAAAAAAAAAACGATATACTTTCCGAGTAATTTTACTTTCTTTCTCTATGTTTATATGAAACAATTTCTTTCTTGGGCTGGAAAAAAGGCAATGAGTGGCGTCATTGTTTGAATATTTTTCATACTTTCTGTAGTGGGGATTGCCTATGCCCTCACTTATCCATCTGCTCCACCAATTGGAGAAGTGGCAGGTGGAAAGTTTATGCAATATTTTAACAAAATGCTTGTGGATACTAATGTAACTACAAGTGATGGAATGGTAAAAGTTTCTCAAAAACTCAAACAATGAGATTGTGGAAATGGAAAATATGTACAGGGGTTTGATGGAAATGGAGATAAAATATGCATAAATCTTCCTACCCCAGCAGCTACCCCAGCAGCAGGAACATCTTGTGCTGGCTGAACTTGGGCTCATCCAAATAATTGTACTTATACATGGTCTCAGACTACTAATGGTTGATTTGCAAATGTAACTGGACAAGGCACTGTAGGTTGAATCCAGTATGTATGAACTGCCAATGGAACTTGTAATAATGGGGTATGGCAAAATTGGCAGTTCGCCTGTCAAGCAGTGGTCGTTGCAGTATGAACACCTTGTAATGGTTGATCCACTACAAATGGAGCTTGTTCATATACATGGTGACAAACACCTAATTGATGATCGCTTAATGTTTGAACAACTACGGGTGGTTATATTGGATCGGCTTATTGATTATGTAGCAATGGAACATGGACAGGTTGGTCCTTTAGTTGTACTCCAGTAGTGCCAGCAGGAATATCTTGTGCTGCTTGAACTACTACAAGTTGAGCATGTACATTTTCATGGTCAACCACTGTTAGTGGGGGTAGTTTAAATGTATGAAATAATAATGCACCAGCTCATCTTGGAAATATTTGGTGAACATGTAATAATGGAACATGGACCGGCGTTGGTGCAATTTGCACATACTAATTTTTATATTATCATCAAACTGCTATTTATGTTTAAATGAAAAAATTTATATCTTATCTCGATGCATATTATTATAATATTTCTCATGTTATGGATAATAATACTCTTTTTAAGAAACAATACTTTGCAACTCTCAAAAAATATTCCGAATACCATACCTTCTAAAAATACTTCGGAAAGTATAGATACTATCAAAAATGATGATTGTCTTATGAATTCTCATACTGATTCAGAAAAGACAGCATGTATTTCATCAAGAAAAATATGAATTATCAATGATACACAATCATGTGAAAGTATACCATTTTTAGACCTTAAGAATCGTTGTATAGATAATAATCTTCTTGCAAAAGCCACTTCGAATCAAGATTCTTCAATTTGTGCCTCAATAAAAGATAAAGAAATTTCAGGAAATTGTTTTGCTAACACTCCTTCCTGATGTATGGCTATTAATAATAGGGAAACAAGAGATTATTGTAATGTGTTTAATTTTACTAAACAGGCAGTTTCACAAATGAATAGAGACATATGTAAAAATATTCTAAATACAGAGAAACAATCAATTTGTATAGATAGTGAGATTCTGTCAGAAGCTACATATAAAAAAGATACATCCATTTGTCTTTGAATAAGTAATTCTTTTCTAAAAGAAAGTTGTCAGAAAACAGTAAGGTAGTAAATACATACAAAAACTCGTACATAACAAACAACCCTCCAAATCTGGAGGGTTGTTTGTTTTTATATTGTTTGCTTTCTTTGAGATAGCGGAAAAGGGGGTTCATGATCCAAGAAGAGGTTTATATCTCGTCGTAATTCCCGCTCGGTTCCGTTATTTACAAAGTGTCCGTTGAGGAGCTCGAGACATCGTTCAATATTGACACTTTCTTGTTCTTGAAGAGTTATAAATTCTTTTAAAGTCATATTTTTATCCTCTGAACGTTTTCGATTTTTAAATCTTTCATATCGAATTGGGAGTTCTGCATCTATCTCAAGAATATAGAGTCGGTAACGTATGAGAAGTTGTAGTGTAGTAGCAGGGTTTCTTATTCCTGATATGATGATATTTCCTTCAGCAATATCCGGAGTCGAGTAGCTCTCGCCATAGCCCGAGACACTAATGGTGTTGCCCGGCGTGATGCCGGC
>JBAZVV010000031.1:4251-12720 GCA_041660685.1 Candidatus Altimarinota bacterium | reverse complement strand
AAATCTATTTTTATACCAGCAGGAAGAAAAGAGCTCGTAACATTGGAAACGGTGATGAGACGAGAAATATTTATAGAAAGAGAGCTCGTATTTCCTGCATTATCCGTCGCTATGAGCGTGAATGTATTATTTCCTCCAGAAAAAGGAACGGTTTTGGACCAATTTGCTGGTGAGATAATTGGAGCAGAGTTGAGTGTTGCACTGATAATACCATTGATATCAAAAATACTTCCGGACATCAACGCAGCAGAACCTGTTACTTGTGCGTTATTTATATGAGAATCTATCGAAAGAACAGGCGGAGTAGTATCAAGGATGATCGAAGCTACCGTAGTCGTAGTAATATTTACTGTATCAGTAAATGCTATTTGCACGGTTTTATTTCCATCAGCAGAACTTAGTATCAGAGGAATGATAATGCTTCCAGACGATGCAAGAGATCCAGTAATAGTAGATACGATACCACTTCCCGAAATACTATATGAAACTGTTTTTGCTGCAGATATTTCTAGATTTGTGATACCTGTATTGGTATATGCTCCTGAGAGAAATACCGCATTTCCTGCAGTGAGAATAGTAGATTTTATAACAGTACCCGTTGCAATAGCTCCTATATTTCCTGTCGGATCGATCATACCGAGAGAATAATTGAGAATCCCATCTGCAAAACTTGAAACATTGATTCCTGAGAACTGAAATATTCCATTTATATCAATAACTCCACTCCCCGAGATACTTCCAGAAGCATCCGAAAGAGTATATTGCACAACTGACCCACTTTCTGAAATACCTCCACTTCCAGAAATAGTAACAGTATTCTGAGTATTTACATCAATAACATTTCCATTATTCACAATAATATTGGTTGGGGATAGTGGAGCAAGAGAATCGACAGAAAAAGAAATAGTGGGTGATGTACTTGTATTTTTTACCAAATCTTGCGACTGAATCCGAGCAAAATATGTTCCATCGGGAAGAGAAAGAGATACTCCTGTCAGGATCGTAGAACTTGAAGCGATAGTATTGGTAAATCCTGTATTGGTTGAAATCAAATAAGTATACGGATTTGATGAAAGTCCTGCGCCTGTATCGGTCACGCTATTCCAAGAAAGTGCTATATTTCCAGTATTTGAAAGTGTATTATTTGTAGGTATTAGGATATTCGAAACAGTTGGTGCAATAGAATCGAGAAAAAAGCTCTTTGTCAAAATCGGACTCAAAAATCCATAGGTATCTCGATACTGAAAATCCAAACTTCCAGATCATTCTGGGAGTCCTATGAGTGGAAATGAAAGAGCACCAGAAGCAGTTCCCTTCATCATCTGTCCATCGGAGCGAGAGACGATATATTCATAAGAAGTTGGTGCATCGAACGATCCATGAAATCCTGCTCCAGAAACATATTGTCCTGTTCCTCCATCAGATCCATAATCAAGCACTCCTGTAAGAGAAGTTATATGTACTGCATCAATTCCTACCTGATCAAGTCACTGACTGACAGAGGAATCCTTATAATATACCCATCGAAATGTATGAGATCCGGAAGTGATGGCTGTTGTGTAATATGACCAAGGGTTCAATCCTGACCAACTTTCTTTCCAGACACCATCGATATAAAAATCGAGTGTATCCCATAGTACTTCGGAAGAGGTTCTCCAGTAATATCCAATATATCCCGCATTGGTTACTCCCGACCATGTAACCATATTGGAGGAGCTATCGGAAAGAGGTCCAGAAACAAGACTATTATTTCCGAGTGCTCCCGTTGTGGTTGTTACCGACCAAGGAGTCCCTGTTCCATAAAGAAGAGAAGTAGTGTATCCAACAGGGAGAAGAGTATTTGTTTCAAAACTCTCATCTGCTGTTGCTAGCGAGACAATCGGGTTACTTACCACGCCAACTGCATCCCATGCAGCTTTGACTACTGATACATAACTCGGATTAATAGAATTAGCTGCATCAATCCATGCCTGACGAGCTCATTTATAGTCAGTGGTACTAGTGATAAAATGAGTATTCGTTTCAAAAGCTACACGACGAGCATTTTGTATACCGATACCAGTCACACTATAGAGAATTCCTTCATTATTTCCTGACCCTCCTTCGGAGAGAAGATAATAAAAGAAATTTTGTACGCTGTTATTTTGGTGTACTCCCCCGAAATCCAAAGAACCATTATACCAATAAAGTCCATGATACTTCGTTGGTTGTTCATTTCCCGTACCCACTACAGCACTATTAGCAGGATTTCGCATATCACGAAGGGCAGTTATTCCAATAGTTGCATCCTCCCCTATCAGCCAATCCGCTTGTCCTGATGCAGTCTTTGGATAGAGATTCATAGCACTTTGCTGTACATAGGACTCTACATTAATTCCTGAAATATCTGAGAAAGATTCATTCAATGCTCCCTGTTCATTTTGATATATCAGATTGGAGGTATTTTGAGTCCAGGCATGTCCAAATTCATGCGCCATAACATCCAAAATAGCAAGCGGTTTAAAACTTATTCCATCACCATCGCCTATATATAATGCATCTCCAGGATTCCATGCAGCATTGTTCCATCCATTTCCATAATGTACTACTATAGGAAGGTATGTTTGCCCCGTAGATGTAAAAGAAATATTTTGAGTTCAAAATCCAAGTGTATTATAGTACTCTAAAGTTTTCGAGATATTATAAGCTGCAGATACTTCCGTAGGATCAGTGATTCCCCAATTAGAAATAGCTCTATTAGCAAGGGGATAAAACCCTGAACTTGTTGCAGCATCACTGTATAAACCTGTATTAGTTGAAGCATTATATACAGCATAGGATCCACTTGTAGAAAAAACGTTAAGTATACTATACTGATTTGTACTACTATTAAATAATCCTGTGAATGTTTTTATACTTCCATTCTCTCAACTGAGTGACGTACCAGTCAAATTAACAGGACTAGAGAGCATATCCATGAGACTATAGCTATTGATTTTCTTCCCTGAATTTGCATCGATATAATAAATCCATTGTCCTTTGAGAGCAACCGGATCATCATAACTAATCGTGTATCTGTAAGCGAGAATATATTCCGAAGCAAATTTATAGAGAACGAGTTCTGGCTTTTTAGCGATTTGAAACTTTGCCTTCGTTCCAAATTCTTGTGTCGCGATTGTGAGTGATTGTGTTGCAGATATTTTTGGAATGGTGGAAGTAGTAGGAGTATCGACCGTACCATCTACTTGGTAAAGAAAACCATTTTTATCTACATGGGAAATAAGTTCTCCTCCGACGATTTCGAGATTATTGTGGAACTGTTGTAAACGAACATGTCGTTCTTGTGTAGTTTTGGAAATGCTATCTTTTTCGAGACGCACATCGGGCGTAAAAGTTGGAGCAAGGCTGTAGAGAGGGGCAAGATCACCAATCACTTTCTTGGTATCTCCGACAATATCTTTCGATGCTTTTTTATGAAGATTACGAACTTCTCCTGGTTTTTGTTTTTCGCTATTCCATTGTACTTCCATATTTGCGTACTCAGAAGGATTTCCCAGTAATTTCAATTGTTGTTTCTGTTCTGAAAATTTTTGTCGCACTTCCTGAGATATGGACGATGCGGGAGATGTATTTACAGGGATATTACTAGAATCCTTTGCGAAAAGCGCAGAAGAGAAAAATGCGGAAGTACTCAGAGTAATTAGAAGAATGACTGCTTGGTATTTTCGGAAAGACATAGAAATATGTATAAAGAAATATGCTAATAAAACCAGAATAACATATTGTTTTCCCTCTGTACAGGAAAATTAATTGACAATAAAATAGAGTCAGTTATGACTCTATTTTATAAATATTTTAGGAAGTTTTTCCCTATATCTTCCCTTCCAATAAATCTTCTTCAAACTGGCGAATCCCAGAAATATCTTTGGTATAATTGGAAACATCTGGGAAATCGAGCGTATTTATTTTGGACATAACCGCTCGGATAAGCGATTTTGTTCGTTCTATTTCACCTTGTTGCACATAATCAGTAACCGTCACAAGTTGTCATGTTTTTCGATCCTGTTCTATGAACATAAGAGCGAATTCCTTTTGTCCGAATCTCGCCCATTGTGGAGAAAGTTCGAAGAGAATAGCATAGAAACAGAACTGAAGTTTATATTTCCATTTCTTAATCTTCTCATATGCAGAACCGGTGTCAGAAAATGATTCAAAACCTCCTCAGGTCTTATAGTCGGTAATGATTAATTTCTGGTTATCGATAACCTCGATACGGTCAATCTTTCCAGTAAGTTGTATACCATCGAGAAATATTCCTCAGAAAGCCGTTCGGAAATCGTACTCAAGATACAAATCTCCATAAGATTTTCCAGTGATCTGAGCATAGAGTGCATTCAAATTCTCAGTCCCTCGTTCGAGAAAATCCCGTTCCGTATTTTCGGTAAAACGTTCTTGTTTGAAGGCCGTTTCAAAAGCATCCAAAAGCGTCGATTTGGAATACAGTCCTGTTTTCTTGTAGTCAGTGAAAAATACTTCGAGTGCCTTGTGCATAGCGGAACCATAGCAAGCAGATTCACTTTTCGCTTGTGGAAATCGGAGAATATTATTGGAGACAAAATGTTCTGGACCTCCATCTGCAACATTCAAGAAATTTTGAAGTGCGGTTACAGACAGAGTAAATTGCTTCGCGATGCGGTCAGTGAGGAAGTTCTTTTCTTCTCCATGATACGGGAGAGAAAAGAGATCCTTTCGTTCACGTTCCAGAAAGTCTACAAGAGATTCAGTACCAACAGAACTGTTTGCCCAAGCGGGATCCAGGTCGGTCAAACATCCGAGCGGAGTATTAGACTTTTCATTCAGATTCATTTGAGCATATGAGAGCACGAGGTTTTTCTTAGCACGAGTAAATACTGTGTAAACCAAACGGCGAATATCCTCGTCATCGTCTTTTTCGGGTGCGAGTGGGAGGTTCTTCGGAAGTGGAGAACCAGAAACTTTCCCGAGCTTATATTGCTTCTCAGTGAGTCCGATGGCGTACACACGACCGTATTCCAGACCCTTCGCTTTATGAACGGTTATCAAATTCACAGCAGTTCCTTCGTGCCCAACCAAGTGCGAAGCTGATATCTGTACATCGTACTTTTTCACGAGGGAGATAAATTCTCCATAATCGAGGATAGAGAGAAATCCTGCTCATTTTTTAAAAGAGCGAACGGATTCTACAAGCTTGCGGATATTCGAGAGATGTCGAGCATACACGGTGGCATCGGTGGCGATTTTCTCCCGACCGAAATAATACCCATAAATCGGAGAAATATATTCTTTTTTTCCTCCGCCGAACATATCGATTTGGAGAGTATTCTTGGTCGGATCTTCGTTGTACTCATCGGGAATCGCGAGTGCATTCGCACCAGTGATATAGTCCATAAGGTCTTCGAGCCGTGCATGATGGGAAAGAATGGAGAGTTCTATGAGAAAATTCGCAAGACCTGCGAGATTAGTATCCGTATGAGTTCTAAGTGTTTCGAGCCAATTTTTTCGGTCTTCTCGACGAGCAGAAGAAATACTACGAGAGAGTTCCCAGATAGTTAGTCGGTGAATCCCCCAGCACGGATGAGCGAGGATAGAGAGGAGAATCTCATCTCTGGGTTGTCCATTTCCACGAAGCGATACGAGGTACTCCAAAATCTCGTCCACGAGACGTACTTCTTCGGAATCGAAAATATTCTCATCCTTACTGAGTGCGACCGAAATATGTTTGGAGAGGAGGACTTTCGCGAGATTTTCGAGGGTTTTATTCTTCTTGGTGATTACTGCGATTTCCTCGGCGGGGAATCCATCTGCTATAGCTCGTTCTATGTCTTCTGCTATCCAAGTCAATTCATCCGCTTCGGTTTCAAAAATATGTTGTGTCACATTTCCCCCTTGTCCTTGATGCGAATCGAATGATTTGACCGCTCCGGGAAATATATCCCCGATAAAGTGATTTGCGGAATCCATAAGAGCTCGCGAAGTATCGATAATCTCACTATTGGAGCGATAATTGGTTTCGAGGATAATAAGTTCTGTATCTGCCCAACGATCGCGAAATGCCTTGATGTTCTTGGTATTGGCTCCCTGAAATTTGTAGATAGATTGATCGTCGTCCCCTACTGCGAACACATTCGGGGTATCGGTTACAGACAGAATATCAGTGATGAGTCGGAGTTGTGCATCGTTCGTATCTTGATATTCATCCACCAACACAAACTGGTACTGCTCGGCAAGGTTTGCTCGGATATCTCCGTACTGTTCAACCAAGCGAATCGCTCCGAGAATCATATCGGAGAAATCGATATACCCGAGAGCTTTCATTCGCTCTTCGTACTGCACATAGATTCGGGCAAGCGATTCATATTTGTCTAGTCTCGTTGTATCTTTCAAAATCCATTTTCCTTCATAATTTTTTTCGAGCCATTCATCTCGCCACTTGGTGACAATCTTGGCATCGGTTTCAGATTCCTGAAGTCCCCAGATAGTTTCGAGAGAATCCAAAAGTGTCTTGGTAAATGTATCTTGCGAGTGCATTCGATCAGGCGTTCCAGAAAATGCCTGAATAATAGCATCGTGAAATACTCGAAAAAGTTCCAGTTTGCGGATTTTATCTTCTTTCTTCTGACCGAGCGAGAGAAGTTCATCGAGATGCGCTCGGATGAGCGGTTCCATAAACGTCATAGTCTTGCGATTGGTTTCGATAATCTCCGTGTATTCCGTCGGTGTAATACCGGCATCTTTCACGAGTTTGATCGCATTACGAAGCTCACGAATCTTTTCATTGGCATTTTGTCCCGGCTTGTACGGGTCGTTCCAAGAAAGTGCGGTCAAGATCTCATCGAACAGACGCGAAGCTTCTATCTCATCGATCGGAGTCGCTTCACTGTAGTCAGAAATCCGAGAGCGATACCGATTCAGAATCTCATTTCCGAAACTATGGAAGGTATGGATCGCCACCTTGTACGCATCCGCACCAATAATCCGCGACAACCGCTCCCGCATGTTCTTCGCGGCATTGTCCGTGAAAGTGAGACAGAGAATATTACTCGGATTCACATCGGTCTCCACGAGGATATTCGCGATACGAGCCGACAGGATCTGTGTCTTCCCACTCCCTGGCCCCGCGATAACGAGTACCGGACCATAAATAGTATCCACCGCCTGCTTCTGGCGTGGATTGAGGGTGGAGTATGTAGTTTGGAATGGAGTAGACATAGGAGAAAGATGAGAAGATTATAAAAAAGTTTTGACTTTTTAATCCATAGCTATATCATAAATACATGGAATGGGGTGTCCCCGTTCGGAAAAGAGTTCTCAATGGACTCTTTTTTTTAAACTTTACGGATGTATTTTAAATCCATAAAGTTTTCAGTCCTTCTGATAAATCTTCTTCGCAATAAGTTGATATGCTAAATTTGGTTCTTTCGGATTACGGATATATGACACGAGTGGATAAGCGCAGAGATCTGCAAGTTGAATTCCAATGTCATTTTTCTGTTTCGCACGAAAATCAAAACTTGTTATTTTTTCCTGAAAAATATTACCACTTACATAATAAGTTCCTCGATTATATATTTTATTATAATATTCTAATAATTCATTATCTTCTTTCTTTCATCGTTTTTCTACATATATATCGACCGTATTGCCTTGATTTCACATACAAAAACTCAATCGTTCGAGCATATATGATAGAGAAATTTGATATGGATTTTCTGCCACTTTTCCATATTTCTTAATATATTCTTCTTTTTTTATACCAATAGATATAATTTGAAAATCAGTATTTTCGATAACCGCATTCAGTCTCGTATAGAAATTCTTTTTTACCTCCAAATCAAAAAGAATACTAAAAGCCCTGTCACATTTTCGAATATCTCTACTATGTAAAATAACTTCGGTGGTTCAAAGAAAATCTACTTTCAATACATTTATTTCTTCTGAAAGCTTTTTATATTCTCTCTCTGAAATTAAAACTCCACAAAGAAGAAAATATGGAAAATCTTCATTAATTATATTTAATGAATGATCTCAGGTTTCATCTATGAAAAAATAATATTTCATGAAATATTTGTTTTAATATAAATTTCCCCTCGATTATACCCATTCCCCTCTTCCTTCCAAAACTTTTATCCCTTACGACGTTTATGTCATGCGGTTATAGCATCTGTGCCGAATCAAACAGTGATACCTTTTGGAAGTCATGGCATATCTTTTGGGAAATATCGATGCCAAGCAATATCTCGTGTAACCCCGTCAGAGGAAGTAACTGGAAATATTCGCTCGTAGTGTCCTATCCTATATCCTTCTATGAAACTTTCTTCTATGGAAGTCAGTATTTCTGGACTATAAAATTCTGCAAGTGGGACATTATTTGCTGTTTTCCCGACCAGATCCGCGTAGTTCTTGTTTCCGATCACTTTCCCATCTATGATGATATTCATAAAATACGGACCA
>JBAZVV010000031.1:0-4241 GCA_041660685.1 Candidatus Altimarinota bacterium | reverse complement strand
AAAACATATCCACTGCACCAGCACAAGCAAGCAGGGCTCGTAACCAAGTTCTCGTAACTTGAGCAGAAACGCCAGACATCTTCTGGATAACCGGTTCTATGCTATCTAAAAACATACACATACTTTTTTCTGTCTGAAGAGTAACACCTTCGAACTCTGTTACAGGAACGAGTGGATGTACTCCATTGGTGATGTCTTTTCCAATTCGTATAGATCCACTTTTTTCATTTCCAAAAGAGTTCCATGCGATCTTTCTCCTGGTTCTTTTGGCATGGAGAATCTCATTTTTATAACCGAGACCTTGTGCTAGAAGAGTAGTGAGTCTATGGAGTTGTTTTTCATCAAAACTTGCGACAAGCTCTTTCATTCGCCCCTCAGTCATAAGTATACTAAAATCATCAGGATCCGTCCCCATAATTTGATAATAATGCTTATTGAGAAGAAGTGGACTTTTTGCTTTTCCATAAAGAGCGATGATTGGTGACCAGCTATCGTGTTTCGTTTCTTCGCATATTTGTCCTTGCAGATTTATATAGGAAGGAATAATATCTTGGTTCCAGATAGGAAAATGAATCTTATCACCATTTTCAGCAATGGTTCCAGTATTTTCTTTTGTTACGAATTCTCCAGATCCATTAACCAGACAATCAAAAATCCATAAATTCACTTTCAAACGAGTGATATGCCTTATATTTTCTGACAATGTTCTTTCTGATACTTGTAAAGATTCATCGAAAGTACTATCTATTTTTGCTTTTTCCAAAGTACTCCATACCAATCTCTGAACTCTTTCAAAAAGACCATAACTATCTATACGTTCTGTTATAGGAACATCCCCTATCATATCTTCTCTAAAACGTAATGTATTCATATCAGAGACGCCCACGTCTCCTATTCGAGTTTTTGTACTACTGATATCCACAATTACGGGTTCTCTCAGTATGGGTGAGAGAATAATCTTAGGAGTTTCTGCTTCTGTGGGAAGTATGATTTTTTGACCAGAACCACCTGTTGGGACAGAGGGACTTACCATATCGAAATTGAGTACTATTCCACCAAAATCTAGTGGATCATTATCAGAAGTGTTCATTAAAATAGAGAAGAGAAGAAAATAAATAATTTTCTGGAGTATAGTGACATAAGAATTTTTGTAAATATTGACGAATTATTCATTTTCATTCTATTAAATATATAAAGAATCTTAAGAGAGATAACAAAGATGGAGAAAGGTTAGAGACTATTATCCATATTTTTGCATTTTTCATCATTTTGTGGTATAAATAGGGAAATATATCTCTATCTAACGAAAATACTATGCCAAAAAATACCACAGAGAAAATGCCCAACTGACTTACTCAGGAACTCATAATGGAAGCATATGAATATCTGATAGAGCAGTCTGATCAAGTAGAAGAACTTGCGAATCGCTCATGACGCGGATGATCAGATGCATGAGATTATAGCACGGCTCGTCGTACCATATTATCAAAGAAATATCCTCATATAAGTACACAAAATATATCTCAACTGGAAATTGCCTGTACAGAAAAATCAGTCAAAATGACTCAGTCACCACGAATCATAGAATGTATACGAACATCTATTGGTACCGCTCAAGAACGACGATCAATTAGTATCGAAGACGTCCAAAACGCATATACCACATACATGGCAGAAAGAGATACAGAAAATCCTTGTGATGGAACAGCTGTTTATTGGTGTTTTGATGGAAATGGTATACAACATTCCTTGTCGCAGAGAGATGCTCAGCGATTTTTAGATGCTCCTGATGGTGAAGAAACTCAAGAATTTCTTATGGGCAAATATACTGCATTACCAGATAAAGCAGATTCAAAATAAAATCACCTACAGAAAAATTTGCGAATAATAACTTTTTCTCTATAATCCCCGCCGTACCAAATATTTTCTTGAATTCGCCAAGTAGTAAGGTACAGGGCTCAGCAGTCCGGTATTCGGGAGTGAGAATCCCGTAGGGTGAGAAAGAATGAATCGTAAGTATTATATTCTTAATTCGCCAAGTGGTAAGGCATAGGACTCAGCAGTCCGGCATTCGGGAGTGAGAATCCCGTAGGGTGAGAAATAAGGAATCGTAAGTATTATATTGGGAATTCGCCAAGTGGTAAGGCTCCGGACTCTGAATCCGGCATCGGGGGTTCGAATCCCTCATTCCCAACCAGTAAAAATTCAACAAGCCCTTTGAAAAAGGGGCTTTTGTATTTTTACAGATTTGAGAGGGATTCGAAACCGCAACAACCCTATCGATCCCGCAGACGAGAGAGATAGGTAAATGTGCCTTGAATGGCACATTTTGTTGTAAGGCGTTTTTCGAAGCGAGAGTTCGCTTGAAAAGCGGAATCGACACTAAGAAAAAAGAATCTCCCATTCTGAAGCCAATGAAATCTCAAATCCCCGCCCTAAAACGGGGATTTATTGTTTCAATTTATAGTTACAAAAAAACTGAAACAGAGAGGAAATGTAAAACTCGTGTAAAATCTTTTGATTTTTACCAAATAGTTTCTATACTCTTTTTTGCGAAAGTTATTTATTAAAAATTTGACTTTTTATGAAACGTATGTTCTAATGCTTTTGGCTTTGGATCACCTCATAAAAAAGCTTTCGTACTAAATGAGGTTTTTATTTTTATTTTTATCTTTTTTCTTTTTTTATCTTATGAATACACAGAAAACACAGACATCTAATGTCAAAGGTTTTACACTTGTCGAACTTATCGTAGTTATTACGATTCTCGTCATTCTTGGTACTATTGCATTCCTCAATCTTGGAGGTATGTCTGCTACGGCTCGAGATTCACAGAGAACTTCTGATTTGAATCAGATCAATACTCAGATTATGGTAGCTCAGGCAAAACAAGGACTCTCTTATATGAATATGGTTTCTGGTTATGGTAGATCTCTTAGTAATGCAAATCTTGCAGGTGCTGTTGCCGCATCAGGAGCAACTTATGCTGGAGGAGATGTAAACTATACGGTTCTTGGAATCGACTCTGCAAAATTCTCAGATCCTGTTTCAGGGGCTGCATATAAAATAGGAGCAACTTCTCTTGCTGGTACAGCATATGAACTTGCAGCTTCTCTTGAAGAAGGTCTTACTGCACGTGTAATGGGAGTTTATAAAGCACGAGGTATTACTGGTGCGGATATTAGCACTGGAACTGGTACTGCAACTCTTACTAATATCGCTCTTGCTGCTACAGATATTGGAAAGTTTAAGAATGGTGATACTCTTGCTGCAATTGCAGTTGCCGGAGGAACTACTGCTGTTTGTCCAAGTGCGAAAATCATTTCCGTATCTGCTGATATGAAAACTCTTGGTTTTATTTGTACAACAGCTGGAGTTATAGCTCCAGGTGCTATTAAGCTTGCTAATGCTGAAAGTACTGGTCTTATATCACAAACTGGATCTACAACTGTTTCCGTTGTTAATAATGGAACTGCACTTCCTTATTAATCTGACATAGTTCTCTCGTTATTCCTATAAATCCCTCGTCTTTTCGGGGGATTTATATTACGAGATTCTTATTTATTTATTTATCGATCTATGAATCATTCAAAAGTAGTTACTTCCGCTCGTGGATTTACCCTTGTCGAACTTATCGTCGTTATCACGATTCTCGTCATCCTTGGTACTATCGCATTCCTTAACCTCGGTGGTATGTCGGCAACGGCACGAGATTCTCAGAGAACTTCTGATCTCAATCAGATCAGTACTCAGATTATGGTTGCTCAGGCAAAACAAGGTATTGCTTATACAACTATGCTCTCTGGAACGGTTGCAAATACGCTCACTGGAGCAAATAATCTCGGTGGTACGGGAATCACTTCTACGAACTATCTCGGAGGAGACGTAAACTATACCGTTCTCGGAATCGACTCTACGAAATTCTCAGATCCTGTTTCCAAGGTTGCTTATAAAATGGGAGCAACTTCTATAGCTGGAGGTTCTTATGAACTTGCTACAAAACTCGAGGAGTCACAAATAGCTCTCGTTATGGGGACATTCAAATCTCGAAATTCTCAAACTGCGGGAACTATTACTAGCACTGGAGCGAACAATACCATCCTTCTTAGTAATGATGATATCGGGAAATTCTTCGTAAATGATATCGTTGGAAATGGTGCCTACACAGGAACTATCAACAAAGTTGTTGTAAATGGAGCAGCTGGTGTAAGTATCTCACTCACTGTCACTCCGACTACAAC
>JBAZVV010000030.1:0-12817 GCA_041660685.1 Candidatus Altimarinota bacterium | reverse complement strand
TTTGGAAATCATATCGTTGCAGAAATTCTACCACCAGAAAAGATAGCAGAAGGGGTGCAAAATGGTACTGCCTCTATAATGGAATGGAACAAGAAAATAAAATAATACAATATCCCGAACGAGTTCGTTCGGGATATTGTATTATTTCTTCATCGCATCTTGAACCGCCTTGATTATCTCAGGAGTTATATTTACAGGAAGAGCTCCATTGTTTGGTATATTTTTCTTCCTATTGGTTGTGGTGACTCAGGAGCTATTTGGATTTAACATATTTTGAGTCATATCCTGAACCATATTTCCTACCAGTGGCATGATAAGTTCACTTGTTTTTGTTTGTAAAGTATCTGTTATTTCTTTACGAACAGTTATATTAGCCGGTAGACTCAGATAATAATATCCATAGATAATCATCCCTAGAATCATGAGTTTTATAACGAGCCAAAAAGTTCGTCTTCTTTGTTCAGAACGAAGAGTTTTATAGATATAATTTATCTTTTCTGTTTCAGAAATATGGTCATCAGAAAAAAACATAGATAGGAAGTGAGGAAAATAATAAGTGAAGTATAAACCTTTTTTATACGAAGGCAAAAAATAAGAAAATAATTTAAAAAATGATGAAAATTCTTTTGCTTTTTCCTCTACTTTTCATATACTACGCCTTGTATGCACCTATCTTGACTGTGTTCTTCTGCCGATAGGGGCAATTTTTTGCGTGTAGACCTATAAGTAGCTTTGCTTGCGTTCCTCCACTACTTTCATAAAAATCTTTTCTTAGTTCTTTATAACATTCACTATTTATGGCAAAAAAACAAGAAACAGTCACTTCTATTCCTGTAGCATCTGTAGATGATCTCGGATCACTCTATGAGATAAAGGGGCGGTATTTTTTTACGGACGATAGATCTATTCTCGAACTTCCAGAACTCATCGAAGTTCAGTTTGATAGTTATCATGATTTCTTAAATAACAAGCTCAATAAGGCTTTCGAAGATACTTTTCCTATCCAGGACTTCTCATGAGAGAAAATTGATATCTACTACAAAGGACTTACTATCGAAGAACCGAAGATCGGTGTTTTTGATTGTAAACGAAAAAATTTGAACTACGAGGCACCTATGAAGGTTCGTCTTGAGATGCTCAATAAAGAAACAGGAGAAATTAAAGAACAGGATGTATATATGGGAGGAGTTCCTCTTATGACGGAGCAAGGAACATTTATCGTCAATGGTATTGAGCGAGTTATTATTAATCAAATCATCCGATCTACTGGTATATTTTTTACTCCAGATGTAAAAGCTCCTGGAACTTTTGCTATGAAAGTTATTCCTCAGAAGGGAAGTTGGTTTGAAATAGAGATTGAAAAGAAAGGAGCTATCAATGTAAAAATCGATAAAAAACGTAAGATTGCTATTTCTGTTATTCTTCGTGCTTTTGGTCTCGAATCAGACGCAGAAATTATTGCGGCATTTGCTGATAATAAAGATTTTATCTCAAAATATGTTGGTCCTACTCTTGAGAAAGATAAAACAAAGACTCGCATGGAAGCACTCTATGCTCTCTATAAACTTCTCCGTCCAGGAGATCTTGGAACCGATGAGCGAGTAGAAGAACTTTTCAAAACAACATTTTTTGATACGAAGAAATTTGACCTCGGAGAGGTTGCTCGACTCAAGATTGAACGAAAGCTTGGTATTCAAACAAAATACGAGGAAATTGATGGGAAATTTCTTTCCAAAGAAGATCTCGTGGCGGGTATTCGTTATCTTCTTTCTCTCAATGAAGAACTTCCAGGATATGACTGGGATGATATAGATCACCTTGAGAATCGTCGTGTTCGTTCTGTTGGAGAATTGGTGTACGATAAAGTACGAGTAGGACTTGCTCGTATTGAAAAGATTGCAAAAGATCGTATGACTATCGTAGAACTTGCCGATGCAACTGCGGGAACTTTCATAAATTCTCGTCCACTGACTGCTGTTATGAAAGAATTCTTCGGAACATCTCAACTTTCTCAATTCATGGAGCAATCCAATCCACTTGCAGAACTTGCACACAAACGTCGTGTAACTGCTCTTGGAGTTGGAGGTTTAACTCGAGAACGGGCTTCGTTTGAAGTACGTGATGTACATCCAACTCAGTATGGACGAATATGTCCCGTTGCTACTCCAGAAGGACCAAATATCGGTCTGGTACTTCATTTTTCTAGTTATGCGAAAGTAGATAAATATGGATTTATCACTACTCCATTTCGAAAAGTACAACACGAGGTTGCAAATGATGGAAAATCTGCGATAAACCGTATCACTCTTGATGCGATTACTGACGCAAAAGGAAAAGTTATTGTCGATGAAAAAATGTATATAACTGAAGCAGATGCCAAGAAACTTAAAGAAGAATATCCAGGAAAGATGATTGAAATCCGAGGATTTTTGACAACAGATTATGAATATGTAGATGCTTACCAAGAACGAAAACTGATTATCGCGGAAGCGAATTCAGAATCTGACGAATTTGGAAACTTTACAGAAACTCGTATTTCTGCTCGTAAGAATTCTGAAGCAACGACAGAGTATGTTCGTGAGATTACTCATATCGATGTTTCTCCAAAGCAGATCATGAGTGAATCAACAGCACTTATTCCATTTTTGGAACATGATGATGCGACTCGTGCCGAGATGGGAACAAACATGATGCGACAAGCTGTTCCTCTTATCCGAAGTGAAGCTCCAATTGTCGGAACAGGAATGGAACGACTTATTGGTGAAGAATCTGGATACGTAGTAAAAGCAGAGGAGGATGGAGAGATTATCGGAGTAGATGCGAAACATATTTCTGTACTATACAAGAGTGGAAAGAAAGCTCTTTATGAACTTCGAACATTTGAACGATCCAATCATGATCTGATTATTCACCAAAATGCACGAATCTCTTCTGGGCAGAAAATCAAAAAGGGGATGATTCTTGCCGATGGACAATCTATCCAAAACGGAGAGCTGGCGATTGGTAAAAACTTGACCGTTGCCTATATGCCATGGGAAGGGTACAACTTCGAGGATGCGATTATTATCAATTCTCGTGTAATCGAAAATGATTATTTCACTTCGGTGCATATCAATGAATACACACTCGATGTTCGTGAAACCAAACTGGGACCTGAGGAAACAACCCCCGATATCCCAAATGTTGCAACCAATAAACTCAAGGATCTTGATGAAAACGGTATCGTTCGAATCGGTGCGTATGTTATGAGTGGTGATATCCTCGTCGGAAAAGTTACTCCAAAAGGAGAAATAGAACTTTCTCCTGAAGAACGACTTCTTCGAGCGATTTTTGGAGACAAATCCAAAGATGTAAAAGATTCTTCTCTTGTAATCCCAGCGGGATCAGGAGGAAAGGTTATCGGAACTCACACACTTCGTCGTGAAAATGGAGATAATCTTCCAACAGGAGTATTTGAACAGATCAAAGTATATGTTGCTCAGACTCGTAAGATGGAAGTCGGAGATAAGATGGCATGACGTCACGGAAATAAAGGTATCGTTTCTCGAATTGTACCACCAGAAGATATGCCATTTATGGAAGATGGAACACCAGTAGATATCATATTGAATCCACTTGGAGTTATCTCTCGTATGAATATCGGACAGATTCTCGAAACACATCTCGGAGCTGCTGCGAAGAAACTTGGTATCACTATTGCAACACCTATTCTCAATGGTATATCTGTTGATCAAATCGGAGACCTTATGGAACAAGCAGGTATTCCTCGTGATGGAAAAGTACAACTCTTCGATGGAAAGACCGGAGAAGCATTCAAAGAAAAGACTATGGTCGGAGTGAAATATATGTTGAAACTTCACCACCTTGTAGAGGATAAAATCCATGCTCGAAGTGTTGGACCATACTCTATGGTAACACAACAACCACTCGGAGGTAAGGCACAAAATGGAGGACAACGTCTCGGGGAGATGGAGGTATGGGCACTTGAAGGTTATGGTGCTGCCAATATCCTCCAAGAAATGCTTACTATCAAATCTGATGACATCAATGGACGTGCACAATCATACGAAGCAATCGTCAAAGGAAAACGAATTCGTCGACCAAATATTCCAGAGTCATTCAATGTTCTCCTTCGTGAACTTCAGGCATTGAACCTCAATATCGAACTTCTCGAAAAGGGAGAACTGGAAGAACAAGAAGCAATTATGTTGGCACGTTACAGTGAACTGGAAAAACTTGAAGGACAATACGACCTTGAAGTAGACATTCCAACTATGGATGAGAAAGTAGCAGAAGATACGGTTGTAAAAACGCATGAAGATATAGAATAGCAGTCATTGCGAGGTACAAAGCAATCCAGGTTAAATAATACCTTTAAATTGGAATAATTATCCTGGATGTGATACCCCTTGAGGGCATTATTTCACTTGTTCCTCGTTCGTAATGATAAATTGTTTCATTTACTATTCTCAATACCTATTTTGCTAGCATGTTTACAACAAAAAGAGAGTAAAATATATTTTCACTCTGGAACTTTTTCTCCTCGTATGGGAGGTGCTCAAATAATATAACTAGACAGAATTTATTCCTTCATCATTGTCTTTCTATGATTCCAGATTTCAAAGATAAGAATTTCGAAAACTTTTTAAATGACAAGATTACTGACTATTCTCAGATTGAAAAATTTGCAGGACGTCGAGATATTACTCAGGGGAAAACCCTCGATAACCTCGTCGGAATAAGTATTGGTCTTGCTTCAAAAGAACAGATTCGATCACTTTCTTATGGAGAAGTTCTCATTTCCGAAACTATCAACTATCGAACACAACGACCAGAACGTGCTGGGCTTTTCTGTGAGCAAATATTTGGACCTCGCAAGAATTTCGAATGTGCTTGTGGAAAATATAAACGAATCCGATATAAAGGAGTGGTTTGTGAACGTTGTGGTGTAGAAGTGACTACGAGTCAAGTTCGACGTCAGCGTACTGGACATATTGAGCTTGCTGCTCCGGTAGCTCATATCTGGTATCTTAAATCCGTTCCTTCTCGTATAGGTCTCCTTCTCGATATTTCCGTGAAGAAACTTGAACAAGTTGTCTACTTTGCCTCCTATATCATCACTGATGTATATGAGGATAAGAAAGAAGAAAGTTTGAAAGAACTCGATGTTGCATACAAAACTTCTAAAGTACAACTTCAGAAGCAGATTCAACAAGATATGAATGATGCAAAATTGCAATTGGAAGCGAAGGAGATTTCCAGAAAAGCTTTCAATGAAATGGAAGCAACTCTTACAAAACAGATCGATCATCTCGATGAAGAATACGATCGAATGAAGACTCTTTTGAAGAGCCTCAAGGAATCAACCGTTATCGGAGAGTTTGACTATCGTATTATGTACGATAAATTTCCTCATGTATTCCTTGGTGGTACTGGAGCACAACATATCAAGACTCTTCTTCAGAGAATTGATATCAAAGAATTTATCTCTGAGCATCAGAAAGAATTGAAGAGTGCTCCGAAATCAAAACAAAAGAAAATCTTGCAGAAATTGAAACTTGCTTCGAGCCTCTTTAAATCAAACCAGAAACCAGAACATTTCATCCTTGATGCACTTCAAATCCTTCCACCAGATCTTCGACCGATGATCCAATTGGACGGAGGACGTTATGCTTCAAGTGATTTGAATGACTTGTATCGACGAGTTATTAATCGAAATAATCGTCTCCGAAAACTTATGGAGCTTGGAGCACCAGAAGTTATTCTCAAGAATGAGAAACGTATGCTTCAGGAATCTGTTGATATGCTTATATCGGGAGATGTTCGATCGAATCGTCCGGGTTATACAAGTGCAACCAAGAAGAAACTCAAGTCTCTTGCAGATATTCTCAAAGGGAAACAAGGTCGTTTCCGACAGAATCTTCTCGGTAAACGTGTGGATTACTCTGGACGTAGTGTTATCGTCGTTGGTCCGAAACTCAAGATGAATGAATGTGGACTTCCAAAATCTATGGCACTTATCTTGTTCCGTCCTTTTGTTATCGGTAAACTTATCGCACTTGAATTGGCATACAATGTTAAGCATGCAGAAAAGATTATCGAAGAAAAAGGAAAAGAAGTATGGGATGCACTCGATAATGTTATCGAAGGGAAACATGTTCTTTTGAATCGTGCACCAACGCTTCATCGACTTGGTATTCAAGCATTTAAACCAGTTCTCATCGAAGGAAAGGCGATTCAGCTTCACCCTCTTTGTTGTACGGCCTTCAATGCCGATTTTGATGGAGATCAGATGGCGGTTCATCTTCCACTTACTGACGAAGCACAATCTGAAGCACGTGAATTGATGATCACATCGAAGAATATGTTGAATCCATCCAATGGGGAACCGATTGTAATGCCAGAAAAGGATATGATCCTCGGATGTTATTATCTTACTCGAATCGCTCCAGGTGAGGCAACTCTTGTATTTGCTTCAGGAGAAGATGCAACTCATGCGTACGATAATAAAGTTATCACTCTTCATACGCCTATTAAGATGCGTATTAAAGGAGAAATTATCACAACAACCTATGGACGATTCCTCTTTAATGAGATTATCCCAGCAGAACTTGGATATGTAAATGATACTCTTGCAAAATGAGTTCTTAAGAAACTTCTCGCTCGAAGCTTTCTCATTTTTGGAAGTGAAGAAACTGCATTCTTCTCGAATGAGATTAAAAATATCGGGTTCAAATATGCAACCATTTCCGGTTTGACTATCTCGAAAGATGATATGATTATCCCAGATATGAAACATACTTTGATTAAGGATGGAGAAGAAAAGATTAAAGAAATCCAGAAGCGTTTCTGGAATGGGTATTTAACAGAAAAAGAGCGTTATGAGCAGTCTGTAAAAGTATGGAGTAAGGTAAAAGGAGAAATCGAGAAGATGATGAAACCATTCTTCACTCCAGAAAATCCTATTAGTAACATGATCGAATCTGGTGCCCGAGGTAACTGGGGACAATTGAATCAGCTCTGTGGTATGAAAGGACTCGTTGCCTCACCATCTGGTAAGACGATCGAACTTCCGATTAAATCCAATCTGAAAGAAGGATTCTCGACTCTCGAGTACTTTATCGCGACACACGGATGACGTAAAGGTAAGGCAGATACGGCTCTGAAAACAGCTCAATCTGGATACCTCACTCGACGTCTCGTAGATGCAGCACAAAATATCCTCGTTCGTAGTGCGGATTGTGGAACTCACCATTATGAGGAAATCGTGAAGGCAACTTCTAAATCTATCTTCGGTGAATCATTCGAAGAACGTATCTATGCAAAATTTCTTGCAAAAGATGTTATGGTAGGGAAAACTCTTCTCGCTCCAGAAGGAACGGTTATCGACAAAGCATTTATTCAAACTCTGACAGAAGCTGGAGTAGAATCTGTTTGTGTTCGTTCTATTCTCACTTGTGAAACAGAAGAAGGAGTATGTCAGAAATGTTATGGACTCGATCTTGCTCATAATACTCTCGCAGCATTTGGTACACCGATTGGTATTATTGCCGCTCAAGCTATTGGAGAACCAGGAACACAATTGACGATGCGTACGTTCCACTCCGGATGAGTTGCGACTGCTGGTGGAGATATCACCGCAGGTCTTACACGTGTTGAAGAACTCTTCGAAGCACGTAATCCAAAATACGAATCAGCCATTTCTGAACTTGACGGAGAGGTAGCACTTATCCAGCATGAAGGAAAGAATGTAGTAGTAACTATTCAAGCTCATGAACTTCAGACGAAGGAATACTATCTTCCAGATGAAAGTTATGTAGTACAAGTAAAGAAAGGAGATACGATTACTCCAAAACAAATTCTTGCGAAATCAAAAGAATCAAAAGTGAAAGTAACGGCAGAACAAGGCGGTGTGGTAATTAGAATCGAAGATGGAATTATTTCTGTTCGAGATGAAGAACCACAGACTCGTGAATATATGGTAGAATCTGGACGAAATCTTCTTGTACAAGAAGGGGATGTTGTACAGATCGGAGATAAACTTACCGAAGGGCATATCAATATTCACCATTTAATGGATATTGCTGGCGTTCTCAAAACTCAGCTCTATATAGTGGGAGATATTAAGGGAATCTACTCTTCTCAAGGACAAACGGTTAATTCGAAACATATTGAGTTGATCATTCGACAGATGTTCTCAAAAGTGAAGATTACCAATGCGGGAGATACTTCATTCTTCCCTGGAGATATCGTTGATATCATCAAGTTCAAGAAAGAAAATGATCTTATATCTGAAGAAGGAAAGAGACAGGCTATCGGAACACGACTCTTGCTTGGTCTTACGAAGATTTCCCTCTTTACAGATTCTTGGCTTTCAGCAGCATCATTTCAGGAAACAGTACGTGTCCTCGTGGATGCTTCTACTGCTCGAAAGATTGACAAGCTGGAAGGTTTGAAAGAAAACGTTATTATCGGACGTTTGATTCCAACACTTTCTTACTTCGAAAACAATCGAGATGTCGGAGAATACTTTGGAACAGAATCAGAAGATGAATATGCGACTCGCAAAACTTATGAACAAAGAAGTCGAGAAGATGAATATACAGAAATGAATTAATTGAAAGTTTCGAAAAATCCCGACCAGAATCCTGGTCGGGATTTTTCTCGTTTTGACCTTTTGATGTTATTTCATATAATAAAATTCATCAGAAGTGATAATTTTTCACCTTATTGAACCAAGAATATATTTATTTTTTGTCCATATGAAGTTAGTCGAGATATAAAAGCTTACTAAGACTATATAAACATCAAAATAAATATATTTTTGGTTCTCTGTGAAAGTATGAATTTTTATCTAAACTTACAGTATTATTTCCATGAATTCTACCCCAAAAATACATATTGATTTTTATGCATCGGTTATAGATAATTACGGTGATATGGGCTTCGCAGTCAATCTCGCTCTCTCACTCCATACGAAATATACTGGTACAATTATTCGTTTTTTCTCGGATGATGAACTCTTATTTCAGAAATTATTCAGTGGAAATATCCCCGATTGGATACAATATATCCCACTGGAAAAGCTGAAAACTTCGAATCCTCCGCCACCATCCGCTCTTATCTATAGTTTCTTCGATTATCCGCTCCAAAAGGAATATCTCGCGAAATTTCCTTATAAGAAAACGATTATTTCCTTCTCGTATTTCCTGCTTCATAAATGACTGGAATCACTTCACGGAACGACGTATGTTCTCGAGAGTGGATATGACACGGTTATTCATTTTATCCCATCACTTTTACCGAAAGGTGGGGGAATAATCATCAATCCACTTATCGAACAAGAGATACAGAAATATCTCTGAGAAGGGATGGTTCTGGGGCGGAAAAAATTCCTTCAAAATAATATGCAGTATCTGCAGGAAAATGGAAAATGACCGATTCAGGATATCGTCTGACAAAAATGGATTTCTGTTTTTGTTTATCCAAGTACTTTGAAGAAAATCCTTCCTGTTATTGAAAATGATACTTCGGGTATGATTTTTTGGATATGTGGAAACGTCGGAGATGTGCAAGAAAATCCTCATTGTCGGATAGTTCCATTTCTCTCGCTGGTTGATTACGGTGTATTTCAGAATCTCTGCGATGCGAATATTGTGCGTGGGGAAAATAGTCTCTGTCATGGTTTACTTTCAGCAAAGCCACTTCTCTGGGATATATACAAGGAATCTAACGGAGCACATTTAGAGAAAACAGAAGATTTCCTTGATTGGATTACTCTGTATTTTGGAAATCATCCCGAGTATATTTCCATCGCTCGCGATTTTATGAACACGGGAAATCCTGAGAGTTTTAGGATATTTCTTCAGACTTATCAAGATTTCGGGGAAATAGGGGAGAGCATATCTCAGGAAGTTCATCGTGAAAGTGATTTGGTGGAAAAGTTGTTGGCACTTTAGAAAAAATCCCCTCTCATCCATTTTTGAATGAGAGGGGATTTTAGCTTTTAAGGATATTCTGGGAGATCGACGATTATTTTTCCTGGTGGTCAGAATGCAAGTGTGACATCACCAGTCTTTCATTGTGATTTTTCTGCCTGTTCTCTGGCATTACGATGTTCAATATTTCATGACTCTTTGGCTATTTTTCATTGTTCTTGTACTTTCTGTTCGGTAATTTTATTGATATTTTCCAAAAGAGTTTCTTTAAATTTCTGACTCTTTTCTATACCTTTTTTTTGTTGATCTTCCATATTCTTTCCTTGTGCCGTTGCTCTTTGAGCATCTTTTGCTTCATTTGTTCCTTTGATACTTCCAATGGTTACTTGAAATTTTTCAAAAGCTATTTCTAATGCTTTTGCTTTTTCTTCTGGTTTTGAATCAGGATTGCTAGTTATTTCTTTTACTTCATTTGCAAAATCTCCTTGTGCTTTTGCAAACTGTCCAGTATAGTTTTTGTTATTTAATTCTTCGGGAGAAAGATTGAGTGTATCCATTTCTTTTTGTGCTTCTGTAATTTCTTTTTGTGCCATAAGATTTATACTAGCATCAACACGACCATCTTTCTTGTCAAATTGTGTATAGAGTTCCTTATTTGTCTTATCATCTGGTTTCTTTTCCTGTTCTTTTATATCGGGATTGTGTTGTGATTCAAATGCCATAATTTAATTTATTATAAATAATATACCATCACTGTAGCATATCCATCGTATAAAAGCAAAAAATGAGACTATTTTTTCAGAGATTTTTGAATGACTTGAATCAGAAGGGAAGTATCGAAGTCAGAAAATATTTCGCGATTCCCGTCTATATTGAACGAAGGGAGCCAAAATGATGTTCTATAAACGTGCGCGATTACTTGTCCGCTTGGGGGGATTTCCACGATGGAAAGATTCCAATTATTCGCTCAGGAAATATTTTCATAGATATAACGCCCGATAAAACACGACCAGACATTGGGCTGAGCAAAAGTATTGATGAAACAGCTATTGGTATGGTATTTCACCATATTGATTCCACCACCGTCTACTCCAGCAACGAACGCACATTTTGCCACTCGTTCGGTAAATCCTTGGAGAGAATAGGTATTTTTCTCAATAACCACATTACTCGGGAATTTTTCTTGAAAAAATATCTCATAGAGCATATTGGTATTGTCATCGAGTACGATAATAGTCTCATTGGGGAAAGCTTCCGCTACTTCTCTGATAACTCGCCTCCAAGTAGCGATAGGGAGATTTCGAAACTCTTTCACACCGATAAATAGGCAGATTCCAGACTTTGAAATACTGGTATCGTAGTGATAAAATTCAGCGATGTGATCATAGATAAAATCTCGAAAAGTACTCTCTCATCCAAAGGTTTTTTCGATTATTTCTATGTAGCTCTCTATCAGATTCACATTGCTATAGTGGACATATGAATGTTCCAGTGCGATATCGAGAATATGCGATCCCCAAAAAACATTTGGTCCGATTATGATGGAATTATCTGATTCTTTGTACTTGAGAATGGTATTAAAATCTCCACCTCCCATATCGAAAAAAAGCGATTGTTCATCTCGAATATTTCCATGTGTCCATCGAAATGTGAGGGTTTTGTAGAGAAAATTGATATGCTTTAGAATCATCCGATAGAGTTTGGATTCATAAAAATCAGGCTTTTCTTCGCTTATGATTTTTACATTATTCCCCTCGTTTTCGAGTTCAGCAAGTATGAAACGATTGTATTGAGAAGCGATAATAACGATTTCCGCATTACATCCATTTTGTCTCAACCATTCTATGAGAAGCCTGATAAACGGCTTGGAAATAATAGCATCCCCGATACGATCTGATCGATTCAGATAAATGGTTTTGAGATTTTTTACATCTACTATTCGTGGTTTTTTCATACGAATAATACAAGCTCAGAGAAATACTCCGAAGTGACTGGAGATCTTGAGGAGAAAGAGGTGGGTATAGAGAAAGAACTTTTTGAGCATAATAGAGTGTTAGTTTGTAAATATTTGTCATCCTGAACTTGTTTCAGGATCTTCTGCTTCCTATTAAGAAACTATGAAAAAAATGGAAGATTTGAGCGAAGTCCATCCTTTAGTGGCCGAAATGAATTCGGAATGACGTATTCTTTTTTATAAAAACTTTTCTTTCACTATCTTCTCGAAGTTTTCAAGAGAGAATTCTTTGGCACGCTTTATACAAGCATCTTGCATAATCAGAGCTGTTTCTCGGTCGAGTTTCTGTACCACAGATATGAGTTCTGTCTTGGTGGCTTCTGCCGATATGAGAATCCCTGTTTCACCATCGATAACGGTTTCTTGTATTCCTCATTCCTGTACTCATATGACCGGAACCCCGCAGGACATCGATTCCAGTGCCACCATTCCGAAGTCTTCATTTTTCGCTATGAATATGGTTGCGATGGCTCAGGCGATATATTTGGGAAGTTCATTATTATCTGTCAAAGTGAGAAAAGTGATATTGGCATATCTTTCACCGAGATTCATAATCTCTTCTTTTTGTGGGTCATTTTGACCGTAGATGACGAGAAGTTTCTTATCGGGCATTTCTCGGAATACTTCAACGGTTCGAGCGACACGTTTCAATGAGGAAAGTTTCGAGAAACTGATATAATAATCTCACTTTTCTGTAGTAGGGATAAAAGTAGCGGTATCTACTGGTGGATAAATAATCTGACTTTCTCGACCGAGATATTTTCGAATAGCATTCTGGAGATTGGTCGAGTTGGTATAGATTTCATCTACTTGTGCGATTTCTCGAAAGTACATTTTCTCGAAAATCATTCGAATGAATACATAG
>JBAZVV010000029.1:0-13151 GCA_041660685.1 Candidatus Altimarinota bacterium | reverse complement strand
CTCGGCAAATTCTTTTCAACAAAGAATATTTTTTCTATATCTTTTTATATTATATTATATGGCAATTGCAACCGAACTAAAAAATATTCGTAATATTGGTATTATCGCACATATCGATGCTGGTAAGACTACCACTTCTGAACGTGTTCTTTTCTATACAGGAAAAACTCATAAAATCGGAGAAGTTCATGAAGGTGCTGCAACTATGGACTGGATGGCACAGGAACAAGAACGAGGTATTACTATTACGTCAGCAGCTACTACTTGTGAATGGAAAGGAACTCAGTTTAATCTTATCGATACCCCAGGTCACGTTGATTTTACTATCGAAGTAGAGCGATCTATGCGTGTACTTGATGGAGGAGTTGCAGTATTTGACGCTTCTCAGGGAGTTGAGCCACAGTCTGAAACTGTTTGGAAGCAAGCTGATAAATACGGTGTTCCACGAATCGCATTTGCCAATAAAATGGATAAGACTGGTGCTTCATTCCAGATGACTTACGATTCTATCAAGAAACGTCTTTCTGGAAATAAGGTTATCGCTATCCAGATGCCTATGGGTGAAGAAGCGGAATTTACTGGAATTATCGATCTCGTTGCTATGAAATCTTATACTTTCGATGGAAAGATGGGAGAAATCGTAGTTGAGGCAGAAATTCCAGCTCAATATCTTGAACAAGCGCAGAAAATGCGTCTCGATGTTATTGAGAAAGCTGCAGAACAATCAGATGAACTTATGGAAGCATATATGGAGACTGAAACTCTTACTACAGAACAAATCAAGAAAGGACTTCGACTCGGTACTATTACTAGTTCTATTTATCCACTCATGTGTGGTTCCGCTCTGACAAATAAAGGAGTTCAACTCGTACTTGATGCAGTAGTAAATTACCTTCCTTCTCCACTCGATGTAAATGAAGGAACTATTACTGGTTCTGATGAAGATGATCATGATAAGAAAATTACTTACAAACAAGATAAAGATGAGCCACTTACAGCTCTTGCATTTAAGATTGCAACTGATCCATTTGTAGGACGAATCACCTTCGTTCGTGTATATTCTGGAACTCTTAAATCTGGATCGTATGTATATAATCCAATTTCTGGACAAAAAGAACGAATCGGTCGACTTCTTCAAATGCATGCAAATACTCGACAAGAAATCGAAGAAATCCCAGCTGGAAATATCGGAGCTGTTATCGGACTCAAAGATACAAAAACAGGAGATACTCTTTGTGAAATAGATAAGCCAGTAGTATTGGAACGAATGATATTTCCAGAGCCCGTTATCTCTATATCTGTAGAACCAAAGACAAAAGCAGATCAAGAACGAATGGGTATGGCCCTCAGTAAACTTGCTGAAGAAGATCCTTCATTTCGAGTAACTTCTAATCCAGAAACTAATCAAACAATTATTGCAGGAATGGGAGAGCTTCATTTGGAGATTATCGTAGATCGAATGAAACGAGAATTCAAAGTAGAAACAAATGTTGGAGCTCCTCAGGTTGCATATCGAGAAACTATTACTCAAACAGTAGTAGATGCAGAATTCAAACATCAGAAACAAACGGGAGGTCGAGGACAATACGGGCACGTTGTGATTACATTTGAACCAATTTCTGCTGAGGAACGAAAAGCAAATCCAGAATTCAAAGAAGAGAATGTGTTTATCAACAAGGTTGTTGGAGGAACAGTACCAAAGGAATATATCCCAGGAGTTGAAAAAGGTCTTCGTGATTCTTGGTCTCGAGGTATGATCGCTGGTTACCCAGTAGTAGATGTTCGTGCAACTCTTACATTTGGTTCTTACCATGATGTCGATTCCAACGAACTTTCATTTAAGATGGCCGCTTCGAAATGTTTCCGAGAGGCAGCAAAAAAAGCTCGACCATCCCTTCTCGAACCAGTTATGTTGGTAGAAGTAAATACTCCAGAGGAATACATGGGAGATGTACTCGGAGGTATCAACTCAAAACGAGGACAGATTATTGAAATGACAGAACGAGGAATGGCAAAGATTATCAAGGCATATGTTCCACTTGGAGAAATGTTCGGATACTCAACAGACCTTCGATCTATGTCACAAGGACGAGCAACTTATGTTATGGAATTCTCTCATTATTCAGCAGTTCCAGCAGCTCTTACTGAAAAGATTCGAGCAGAACGTGGAGTGAAATTTGATGACGAAGAATAATATATATTCAAAAAAATCCCCCATTCACAAGTGAATGGGGGATTTTTTATGCTGGAGAAATAATAGTTCCACCATAATGATTTCCACGATAGTGATCAAGAAGTCGGGAATCTGTACCGTTTATAATATATGTTTCTATCCCAACTTTTGCTGCTTCTCGTGCAACTTCTAATTTTGATTGCATACCTCCAGTCCCATTTTTTGATTTCCCTCCAGCAATTTTTTTGATAAATCCATCGGTAAGTTCCTTGAAAGAAATCGATGTTATTCTTGAGTCTGCATTATCCAACTCTTGATATACGCCATTGGTATTTGTTATAATATAGAGTGCTTTTGCTCCTATGAGCCGAGCAATGAGAAACGCATTTTGATCATTATCAGCACCTCTTTTTAGTGCCTGCATTTCTTCCGAAGAAGTGGTATCATTTTCATTGATAATAGGGAGTGTTCATAGAGAAAAGTGACTCTCTAATATATTTCGAATAGAGTCTGCACGAACTTCACTATCTTCAATATCCGCATGAGTTACAAGAATTTCACCAATATGAACATGATGTTTTCGGAAATATACAGCATATTCACTTATAAGAGCTGGCTGTCCTATGGACGCAAGATATTGCTTTGTTATCATTTCATCAAAATGTATCTCTCTTGCAATAAGTTGTCTCCCAAATCCTACTGCTCAGGAACTTACTAGAGCCACATGACTGGAAGTTTTATGAAGTAAATGACTGATATCTGAGCACATGATTTCCATTTTCCTTCCGCCAAATAATCCATTTTCTCATTGAAAAATAGACTCCGTTCCTATTTTTACGACTATTTTTTCATCGGTGGTTGTTTGCGAATGTTTCATAGTATATGTGATTATATCTTAATATAAGTATTATGACTTTTTTAAGAAAATTGCAAATTTTATGTACTATGCAAAATATTTTTTTGTTACTCTATGATTTTTTTGACAGATATCTCCTATTCTATAAGATACGATTTTATTTCATCATAGTTTTCTTATGATGCTCTATCAAGATATTATCAATGAGCTTCTCATTCTCGAAAATCCTATCAAGGCTAAAATTTTAGCAGGCTTTTTCAAAACCTGACCAGGACAATATGGAGAATGAGATAAATTTCTTGGAATCATGGTTCCGACTACGAGAAAAATAGTAAAAAAGTATATTCAAAATATTACACTCTTCGACATTCAAGAGCTTCTATGTTCTCCATGGCATGAGATTCGACTTGCTGGAGTGCTTTTTCTCGTTCAGAAATTTCAAAAAGGAAATCAGATAGAGCAAGAAGATATTTTCCACTTCTATCTAAAACATACGAAATACATTAATAATTGGGATTTAGTAGACGTATCTGCTCCCTATATAATAGGTGCATATCTTTTTGATAAGAAGAGAGATATACTCAAGAGTTTTGCTCAATCAGATGATCTTTGGGAACGACGAATATCTATTATTGCCACATTTTTCTTTATCCGAAAAGGGGATTATATAACCACATTTTCTATTATTGAAATACTTCTCTGAGATGCTCATGACCTTATTCATAAAGCAAATGGTTGGATGTTGCGAGAAATAGGTAAGTTATGTGGGGAAGATATTCTCGAAGGTTTTCTATCTACCTATTATCAACAAACCCCTCGGACCACTCTTCGATATGCGATTGAAAGATTTGATACAAAACGCAGAAAATATTGGCTCCAAGGACCATAAAAAATAATTTTCAAAATAAATTTGCATTTTTTTGATATTCTCATATACTCCTCCCCGCTTCCGTTAATTATGGAGCTGTAGCTCAATTGGTTAGAGCGCTCGCCTGTCACGCGAGAGGTCGCGAGTTCGAGTCTCGTCAGTTCCGCCATTTTCGTATATATTTGCCTGGGGTCTTAGCTCAGTTGGCTAGAGCACCTGCCTTGCACGCAGGGGGTCAAGGGTTCGACTCCCTTAGACTCCACCATTTTTAAGTATAAAAAGAGAATCCATCGGATTCTTTTTAGAATTCCTATCTTTATCTATCTATTTTTTTCTCTTATGGGAGTTAGTAACAAAAGACCTCGACAACTCAATTATTCTGTAAATGTCAAAGGGGCAAAATCTGGAAATAAGGTAGCAAATACTATTAAACATTACAAAAAACTTCAGGAACGTATAGCTTTTGAAGGAGCAACTAAATGGCTTACAAACGCCCTTGTGATTGTTCTTAAGAAGTTTAAGAAATATTCTGTAAATATTAACAAAATCTAATTATGGCACGTCTCACAACCCATGCACACAAGAAGCTCAAACGAGCAGTAATTCGTATTACTCGAAAAATGAATAAAGTTAACAAATAATTATTTGCTTTTTTTCTTTTTTCTATATTATTTATAGGCTTTTTTATTTTTATTATTTTTTTCTATTATGGCAACTTTTGACCGTTCAAAACCACACGTAAATATTGGTACTATCGGACACGTAGATCATGGTAAGACTACTACTACTGCCGCTATCTCTATCGTTCTTGCAAAAAAGTACGGATGAGAAGTTACTGCATTTGATAAAATTGATGCAGCTCCAGAGGAAAAGGCACGTGGTATTACTATTAATACTGCCCACATTGAGTACTCAACTGCTGCTCGTCACTATGCTCACGTTGACTGTCCAGGACATGCGGATTATGTTAAGAACATGATTACTGGTGCTGCACAGATGGATGCTGCGATTCTTATCGTTGCTGCAACTGACGGACCTATGGCACAGACTCGAGAACATATTCTTCTTGCTCGTCAGGTAGGTGTTCCATACATCGTTGTATTTATGAATAAATGTGACATGGTAGATGATGCAGAAATGCTTGATCTTGTTGAAATGGAAATCCGAGAACTTCTTACTAAATACGAATTTCCTGGAGATGATCTCCCAGTTATTCGTGGTTCTGGTAAAGTGGCTCTTGACTTCCCAGAGGATATGGATAAAGCATGGGGAGCAAAAACTATTATTGAACTTTTTGAAGCTATTGAAGCATATGTGCCAGTTCCTGAACGAGCACTTGATAAACCATTTATTATGCCAGTTGAGGATGTATTCTCAATCAAGGGTCGAGGTACAGTAGTTACTGGTAAGATTGAACAAGGAGTTATCAAGGTTGGTGATACAATCGAGATCGTCGGAGTTCGAGATACTCAAACTACGACAGTTACTGGAATCGAAATGTTCCACAAACTTCTTGACCAAGGTCAAGCTGGAGATAATGCTGGTCTTCTTCTTCGAGGTATTGAACGAGAACAAGTTGAGCGAGGACAAGTTCTTGCAAAACCAGGATCTATTAAACCACACACTAAGTTTACTGCTGAGGTATACGTACTTACAAAAGATGAAGGTGGACGACATACTCCATTCTTCAAGGGTTATAAACCACAATTCTACTTCCGAACTACTGATGTTACTGGAGCGATTGAGCTTCCAGCAGGAGTAGAAATGGTTATGCCTGGAGATAATATTCAAATGACTATCGAACTTGGAGCACCAATCGCGATGGAACAAGGACTTCGATTCGCTATCCGTGAAGGAGGACGAACAGTTGGTTCTGGAGTTGTTGCAAAAGTTATTGCCTAATTGATTTTATTTACACATCTTGTGTATATTCATCTGTCCAGTATCACTCATTATAAGTGATACTGGATGATGAGCATATACTTCTCTATTACCTTTCATTCTCTATGGTTTCCAAGAAAACAGCAAATATTCGTATTATCGTACGAGCTTTTGAACATAAACTCGTTGATGAAGCAGTTAAAAAAATTGTTATGACAGCCCAGGATTCTGGAGCGACTGTTGTAGGTCCAATTCCACTTCCAACAAAGATTGAGAAAGTGACTCTTCATCGTTCAACGTTTGTTAACTCTGATGCACGAGAACAATTTGAAATTCGTCGTCATAAAAGACTTATCGATATCAATGAGCCAACGGCTAAAACTCTCGAACTTCTCCAATCAATCAATATACCTTCTGGAGTAGGAGTAGAAATAAAAGTATCATAATTTATTAGTTCTGTAATAATCCCTCTCGACTATGTCTCGCGTTTGTCAACTCACTGGTAAAAGAACCGCTGTAGGAAATAATGTCTCTCACTCTGTGAGAAGAACAAAAAGAAAATTTTACCCAAATCTTTTTTGGAGAAATGTTAAGGATCCTGCTTCAGGAGTAACTTTTCGTGTAAGACTTTCTGCAACTGCTATTAAAACACTTAAAAAGAAAGGTATCTTATAAGAGGTATAGAGGATGGGTCATTCTATCCTCTTTTCACCGCTTTTGCCCTGGTGGTGGAATTGGTAGACACGCAGGACTTAAAATCCTGTTCCTTATGGGAGTACGGGTTCGATTCCCGTCCGGGGCACCATTTAGTTTCAACAATTCACATATTACTAATAATCTCTCTATTTATGCTTAAGATTCGACTTTCTCGTGCAGGAAGAAAACATGTTCCATTTTTTCATATCGTTCTCACTGAACATAAACAATCTGCAAAGCATGGATATATTAAAGTTCTTGGATTCTATAATCCAATGACAAAAGAACTAAAATTTGATGAAAAAGATGCAGCACCATATATTGCAAACGGAGCTCAATATTCTGAAACTCTTGTGAAAGTTCTTGAAAGAGCAAAGAAATAGTTTTTTTAATAAAACACATAGAGACAGAGAATTTCTTATCTCCTTACATTTTCTCTTATGACTCCAAAAGATTTTCTTTCCTTCATAATTAATGCTCTTGTTTCTCATGCAGCGGACGTGATAATTGAACAACGAGAAGATGAACTCGGTACGCTTCTTACTTTGAAAGTAAATACTCAAGATATGGGTACTATTATCGGAAAAGAAGGGAAAACAATCAATGCAATTCGTACTGTTCTCCGTGTATATGGTTCTAAAATGGATGCACGTGTAAATTTGAAAGTCATTGAAGATTAATCTCATTTCTCAAAAAAGACTCCTTCCCTTGTGTTGGGGTCTTTTTTTGGTAGTAAAAAACTTTACTTTTCAGCAGAGGTGAATATAGTGTCTCTATATATTTTCTTTTCTCCTTTTTCTATGTTTGAAATAGCTTTTGCTGCAGGTTCTGTGATTGATGCAAGTCAGGCATATGACATCAATGATATTATCCGCGTGGGTATCGCTCTTGTGGTACTTACTTCTGGTTTCCTCGCGGTTATTTTTATCCTCTGGTGAGGAGTTATGCTCATCCTTTCTGGTGGAAAAGATGAAAAAGTGAAACCAGCTATCAATAGTATTCGTTATGCAGCAGTAGGACTTATAGTTATAATCCTTTCTATTTTTGTTGCCCCAAAAATTGGAGATATGCTCGGACTTAATGTCTCTCGGTATGTTTCCCCTCAAGTGATATTTGCAACGGTTCAAGATCTTTCTGGAAAGTTCTTTGGAAATAAAGATTCCATTGATCTTGCTCCCAATTCTTCTGGTGGAAATACTCTTCCTTCCGATTTTTCAAATCTATAAGAGAAATATATATCATAAAATCCAAGTATCGTGCTTGGATTTTTCTTTGTAATATCGTGTAAAATTCCATAGAGAAAGATATTTTGAGAATGATTTTCATTTGCCCAAATTTTCTTTCCTATATAATACTTCTATTAACACCTTAATTTTCTTTTATGAATACTCTTATTATTATCGTTCTCTTCATCCTTGTCTTATCTATCGGATATGCGATTTTTCTGCTCCTGAAGAAACAAGAGAATCGAGATTTTCATGAGAAGATGATACTTCTGGAACGAGATAAAACTCGTTTGATGGAGAGAAATATCCGCCTAGAAACTGAATTGGAGAGAAAATCTGAGGAACTCGGAGAATCGAAAGGGGAGGTGAAGAAAATCTCTAAGGAACGAGATGAGCTTGTTGGGAAATATGAGGCTATCTCACGAGAAAATATAGAATGACTCTCTTCTCGAAAATATACCGAGAAGGAACTCGGTGAAACTAAAGACCTTCTTTCTCGACATACAGCCGAAGAGATACACAAACAAAAAGAGTTTGAGGAACGCATTCATAAACTTTCCAATGCCGAGAAAGCGCTCCAAGACGAGCGACAACGAATTCGTCGAGAAGACGAGCAACTTCAGGAAAGTATTCTCACAGAGCAAGCTCGTATCTGGAATGATCACGAACAAATGGTTCTTTCTCGTTTGCGGGATGTTTGTCAGAAACCAACTATTGGACTGACACTCTACGACAATACCTCGCTCCCACCTCTTTTTACAAAATTAAAACCGGATGCAGTTATCTCATTTCTTTCCCAGTATGTGGTATTTGATGCGAAGAAATCAAAAAGCATTCGGACTTATATAACGGATCAAGTGAAGTCTACAGCACGGAAATATAAGGATATCCCAGAAATATATCCGACTCTATTTTTCGTTGTGCCCGCTCAGGAATTACAAGAACTCAGAACTCTGAGTTTTATAGAAGAAGGATTTTCCTTTTATATCATCTCGCCAGATTCTATCGAGCCTATTCTCGCGAGTCTTAAGAAGATTTCAGAGTATGAAACTATCGCAGATTTTGATCCACAAGATAGAGAAACGATTGTGAATCTGATAGCGAATTATGACCGACATATTTCCCTTCAAAATGCTGCAAATATTCTTTTTACTAAAGAATCGATTGGACTTATGAATTCGAAAGAATGACTACATAGAGAAATCCAGACAGAGATTCTGAATCGGAAAGAGGGAATGAGATCCAAGAAACTAAATGAAGCAGAATTGAAAAAAATTGCTCAGAATTTATTACAACAAGAACAGGAAGTAGAAAATTTATTGCAACCCAAGAGACTGATAGAGCAGACCGAAATAGATGAGGTAAAAAAGTTTCTAGATGAGTAGTATTTTTCGAGAATTGACAAATATTAAAAATTAATTATATTAAAGATAATTTTAATGTATATCTTGCAAAATTATGAGCAATATTTCTTCAATTTATAGCTCTTGTCCCAACTGTAATTGTGGACGAGAATGATTTTTTGAGGAAGATCCACTAGGTGAAAAGTATAAATCCTTGAAACTTGTGAGACAAAATCTTGATAGAATTTTAACACTCATACCACTTATCGAGAATCCACAGAATTTCCTCAAAGTTCGGCAAGAACTCATAGATGATTATGGTGTAGAGATTCTTGTATGGCCAGATAAAACTTTACAAATCAGAAACACTCTCGGTCTCTGTAAAAGAACCCGCAAGAAACTTCAAGAAATTCTCCATAAAGTAAACAGAGATATTATTCAACATCTTATTGATGGAGAAGTGGGAAAGTGAGAGAGAAAATTGGAATAATGTCGTTTTATCTGTTGATAATTTTTCAGAGCATTTCGTATGCTTATAAATGAGTTGTATTAATAGATCAGGTAAAAGTTCATACATAATCTTGAGTAATCTCCTTATGATCTATTTCTATAAATATTCATTTCTTTTTTTATAAAATTTATAGTTTAATGTCACTTTCGATACATGAGCAATGATATTAACTGCCTTTGTTCAGGTAATATTAATGTATGACCTAGATTGGATATTCTCATTAGTAAACGTAGTACATTCATTTGCAAATCTATCATTTATAATTTTTTCAGCATCAAAACTTCCAATAATAATAGAAGTTTTGATAGTGTCTAAGCAATTTTTCTCCATCTGATTGAGTATTTTTCATTGAAAAGTTCCACTATCGATAATCTGATTCTTTTGTTTTGGTACAAATGTTACACCAAAGGCACTATTAATAAACTTAGGTACGTCAATCTTGGATAATAGTCCTGAGACATAGCCTGTGGAAAATAGTATATCTCTAGATTCTTTATATTCTGAAGCCATAAAATAGAGATGTGTATTTTCAATGGACTGTGTATCTTTTTCAAGTTCGGTACAAAAGTCAGCACCAACACAATCAATCCTATACTCCTTTGGATATATATATACTTGATAAAATTGATCATCGATAGGCTTATTAATATAATAATATACAAATCATCCTATGATAATTAGAAATACTCCTGTAAGTATAATTCTTATCCTATAATAGGAGAGATAATATTCAAACATCGATTGTAAATTAATAATATAAATTATTTAATGATAAAGCCATTTGAAAATGAGGTTGATGATGTAAGATCATCATTGTAAGATTGAATCCTCCATTCATATATAGAGTTATTATTGAGATAAAAATTCTTCGTAGCCTTTATACAGCCGGGTGTGGTTATATCATTCGATACAATACAGGCTGATGTTTTGTCTCCTAGATCTATCCAATCAAAAATTATGGATTTATATGTTCTATTATATAACTGTACGAAATATCATTTAGCTCCTGTTACAGGTGTAAAATTTACTCATACATTTTTTCTATCGGATTGCGAGGAAATATCTCCTCCCATATTCCCATCGTGTACAATAGAAGGGGGATCAATTCGTGAACTTCCTAATTGATATACGTATCCATCCTCTGCAGAAAATACTATATCCAATATATTATCCTCGTTCAAATCTCATATTATCATCTTTTTAATCGCAGATCCTATATTTACAGCCTTAAGTATATTTCCATTTAGTGCGATAATATAGATATATCCATCTCCACCTCATACCAATACCTGAACGGTATTGTTGCCAATAAAATCTCAAAGCAGTACATCTGCTGATGGCATAGGTACAATCCCATCAGTTAATACTGATAGATATGTTGAATATTTTTTTGCATTGAGATAATAAGAGTTGAAAAGATTCGTTATACTACTCCCGTTCCATGATTTTAATGAAACTTGTCCATCTGCTCATCTGAAAGCTATATAAGTAATATTATTAAGCGTAAAAAATGATTGCATTCATCCGGATATTCCCCAAGTACTTTTTATCTCCCCAGGTATATTTGCTAAACCACTCAGATTAGTTTTATTAGTTTTGCTTCATTTCATAATTCCAGAATTATTATCTCATCTAATAACCTCTTTGACTCCATCTCCATCAAAATCATATAAAGCAAGTCAGAGTTCTTCTCAATAGGTTCATAATTGATTTCATTCTGTTACTGTCGCTCAAGAAATAGATATAACCCTGGTCGATCTTGCTCCTATTCAGGCGATAAGTTCATCAGTGCCATCTCCATCAAAATCCTCACTTACTGAAGCATACGATCATCATCAGGCACACCATCAATTTCCATTTCACCAGTCAAGATCTGGAACTATTTGACTTCCATCAAAACCACTCCTTATCGTAAAAAATAAATTATTTGGGATTCCAGTTTTTGGTCAGCAATAACTATATGCCTGATCAGCAACACCATCATTATTTAAATCTCAAAGCCATCCAGTATAGTTGTATTTGAGAGTATAATTACCTGGGGTATTAAAAGTATATGCTTTCCCTCAGATAAATACCTCATTTGATCCATCCGAATCCATATCATACGAGTAGAAAAAATCAGTGGAAATTTTTATTGGATTGGTCGAAGGGGTAGCATATCTTGCATCAAACATTCATACTCCACTCATCATAATCTTATTATACTGTTCTGCGCCTTGTCATAATCGTGAAATAACAAGATCACTTATTGCTCATCCAGCATAAAAATTATCGTTTGTGAGTTTTGTAAATACAAAGCTTCCTGATGCAGTATTTGTTTTATAATAATTAATGGCATTCGTTATCGAAGAGTATCCCATACCATATATATTATTATCTGTGGATATTCACCATTTTATCACTGTTCATGGGACAGTTGAATATGGTCAGAACTGCTTGAGTAAAGTTACTCAACTATCGGTGATTTCATAATATTTAAAGTATCCACCTTGAGCCACAATAAATTCCTTTACTCCATTTCCATCTGAATCTGTTCATGCAAGGTAAATCCCAGCATTTTTATTTCTCTCTCGTATAGTGTCGTATATTCAATCGAAAAAAGTATTTCAGTAAAATGATCCTGCTACCTTTAGCGTTGAAGGAGTAAGGAGTGAGGAGGTTCCACTAAAAGTATAGAAATAGTATTCTCATCATTTATATAATACGACATAATCTTTGGTTCCATTGTTATAAATTCAGGCTACCGAATAAGAACTATCGAAAGCATCGTATACTATCTGATAGTTAAATGATTCATTTTCTGCAGAATTTTTCTTATGCCCAATATTTGATATTCAGTCATATTTTAGCATCATCCATTTGCTCGCTGAGGTATTATTTGGATCTCGTCCATAAACGAGAAGATAATTATCTGCGAGATTCGCTGAATTTTTCAATGGTAAAATACTCGTAAAATTTCAGAATGATTGCAAGTTTCAAGCACCATCATCGATTCTTGGATTTGAAAGAGAAAAATATTGATTCATTAAACCATCCTCATATCAGATAACTCCTATTCTTGATAGTTTATTGTTATTAAGTTCTTCATCGATCCGATAGATGTATTCATCATTACCATCCCCATTGAGATCATAAAAATATCCGAGAGAGCTAGACCATCCATTTCCAGTATTACCTCCCACAATATTTTTTCAAAATCATGGCATCTTAAATTTAAGATTTCATGAAAGATTTGAATCTATATTATTTGAATAGAAAGAGAAAGTATTTGATCACTTTGCTCAAACCACAAGCTTTCCATTAATTTGTCACATAGACCATTGTTGTGGCTGATAACCATCACTTCATTCATTGTAATCACCATATCATTGTGAAGACCAGAGTGTTTCTCCGAACACTTTTCCAGTCTGTTCAAAAAACTTATAGGAATGATATTTACCATAGAACTGCTTAAAATGATATTCTTTTATCCCATCACCATTAATATCAAATACTTTGTAATCGAGTCCTGGCCATCATACTTTTACAGTTTTTACGATACCACTTACATTCTCGGAAACCCAATCGAGATTGCCAGTTTTCCCATTGATTACACCT
>JBAZVV010000028.1:0-13503 GCA_041660685.1 Candidatus Altimarinota bacterium | reverse complement strand
AGTACTGGAACAGGAGATATCCTCATCACCCAAATACTCTGAGCTCAAAACAATACCATTCCTTGTAATCCACTTGCTTATAGTGGATATACTATATCTGCACTCGCACATAACGAAACAAAGATATTCACCAAACCCCTTACTGTCACCAATGGTTCGGGAACTGGATCACTCCAGATACAATGTATCAATGGAATATTAGATACCACTCATGCTATAGAAACACCGAATGTAATTTGTAATATTAACTATGTCAATCAAGCAAATGCTTGTATACTTGATGTCTGCTGAGGAACAGTACCAGTAAATGCACAATCCACAGCAACCAGTCAGACTATTACTCAAAACTGGATACGAAGCACTGTGCCAAATATTTGTACTTTTGATTGTAGTACGGGATATACCTGGGATAATACCAATCAACTCTGTTCTCAGAATACTTGGGTATCTACTACCTGGGGAAGTTGTAGTCAGAGTTGTTGATGAGGAACACAATCCCGAACAGTTACCTGTCAAACAAGTACTGGAACGGTTATAGCTGATGCGAATTGTTTAGGAGTAAAACCCGTAGTGAGTCAGACTTGTAATGTACAGGGTTGTCCGGTGAATGGTTCCTGTAACAATGCCACCAATTTCGCCTGTTCAGCAGGAACTTCCGTATCTAATATTGCAGGATCTTGTGGAGGATCTGCTACATGGAGTTGTAACTGATTAAACTGATGAACAAATGTAAGTTGTAGTAAAGCGAATTTGCCATGTCCGGTGAATTGTAGTTATACAACCTACCAATGAGGATCTTGCAGTGCTTCATGCGGATGAGGAAATTATTCTCTTTATTACACAAAAACAGTTGTAGAAAGTAACGGAGGAACTTGTCCGATTACACAATGACAATATGCAGGAGTGGGGGCATCTTGTAATACACAGGCTTGCTGTTCTCCAACTACCGTTATATCCACATCTGCTTGTAATGCTGCATGTGGAAGTGTTGGTACTATCACTACTACTTACCAGTGTGGAAATACGAGTCAAACATCTTGTAGTGGTCCTGCTAATTTATGAACTTGTACTAAAACAGTAAATAGTACATATACTGGATATTCCTGCAGTAACTGTATATGTGGTGGTAGTCCTGTCGGAAATACATTATATACATGTTCTGGAGAACCAACATGGCACAATATATGTGGTGTCTATGACTATCTTTATTGAACTGCCTGTTCTTATTCGGCAGCTGGTACTCTGAGTTGTACGAACGTATGTCAATAAAATAATATTCTTTAAGATTCCTCTCTTGTATGTGAAAAATACATTACCAAATTCAGAAAGAAACTATCCTTGTTAGTAAATGTATATCTATTTTCTGTATCTCTACTCTGTTTCTGGTATCTTGTGGGAAGCAAGATATTACTCTTGTAAAGACAGAAGTACCTGAGATACTCATAACTACGTGAGTTATTCAAACGCCCACTATCCCAGTGAGAAGAATAAATAAACCACTTAATCAGACAATATCATCGGGAAGTTCCATTTCTATAATCCAAGAAAAGATGAAGAGTCGGATAGAAAGTGTGACGTCAATAGCAGATTTATCAGTTATTAGTCCATCTGTTTTAAAAGATCCAAAAAAGGATCATCCGCGATTTGTAGAATTTCAAAAGAAACAAATGACACTCTGAATACTTATATCCAAAATAGAAATCCCAAAATATAAAGAGATACAAAAGAATATTATTACCATTTATGAAGCAAAAGAACTTTGGACTCCAGAACTTCAAGAACTCGATCTGCAGATTCAAAATATTCTAAAGAATCCTTATAATGTTATTTCACCCAAAAATACTTTAAGCACAGATATACAGGGATTGATGAATCAAAAAAATACTCTTATACAAAAAATGAATACGAGTCAAGAATATAAAGATTATATTCAGAAAAACCAAGCAAAACTTGCTAGTTTGAATACAGAAATGAAAACGTTTTGGACTCCGGAAATTATTACATTACAACAGGAAGTAGTGGATATTGGGAAAGAAATATATGGAAATACTACTCAGAAATAACAGGTATATTTTCTTTTGACTTTCTCTCATATTTTCATACTATCTCTCCATCAAAAGCGATTGAGCGGTCAACACCCGCGATGCTGGAGGAAGAAATATCTTTGTCATCCTTGAGAAATAGGAAGATGCTGAAATAAATTCAGCATGACGGATAAATTAGAACCTCCCGGGAGTTCCCGTTATAGAATATAATTAAGTACAGCCTCGGTGGCACCTTTCGAAATATCGAACCGAAGCACATAAAATCTTTATTTTGTGTGCTTTTTTATTTTTTTGTCATTCTGACCAAAGTGGAGGAATCTATGGGTAAAAAAATAGTTCTTTATACTTTTGTAGCCAAAAGTACCAAAAGCTTTTAAGGGTAAAAAACTCGTCTGGTAGCAACAAATAAACTACTTATCATCGCTCTCAAACAGTTTTACCCCTAAAAACCCTGGTTATAGATATCGTCATTTTTTGGAATTCTAAAGCATACAACATAATTCATAATTATTAATTTTTAATTTACTATACACTATGCACCGAACACACACCTGCGGAGAACTTACCGCAAAACATATTGGACAAGAAGTGACACTTTCTGGATGGGTAGCGAACCGTCGTGACCACGGAGGGATTATATTTATCGATCTCCGAGACCGTTATGGGATTACTCAGATGGTTTTTGATCCACAAGACAATGAATCTGCTTGGAAAATAGCTGATACTTTTCGAAGTGAATATGTCGTGAAACTTACGGGAAAAGTACGACACCGCCCAGAAGGACAATCGAATCCAAATCTCGTGACCGGAGAGATAGAAATTATTACTCTCTTTGCGGAGATTCTCGCAGAATCCAAAACTCCTCCATTTGAGATTTCTGACCATACGACCGCTAATGAAGAAATCCGTTTTCGACACCGATATCTCGATATCCGTCGAGCGAAAGTTTTGGAAAATATAAAATTCCGTGCGGTTATGAATCATTTCACTCGAAATTGGTTTACGACTCAGGGATTTACGGAAGTACAGACTCCTATTTTCACGGTAAGTTCTCCCGAAGGAGCTCGAGATTTCCTTATCCCATCACGACTTCATAATGGGAAATTCTATGCACTTCCACAAGCACCACAACAATACAAGCAACTCCTTATGGTTGGAGGAATAGATAAATACTTCCAGATTGCTCCGTGTTTCCGAGATGAAGACCCACGTGCAGATCGACATTCTTGTGAGTTCTATCAGATCGATTGTGAAATGAGTTTCGTAGAACAAGAAGATGTATTTCAAATGGCAGAATCTTTCGTGAAAGATTTGATTCCAGGAATCTCTCCAGAGAAACATATCCGAGAAAATAAAATTTATCGATTTACCCATAAAGAAGCAAAAAATCTCTATGGAAGTGATAAACCAGATGTTCGATTCGATCTTCATTTTGAAGATTTCACGGCTGATTTTCGAGATTCTGGATTCTCCGTGTTTCAAGGAGCAGTTGCAAGTGGCGGAGTGGTGAAAGCGATGAAACTCGAAAATGTTGCGATGAGTCGAAGTGAAATCGATTCAATCACGGGAGTAGCTCAGAGTCATGGAGCGAAAGGTCTTGCTTATATAATTTATGAGAATGACGGTCCACGAAGTCCGATTTTGAAATTCTTTTCTGAGGCGGAAATGAAAGCACTTGAAGAAAAACTTCAACCAAAAGCTGGAGATATGATTTTCTTCGGAGCAGGGGAGTATGCGTTGGTAACAAAAGTTCTCGGAGCGGTTCGAATCGCCCTTCGTGACAAATATAATCTCGCAGATAAAAATGAACTTGCATTTGCTTGGGTAACAGATTTTCCAATGTTTGAACGAAAAGATGATGGATTAATCGATTTCGAGCATAATCCATTTTCTATGCCTCACGGTGGGGCGGCAGCGTTTGATAATCCAGAACCGACAGAGATTTACGGTATGCAGTATGACCTTGCGTGTAATGGATATGAAGTTCTTTCTGGTTCTATCCGAAATCATGATCTGAGAGCGCTCGTAAAAGCGTTTGAAATTGTTGGAAAAGGAGAAGAAGAAGTGAAAGAAAAATTTGGAGCGATGTATAATGCGTTCCAATACGGAGTGCCTCCACACGGAGGATTCGCCTTCGGATTTGATCGACTCTTGATGATTCTCAAAGATGAGGAAAATATCCGAGAAGTTTATGCCTTTCCAAAGTCTGGAAAAGCCGAGGATGTTATGATGAATGCACCAAGTGTTATCGACGATGCAGATTTGAAAGTGTTGGGGATTCAGTTGAGAGGAGAATAATTGAAATTGTATATTCTAATCCATGGAATTATGACTCTTGCTTGAAAGATAAAGTTTGGTTTTATTCTCGGAATCTTGTTTATTTTTCCTGTGTTTGCACAAACAGGGGAAATTCAAATTCCTGTTGGACAAATCGATTCTTTGATAAAAGAACGGATAAATATTTTTGTTCAGGATAATTCTTGAACTATTCTAGAATTAGTCAGTAAAAAAGACGAGCTATTAAATCTTAAAAAGGAAGTTCTTGAACAAGGACAAAAGAAGGTGGATTGGTGGTTAACAGTTATAGCAACACTCATAACAATTGTTACCACAATAGCATCCTTAGTTTTTGCTTACAATGTAATTTCGATAAAAAAATCTTTAAAAGAAGTTCAAGATGAAGCATTTAAAAGAATCCAAGAGTTATGAGAAATTGCGGAAAAAGAAAAAGAAAAATTAGAAAAAAATTATAGTGAAAAAGAAGATTTTTTAAAAAAAGAACAGGATGTTATTAAGCAATCTATTGAATTTATTACTGATTTTTCTGTTGCAATATGACTTTTATGATGAAAACGTTATAATGAGGCAAAGGTAAAATATGAAGTTTTACTTAAAAAAAATAATCTTACCAAAGAACAACGAGCAATGTGTTTTAGACACTTGTGAATTATATTTTATGAGCAAAACCCAAAAGATCTAAACAGTACACTTGATTGCTATAAAGAAGCGAAAAACTTAGGGATGACCTCCTCAGGACTTATGTTTAATATCGCTCGTGTTTTAATAGAATTAAAAAAATATACAGAAGCAATAAGTATTATTGAAGAATGACTCTGTAATTTTCCTAATGATGCAAATTTAATGGATATTAAAGATGAAGCAACACAAGCTTTGATGGTATCTTGAAAGAAGTTATAGATTAATATTCCCATTTTTGTATGAAAAAACTCCTTATTCCTATTTCCCTTTTCCTCCTCACTTCTTGTACACTTCCATTTTCCACTTCCATAAAAGGAGAAAACTGAGTACAGAATTATTCTGGAGCTCTTTTGGATGTTTCTGGAAGTATACAAACAGGAGGTGAAAATACTATTGAAGCAGGACAATTACAGGAAGAAAAATTACAGGAATCCAAACGTCGAATTAACTTCCGTTCCGTTATCCGAAAAGGAGATTATTTCTCACTCAAGAACGATCAGGAAACAGCACTTTCCTATTATCTTAATGCGTATAAACGCTTAAACAATGATCATGTTTTGGAACGTAAAATTGCAGGTGTATATTTTGATATGAAAGATTTTGCACATGCGTATGAATATTATACAAAAGTTCCATTTATCGATTTGGAAGAGTCAGAAAAACAACAAGCCATTTCAGCTCTTATGTTCGATGAAAAAGTGACGGATAAAAGTGTGGAGATTCAGAAAATGGGACTTACGACGGATCAGATCGCGTATTATGGATATATAGAAAATTGTTATACAGGGATTCATAATTGTATCGTTGGATTGGATTCCTACTCTGGAAGCTATGAACCGACCAATAAATTGAAAAATATCATCGATACCTATATGAATGTGAGTACCGATTTCCACTATAGAAATATCCTCATCGCGGGGGCATTTTTCCAAGCAAAGGAATATTTGGCGGGCGCAAAAATTGCCGAAGAAATTATTCAAAAACGACCAGATTATAAGATTGCTTACAAAATTGCGGGGTACTGTAATTACGAGATTGGAAAATATCGGGAAGCAAATGTATTTCTCGGGAAATATTATACTTTCGATCCAAAAGACATAACCGTGGCTTATACACTCTGACTTACGAACTATAATACGCAAGAATACGCGACTTCCAATATGTATTTTAATACCGCCGTTCTTAATGGATATATGCCAAAAACTGAGCTCGAACGACGTCTTATATATAATTATTATACACTCGGAGATATTAAGAGTATGTTTAAGATATTTCGGTATCTTCTCAAAGAATCGGATGTGAAAGAAGATGATTTCATTATCGCTGTACATACGGCTTTACAAGAAAATGATGTCTCGAAAGGTTTTCTCTGGGCAAACGCAGGAATAGAAAAGTTTGGTGATTCTGATATGCTCTATGTACTTCGATGAAATTTATATATTTTGAACAATGATTTGGATCGTGCATTATTAGATTTCAATAAAGCCTATTCTCTCAACCCTACTAATCCTGGTGCAGTTCTCGGGTTTGCAAAATGGCATTTTTCTAAAAATAATTATACTTCTGCGAGAGAATATATACAATCTACAAAAGAAATCGATCCAGATGGTATATTTGGACATGAGGCAGATGAACTTCTGAAAAAGATAGAAGCTATGAAACAAACTCAAACAGGAAGCTTGAATATGAGTGGAAGTATACAATAATTTTATTTTTTAGTTATTAGACTATGTCTCACGAACGAAGAGATCCTGTAAAAGAAATTATCAAAAAACCTGTTTCGCCTGAACAACAAGCAGGTGTTCTGAAAGATAAAGAAAAAACTGATCTTGAAAATCAGATTGTCAGTACACTCAAGAGTCTTAATAGTCATATGACGAAAAAAGAAATCCTCGCACTGATTCATCGTATAGAAGTGGGGAAAGGCCTAGAAGGGCTCCAATCAGAACTCCAGAAAGAGAAGAAGCTCGAAGGGGCAGATATTTCCGATGAAGTGCTTCAAGATATATTGTCACTTTTCCGGGAAGTAGAACAACTCGTCGTATCGGGACTCAAAGAGTTAAAACTGGAACTTAGTAATTTGAATGAATCCAAAGAATATACCATCGATAAAGTGGCATATCTGACTGCTCGATTTCCTTGGATCAAGAAACTGGAAGAAAGTAAGCTCGGTGAAAATATCATCATAGATCTCGCAGGAATCGGAGTGGGGGCATTGGATTCTGCTCATGCTATACTCAAGTTTCTCCTAATACTTCTCGGAGATCTAGTGATGTTGCCAAAGCATATTATAGATGAGGTACGAAAAAAATAAAGGATTTCTTGAATAGACAAACAAATACTCTCAAGCTTGAGAGTATTTGTTTGTCTTTATGCTACCGTTTCTGTAATTTTCAATACTGCAGCGAATATCCCGAAGGCGAACCAAAGGACGAATATCCCGGCTATGAGGATAGCAAGTGGTTCTATGAAACGAACGAGTACAGCGATAGAACTATCAACTTCTCGTGTATATTGAATAGCAAGCTTGTGACAAACTTTATTGACTGTGGAAGTACGTTCTCCAGCAGAGATAATTTGGTAGAAATCTTGAGTAAATACTTTGAAATTCGGATCAGATTCCTCAATACTTTCTGCTATTTTTTTTCCGTTTTGTACATTTCTAGAAACGGCTTCTATTTTTTCTTGAAACACGATATTATTGCTTCCTTCCCCTGTCAGAGTGAGAGTTCGAACGATAGGAATTCCTGCTTCGAGGAGGAGTGAAAGAGTTGAGGCAACTCGCACAATTGTATAGTTACGATAGACATCTCCGACTACGGGTATCTTGAGATAAAATGCATCGAGTGCTCGTCGTCCAGTTATACTTTTCGCATAGGCCTGAAAAGCTAAAACAGTAATGATAGTAAATATGATAATTCCCCAGAAATTACTTTGAATGAATCGACTTGTCCCAATGAGTGCCTGGGTAGCAAAAGGAAGTTCTACTCCTGTGTTTGTAAAAAGTGGTTCGAGTTTCGGGATTATGTAGGTCATAATCGTCATAACCGCTCCGATTAAAAAGAGTACAATGATAAATGGATATGTAAGCGCTCCTTTTACTTTTGATTTCAGTTCTTCCTGATTTCTCAGCTCATTTGCAAGGCTTACAAAAGAATGTTGCATAGTACCAGACTGCTCTCCAGCCTCTATAATAGCAATTTCTCGTCGATCAAAAATACTTGGAAGCTTCTTCATGGCGATACTGAAACTATCTCCGGATTCGACAAAAACGAGCAGATTATTGATTTCAACTTCCAGTTTGATATTTCTATTTTTATCGAGAAACGAGCGAAGAGCAGAGATAACACTCACTCCACCGTCCACCATATTCGCAAGGTGTTCGTAAAAGAGTGCTTTTTCTTTGATGCTAATACGGTGCCAGAATCGAATTTCTGGTATTTTTTGTATAGTTTGTAGAGGCTCTGTTTTCATATTTTATAAGGTTTAGTGGAGATTATTCAAAATAGTACATACTAAGTTCTATGCTTGCAGAAACTGCCTCATTTTTGGTCGTATCGAGAGGAAATGAAAAGTTCTTAATAATATAGGATTTGCTATTATTTTTCCCTTCCGTCAGGTAATTGAGAAAAGTACTGAGAGTGTACGTATCCTGTGCCTTAAACGACAGAGAAATATTTGCAAGTGAGAGTCCATTTGCTGTTTTTTCTCCTTTGGACATGGAAATGTTTGCGATACTTATTCCGGCATTTGCTGGGGAAAATATGCTATCTAGAATGGTATCTTCTCGGAATTCGCCCCCATATCGTGAGATTTCAGTTTGCAGAGTTGAGTCTTTTTCGATATTATCTTTCATAATTTGTAACTTATCGAGAGTGTCTTTTTGTGCGATGACATCTTTTTGTGCTAAATTAAGAGTATCTTTGTGTTCTATATAACCGTATCACTGATCGATAGTGAAAAAGAATCCAATGAGAATACTCAAACAGAGCAATATTATTGCGATAATCTGTTTCTTATTGTCGTCCACATTTTGAAGATTTGTTTGCATAATTGGTAATATGTAAGAGATTATGGTAATATAAAATTTTATTGTTGAGGAGTATTTGCTACGCTAAATTCTATAGAAAAATTACGTTTTTGTTCATGTCCAGAAACAGTGAGTACTGGGGCAAGTTGGAAAAGACTACCACTTCCTGTTCTATAGTCTCCGATGAATTGAGATATTTTTCTGATTCCGTCATCTCCTGCGAGAATTGTTTCAGGAATAGACACTGCGGAAGTGGTAACTTTTCCATTTTCATAGGAAAATCCTGTGAAAATCATCTTATATTTTCTCGCAATATTTGTAAGTTCAGTAACATATAACTGAGCTTCACTTTTCTTGATATCTTGGAGAATGGTAGTTTTGTTATTTGTAACAAGTTCCGCGGCGATAATTTTTTTATCACTTTTTATTTTCTCGATACTTGCGATATATTGAGTACTATCTGCTTGGGCTTTTTCGATAGCAGAAGTGATTCGCATATTTTCAAAAAAGAAAAAAGTGGATATAGCACAAATGATTGCGAAAAGTGTAGCAGATGCTATAAGGAGTATGCTTTGCGTAGACTGTTTGTCCGATTTTTGTTGTGCAATTTGTTCTGTAGTAGTATTCATAAATAGAAAATACGAAATAAATATAACAGATTGATATTAGCACAATATTTCATATAATGCAAATTATGCAAGATAAAATGATGTATATTCTCACGAAAGAAAAGCTTTCAGGATTTCCTATCTGACCCAAGAAGGGGGAGAGGATATTTCTGCGATGAGATCTCGGAGCGGGAAAAACTACTCTTTCGAAGCATATTATTTCTACTCTTCTTAGTACGTCGATAGCTGTGAAAAGTCCGACTTACACCTATTATAATAGATATGAACAGAATATTTACCATTTTGATTTGTATCGTTTGCACAATTATGATGATTTCGTAAATATCTGAGGAGAAGAGATCCTTGATAATCCTGATAATATCTGTCTTATAGAATGGCCAGAAATTCTCGAAGGCAGATATAAGCCAACCATCGATATACAGATTCTCAAAACAGAAAAAGAAGATGAAAGAAAAGTATATATTACCGTATAATTTCTATTTATGAGCAAAAGCCGTCTCATTCTTATTGTTTCTATTTTGATTCTTTTTGTGAGTATTGGGATATTTCTCTTTGTTGGAAAAAGCTCTCAACATAATGCGGACCTCTCGAAGATTATCGATTATTCCAAAGTGAATTTTGCAGGAGAAAAAGTATCTTTTGAGGGGAAATATTACTATAATCTAGAAAAGTTCGAGAAAGAACTTTCCGTAACACGATTCAATCTCTATCAGTTCGTTCTCTATCACAAAAGAGAACCACTCTATATTCCTTATATAGAAAAGAAACTCAAAGCAGCAGGAATTCCTGATGATTTTAAATATCTCGCTATCGCAGAAAGTGGACTTCGGAATGAATCCCTGAGTACTGCTGGAGCTGGTGGGATTTGGCAATTTGTACCTGATACTGCGAAACAGTATAAGTTACAAATAAATGACAATGTAGATGAGCGATATAATTTTGAACTCGAAACCGATGCTGCGATTGCATATTTTCAGAAACTCTATGCAGACTTTCATGACTGGACACTCGTAGCTGCTGCTTATAATCGCTGAGAAAATGGCCTGAGGCGTGCACTCGATGATCAGAAAGTTACTTCCTATTATGATTTGTATTTGAATGAGGAAACAACTCGATATCTTTTCCGAATAATTGCGATAAAATATCTGATGGAAAATAGATACGAAGTTTTCAATACTGATGAACTTGGGGATGTTTTTACAACTCCTAAAACCAAAACTATTGAGGTTGCTGAACTGACGGATATCAAGGATTGGTGTTTTTCGAATAAATATGATTATGCAATGACGAGACAACTTAATCAGTGGATTCTCGGAAATACACTTCCTAAAGGAAATTGGAAGATAAACGTATTGAACTTATAATTTTTTTGTTTATAGGGTATTTATATGATATAGTACTTGGGATTTATATATTTTTATAGATATGACCTCTTATGTTTAGAAAGTTTCTCCTTTTCCTTTTGCTCATAACTCCCTCTTTTGTGTATGCAGAAGGATTGCCATTTACCGATGTCTCATCGCAGACTTCCTATTATTCTGATCTCAAATATATGTTTGATGCAGGAGTTATTTCCGACACTTCTGATCATTTCTTTCACCCAGATGGACTTCTCCCGCGTGATGAATTCGTAGCGATTACTGTCTGAGTCAGTTGTCAAAAATGTATTACGCCGAGTATTGCTGATATTCTCCATTATACGAGTAATCCATTTGTAGATATTTTAAAAACTAATAAGTATTTCTATTGTATCTCATATGCAAAAGAAAAAGAGATTGTTCGAGGATATACACTGGATGCAACTGGAAATACACAATGTCAGAATAATCAAACTTTTTCACAAGTTCCATTTTGTCCAGCAAACAATATCACAAGAATAGAGGCCGTGGCAGTACTTTTACGTCAGGCAGGACTCTGGAATGATTTATATAATAGTAATCCTTATACGAAAAATCTCATCATACAAGATGTTGATACATACTGGTATGGATATGCACAAAAAGCGGTAGAATCTGGACTTATTACTCTTTCGATAGATAAAAAAATATTCCCAAATGAGTATATCACACGAAAAGAATTTGTACTCATGGCCTCGAAGATTTTTACGATTAATATGTGTAGTGTTAAAAATAACGCTCAGATAATCTCTAATTTTGCATCTATTATTAAGATTTTTGATGCAGTACAAACACCTGCTTCAAGTATCGGAAGTCCTGTAACTACTTTTCCAAATAGTACACAGATGGTCTATGATTTTGGATGATATGCAACAGGAAGTGTTACGAATCCACTTCAATATAACTGGACATTTACCAATACTACTACAGGAGTACAACAGACGGCAACAGGAAATTATTTAGATAATTTCAATCTTGGATCTACTGGATCATGGATTGTACAACTCGTTGTTACGGATGCAAATGGCAATACTTCTACTTCTTATCAACAAGTATTTGTTGGTTCTGCTTCAAGTAATACTTCTACTGGTATATCTGTACAAATAGGAACTTCTTCTCCATTAAGTACAAATACTGTCAATAATGGAAATATTAATACTGCCTGAAATACCAATACTAATAATAATAATGGATTATGAACTACTGCCTCATCTCTCAATGGAATAGTAGGAGTTCCCGTACCATTCACTGCTACTGCGACAGGAGGAGTAGGAAATTATACCTATAGTTGGAATTTTTGAGATGGAACTACGAGTACTGCTCAAAATCCTTCCCATATCTTCACGACCCCAGGAGTATATCCTGTATCAGTAACTGTATATGATGCTGCTGGAAATATCGCATATGCACAACTGGTTGTTCTTATAACTGCGAATCTGGATCCAGATGGTGATGGGATATTGAACTATGATGCTGCAGGAAATCTCCTCGATATGTGTCCAAATGTCTTCGGTCCACTTTCCAATAAATGATGTCCTTTGGTAGTAGAATATGGATCTGGAAATATTATAGATGGAAACAATACCACGAGTGTGTGTCTTTCAGATAAAATCCAAAGTTCTGGAATCATACAAGGAAATGTTCAATGTGCAACTTGTCCTTGTCAATACGCTTCTGATTTTATTGCCACAGTACGGAGTTGTGATATTATTTTCCCTTCCATCATTTCTCCTGATAAAAAGACACTTTATTCGAGAGGAAGTATATTTCCTATTCCTTAGTAACTACTTTTTTACAAGGATATCTCTCTCAAAATAATGATATTATTTTCATCTTTTTCAGGCAGTCTTTTGGAAAATTTTTTGCAACTTTTCCATTCTTCCATATAGTATCGGAAATATTTGAGTTTAAATTTCAGGTATTTGTGTATTATTACTGGATTTTAGAGATAATATACTTTTTATTCTTTATGTATTTACATGAAAAAAATCGTACTTATTCTGCTTTGAAAACTCACGAAACAAATTATTAAAAGACATCGCCCTTTTGTTATAGGGATTACTTGAACCGTAGGGAAGACAACAGCAACGAACTTTGTATTTGACTTTCTATGCACACTTCATGGAGATCGAGTATACAAGTCTCCTTTCAATTATAATGGAGAGTTTGGTATCCCGATGACTATTTTGCAAGTGAAGTCGCCAAATAGTAATCCTTTTCTCTGGATTTTGATTTTTCTGAAAGGTATTTATCTTCTTTTTAAGAAAACATATCCACGATATCTTGTTCTCGAATATGGGGTGGATCATCCGGGAGAGATGGATTTTCTCATAGATATCGCCCCACCAGATATTGCTATTCTTCTTAATGTTTCTAAAAATCACGTGGTGAAATTCCCAGTATTTCGTGATTATATAGAGGAA